>DATKSN010000028.1:0-14786 GCA_035531595.1 Pirellulales bacterium | reverse complement strand
TTTCGGAAGCTGCGCTGGAGGGCGTCCATGTGAATGGCCCGCGCCGCGCCCTGAATCGCGGTGGTCCGTGGACGGGGAGCGCCTCGGACCTGCTTTACGCGGTTGAGACGATCGTTGGACGTAGCGGCGCGAGGCACGGAGAATGGCCGCGTGACATCACGCGCTTCGGAGGGTGCATCAGGCGTCTCGCCCCGAACCTGCGATCGATTGGCGTCTCAATCCTTTTCGACAGGGAGCCGAATTCGCGCCGAAGACGGATGGATAACGCTATCGGTGTCCGACGCCGTTCTCGCACAGGCGCAGGGCCGAAACCCCTCCCAAAAAGATCCAAAAGAGCGTGGGGTAAGGCGAAGGGTGGCGCGGCAATTCGATGCCGCTTTCGCGGCTCGCTCAGACGTCATGGGGTATTCGGAAGTCGTTTTTTGTCGCTTCGCCGCCGTTTTGTTTTTTGCACGTTCGTTGCTGCGCAACGAGCGCGCTTTTTTCGGGAAAATGATCCCTACCCGTTCGTGGGCCGCCCCGCGAACCCGTGGAGCTTGCGCTGCGGGTTAGTGTTGTGCCGGCAGGCTGGAATTCCGCACCACACCTCGCCCGAACTTCGCGTACAAGGGCGGCAGCAGGAACAGGTTGAGCGCGGTCGACGTGATCAGCCCGCCAAGAATCACGACCGCCATCGGATACTCGATCTCGTGGCCCGGCTTGTTGCCGGCCACCACCAAGGGCACCAGCGCCAACCCGGTGGCCAGCGCCGTCATCAAGATCGGCGTGAGCCGCTCCTCGGCGCCGCGCAGCACGAGCGCAAGGCCAAACGGTTCTCTCTCCTCCGTCTCCAAGTGCCGGTAGTGGCTGACGAGCATGATGCCGTTGCGGGCGGCGATTCCCAGCACGGTGACGAAGCCGACCAGCGAGCCGAGCGAAAGCACGCCGCCGGACAGCGCCGCGGCCGCCACGCCGCCGACCAGGGCGAAGGGGATCGTCAGCAACACCAACAGCGTCAGCCGTAGCGACTGAAAATCGACGTGCAACAGGAGCACGATCCCCAGCAGTGAAAGCGCGGCCAGGGTGTACAGCCGGCGGCGCGATTCTTCGCGGGCCGCGTACTCGCCCAGGAACTCGGGATGGTAACCGTGCTCGAATTCGAGCGTGCGGACCTGCTTCTCGACCTCCTTGGCCACGGCGCCGAGGTCGCGCCCCTGGACGTTGCAGGTCACGTCGATCCGCCGCGAGGCGTGCTCGCGCTTGATCTCGTTGGGCGAGGGAACGACCTGCACCTCGGCCACGTCGCCCAAGGGGACGTAGCCGCCCAACGGCGTCTCGATCGGCAGCCGCCGAAGCGCGTTGACGTCGGTGCGCAACTCGGGCACGCCCCAGACCACGACGTCAAACGATTTCTGGTCGCGGTAGACCTCGCCCGCCTTGACCCCGCGAACCAGCGTCGTCGTGGCGCGGCGGACCTGGCCGGGCGAAAGCCCGAAGCGCGCCGCCGCCTCGGGATACAGCCGCACCTGCACCTGCGGCACGAGCACCTGCGACTCGACCTGCAGGTTTCGCACCCCTTCGACCTGCGCCATTTTCTTCCGCGCCTGTTCGGCCTTTTCCCGCAGCGTTTCCATGTCGTAGCCGTAAATCCGCACGACCACCGTGGCCCCGGCGCCGGTGAGTACCTCCTTGATCCGCTCCTTGAGGTAGGTCAGCACGTCGCGTTTGAGACCTGGGTAGCCCTCGATCGCCTGCGAGACCTTGGCCATCGTTTCGGGCACGTTAACGCCTTCATCGACGCTGATCCAAAGCTCGGTGAAGTTGGGTCCGACCACCTCGTCGGCCACCTCGGCCCTGCCGATGTGCGAGCCGAAGTTGCGCACACCTTCGATTCCGCGCAATTCCCGGCTGGCCCTGATCGTGATCCGCCGCATGGCGTCGAGCGAGGTGCCGGGCTTCTCGACGAAGTGCATCAGGAAATCGGTCTCCTGGAAATTGGGCAAGAACTCTTCGCCCAGCCCGGCCACGGCCCAGCCGGTCAGAGCGAACATCACGGCGATGCACGCGATCGCCCAGAACGGCCGGGCCACCAGCGGCGGCAGGATGGCCCGGTAAACGCGCTTCAGCAGCCGGGCCAGGGGGGCGTCGCGATGCCGCTCGGGCGCGCCGGGCAGCAGCATCAGCGACAAGGCCGGCGTGACCGTCAGCGCCACCAACAGCGACGCGCTGATCGCCAGAATGTACGCCACCGCCAGCGGCCGAAAGAACGAGCCGGCCAGGCCGTCGAGAAACAGCACCGGCAGGAACACCAGAATCACAATCAGGCTGGCGAAGACCACGGCGCTGCGAACTTCAAGCGACGCGGCCAGCACGACCTTGAACGCCGGGGCCGGCGGCACGAGGGCTCGGTTCAGCCGCAACCGCCGCAGAATATTCTCGACGTCGATGATCGCGTCGTCCACCACCTCGCCCAGCGCGATCACCAGCCCGGCCAGGACCATGGTGTTCATGGTTTCGCCGGCGTAGTGCAGCGTCAGCGCGGCGGCCACCAGCGACAGCGGGATCGCGGTGATGCTGATCAGCGCGGTTCGCCAATCGAAAAGGAACACGGCCAGGATCACGATCACCAGCCCGCAGCCGACGAGCATGGCGCGCGAAAGGTTGTGAAGCGAACGTTCAATGAACGTGGCGGGGCGAAAGATGGTAGGGTCGATCTCGACCCCCTTCAGCCCCGGCTTGAGATCCTCGATCGCTTTTTCGACGTTGTGCGTCACTTCGAGCGTGTTGCCCCAAGGCTGCTTTTCGACGATCAACAGCAAGCCCGGGCCGTCGTTGATCACGGCGTCGCCGATCGGGGCGGGGAAGTTTTCGACGACGTCCGCCACGTCGCGCAGCCGCAACGGCGCGCCTTGCCTGAAATCGACCACCACGCCGCCCAACTCGTCGGTGCTGCGAATGCTCGATAGATGACGTATCGCCAAGCGCTGGTTGGGGCTGTCCAAGAAGCCGCCGTTGTCAGGCAACGTGGCGCTGGCGGCGGCCTTGTGGACCGCGTCGAGCGAGACCTCGTTCGCCCGCAAGCGGTCGGGATCGACCAGCACCTGGAACTGCCGGTCGCGCTGGCCCCAGATGGCCACGTTGGCCACGCCGCGCACCGCCATCAGGTGCGGCCGGATCGTCCAACGGGCCAGCTCGCTCAAGTCCATCTGCGACAGCGTGTTCGAGCTGACGCCGATTTTCATCACCCGGCTGGTCGACGACAAAGGCGAGAGCATCACCGGCGGCCTGGCCACGGCGGGCAGCCGGCCGGCCTCGGTCGCCAGCCGCTCCTGCACGAGCTGGCGCGCGCGGATCAGGTCGGTGCCCTGCTGGAAGATCAGCACCACGCTCGACAGGCCCAGCACGCTCTTCGAGCGGAGCGTCTTCAGCCAGGGCGTGCCGTTGAGCACGTTCTCCAGCGGCATCGTCACCAGGCTCTCGACTTCCTCGGTCGAGAGGCCCGGCGCTTCGGTCTGGATCTCGACCAGGGGCGGAGCGAACTCCGGGAAGACGTCGAGCGGCGTCGTGCGCAGCGTCCGCAGGCCGAAGACCATCAGCGCGATCGACGCGGCCAGGACGATGACGCGGAGACGCAGCGAACTTGAAATAAGCCATGTCATCGATAACATCCTACTCGTTCCCGCACACCAACCCGCGGCGCAAGCAAGGCCGCTGGTTACGCTCCTTGCTTGCGCCGCGGGTTGGTGTCGAAGCAGGCCGCGTACCGTATAAGTTCATTTCCCAAACCCAAACTCCGTCCCGAACAATTCCGCCGCTCCCTCGGTCACGATCTCCGCTCCCGGCGAGGGACCATGTCCCAGCACGGCGTCGGCGCCGGCGACGAACATCAACTCGACACGCTGTCGAACGTAGGTCAAGGGTGAGATCCGTTCGTAAACCCAAAAGCCGCCCTGAATGTCTTGGACGACGGCCGACCAAGGGACGACCAGGTTTTTGTCGTCGCCGGCCAGCACCAGCGTCACGCCGACTCGTTGTCCTGGGCGGAAGGCGCGGTCGGGGTTGTCGAGTTCGTAATAGAGGTCGACGGTCGCCGCGAGGGCCGTGGCGGTAGGGGGTGCCCGCACGGGCTTGGCCTCGTACGTCGCGCTCGCCGGAGCTTCGGCCAGGCTCCCCACCCGGGCCGGCCGGTCGGCGACGATTTCGGCCTCTTCGCCCACGTAGACCGGTACTTTGATCCAGACCTTCGCGTAATTGAGCACCTCGAACAACGGCGATCCGGCGGGAACGACTTCCCCCTCGGTGACCAGCAACGCCTTGAGCACGCCGTCCTGCGGCGCCTCGATCGCCAACGGCGTCAGCGTTTGATTGGCGGCGTCGGCTGGGTCGCGTCCCAGAAGCTTACGGCGAATCTCTGCCGCGTCGAGGGCCTTCCTGGCCAGATTCAACAGCGCCTGCGCCTCGTCGACCGCGCGCTTGGTGCCGGCCCCTCGCCGCTCGAGTTTTTGCGCCCGATCCAGTGCGATCTGGGCCGCATCGACCTGCTCTTGGGCCTGCTCGACCTGACCCTCGGCGTTGGCCCGCGACTCATCGAGCCGCATGCGGCCCTCGGCGGTGAGTAGATCGCGCTCAGGCGACAACAGCGGCACGAGCAGCGCCATGGGCTCCGCGCGCCGGACCAGCGAACCGACCAACGGCAGCTTGCCCTCCTTGGGCGGCTCCAACGTGCCGGTGAACGGCGCCGAAACGATGATCGACGCGCCGGTGGGCAGCGTCACGTCGCCACTCAGCGTCCTGCGCCGTTCGATCGCGCGGCGCTCGACCGGCGCCGTCTCGATCCCCAGCCGCTTTTCGGCCTCGGCCGTGAGCACGATCGTGTTCAGTTTCCCTTCCTGGGCGATCGTCTCCACTTTCGCCGGCGCGGGGGGTTTGGGCGGCGCGGCGCCCTTGGGGTTGCAGCCGGTGGCCAGCGCGAGGCCAAGCCATGCCGTCACCGCCGCGTTGGAGGAACGAAGCCACATCCGCCACGCGCGAAATATGGGGGGTTGTTGGTCAGTTGTCATGGGTCCATCGCCATTGTCGGCTTGGGGCGGACGCGATGCAAGACCGTTTCTCTCACGCCGTGGGCATGCTAAGCTGAACATGGAGGCTACCATGTTCCCCTGTCATTCCCGCGGCGCGCGGCCGCAAAGGAAACATTCGGCGCCGCGGCATCCGGCGCGCGTCGGCCTGGATGTTCGATGTCGGCTGCTGCCGATGGCGCTCATCGGCATCCTCGCGCTGGCGGCGAGGCCGGCGCCGGCCGAGACGCTCGCCGAGGCGAGCGCAAGACTCGCGGCGCGATACGCCGGCCAGCTTGAGGAACTGGCCGCGTGGTGTGAAACCAACGACCTGGCCGACGAGGCGGAGATCACACGCGGCTGGCCGCTGCCGCGCGCTCCCTTGACCTTGGTCGTGCCGCTGGTCGGCTCGGAAGTGGACGCGCCGCGAGAAGGCGACCAAGACCCGCCCGCCAAGGCCGCCGAGTGGCGAAAGCGGTTTACCAAGCTGCGGAAGGAACAGGGCTCGGCGCTCTTCGCCCTGGCCGTCCGCGCGGCCGGTGAAAAACAAGGGACGCTCGCCTATCGGCTCGTGTACGCGACGCTGCGCGAGGATCTCAGCCACCAGGCCGCGCGAAAGCTGTTAGGCTACAAGCTCCACGACGGCCGCTGGCTGACCGCCTACGAAGTGCAAAAGGCGCAGGGCAACCAGGTCTGGCACGACCAGTTCGGCTGGCTCCCGCGGACGCAGGTCGAGCGGTACGAGGCGGGCCAGCGCTACTACAAACGGCGCTGGATCAAGGCCGCGGAAGAAGCGAAGCTGCGGGCCGACATCAAGCACGGGTGGGACATCGTCACGGAGCACTACCAGGTGAGCACGAACCACAGCCTCGAAGAAGGCGTCCGGTTGGCCGCGCGGCTGGAGCGGCTCCAGCAGGTTTGGCGGCAATTGTTCGTGCGGTTCTACCTGTCCGACGAGCAGATCGGCAGGATCTTCAAGGGGGGCGTGCTTCCCAAGTCGACGAAGCGTCACCTGGTGATCTGCTTCCGCAGTCGCGACGAATACGTCCGGGCCTTGATCGGGGGGCCCCATATCGGCATCACGAACGGCTACTACGACATCGACCTCCGCTCGACCTATTTCTTCGCCGGCGGGGAGGGCGACGAGCAGGACGACAGCAATCTCTACCACGAAGCGACCCACCAGTTGTTCGTCGAAAGTCGCCCCACGTCGCCCAAAATCGGCCACGCGGCGAATTTCTGGATCGTCGAGGGGATTGCCTGCTACATGGAATCGCTGACGGTCGGCCGGGGACCGCTGGGCGACCGCTTCGGCACGCTCGGCGGCGCGGGCCAGATCCGCTTGAAAAATGCCCGCGCGCGGCTATTGAACGAAGATTTCTACTTCTACGTTCCGCTGGCCGAATTGACACGGCTGGGGAGGGACGCGCTGCAGCGCGACGAGCGGATCAAGCAACTCTATGGCCAAGCTTCCGGACTGACGTACTTCCTGATCCACGGCGCCGACGGCCGCTACCGCGACGCGCTGGTCGATTATCTCGTCACCGTCTACACCGCCCACGACACGCCCACGACGCTGGCCGAATTGACCGAACGATGCTACAGCGAGCTCGACCGCGAGTACCGGGAGTTTCTGCAAGGGGCGGAGGAGGCAGCGGGCGGGAGGTAGGAGCCTGGCGCGTGACCGGATGGTACGAGCGGCGCTGGACCGTGGAGGAATATCACAAGGCGAAAAAGACCGGTTGCCAGATCGAAGACATGCAATTCACGACGACCGCACGGCTGGAGCCAGCGATTGCGTTGTTGTCGATTGTCGCTTTGACTCTGCTCAACCGGGTGAAGCGAGCCGACGGCCCGACGCCAAGACGCGCCGCGCCGCCACGATCCTGGCTCCTGACTACGTGGAAGTGCTGAGTGACGGCAGACTGCGCGACGCGCACGGGCGACCATGAATCATCCGGGCAAGCGGTGCTGTCGGCCCGATCAGCCGTGGGAACGATCGTCCACGCCATTCATCCTGTTCCTCCTGTAAATCCTGTCTTGAATTCCGCTTCGGTTCGTGCCCTGGCCTCGACTCCGAGGCTGGGACGATGCTGCTGCGTAGTGCCCCGTCCCCCCATTCCACTTTCTCATTTTTTCACTCCCACTTGGGAAACGCCACCTGCCCCGGCACGTCGACGCGCGTCGTAAACAACGTCTTGCCGGCGGTGATGTAAAGCGTGCGGCCGTCGGGTCCGCCGAAGGCGAGGTTCGTGAGCACGTCCTCTGGAATCGGTATCCGTCCACGCAATTCGCCGGACGGCGTGATGACATAGATGCCCGGCGGCACGTCGGCCGTCTCGCCGCCGTGCCGAGGACAAAGGATGCCGGCGGCGACGTAGAGGTTGCCCTCGACGTCGAGCCGCATGCCGTCGCCGCCCCGGCCGGGGGCAAAGTCGTAGACCAGCCGCTGGTTCGAGGGCTGACCCGCACCGTCGGGCGAATCGTCGAGATCGAACGACCAGATTTTGCGATTGCCGCCCGGCAGCGGGCAACTGTCGACCACGTAAAGCCGCCGCGAGTCTTGCGTCACGGCCAGACCGTTGGGTCGTTCGATCGTGGGCTGGACCAGAATCCGCGTCACGCGGCCATCGAGGTCGATGCGGTACACCCCCTCGATTTCCATTTCCATCTGCGAGCGGTCGTCGTAGCAGGGATCGGTGAAATAGATTCTGCCCCGTCCGTCGACGCAGATGTCGTTGGGCGAGTTGTAGCGCGCGGCGTCGTAACGGTCGGTGAGCACCGTATACTCACCGGTCGCCAGGTCGGTGCGCGTCACGCGCCGGCCGCCGCCGGGACCGAACTCCGCCCCTTCGCAGTGCAGCAATCGTCCTTCACGGTCGAACGTCTGGCCGTTCGTGCGATGGCTTGGCTCGCGGAACACGCTCCGCCGGCCGCCGGGCGCGAGCTTGAGGATGCGGTTGTTTTCGATATCGGAGAAATAGACGTTTCCCGCGGCATCCACGGCCGGGCCTTCGGTGAAAGCGAGACATGTGACGGCGGTGAGGGGCTGGGTGGCGGCGTGCATGGTTGGTAGGATGGGCGCTGCCCACCGGCATCGGGTGATGGTCGAATCATGGTGGGCGGCGCCCACCCTACGTAGGTTAGAATCTCATTCTCGACCGCGTGAAGTATAACCTCTCCCCCTATCCCTGACCAGGAACCCAAACCGATGCCTACGAATCTCCTCCGTAATCTCCCCTCGGTGAATGAACTGCTGGAAAGCCCGCAACTCAAGGGGCTGGTCAACAAAGTGAGCCACAACACGGTGGTCACGCGCGTGCGATCATTTCTCGACGATCTACGAAGCGACGTGCAGAACGCCGCCGCCGAGATCAAGCTTCCCAGCGTCAGCGAACTGGCCGAGAAAATCGCCCAGCGCATCCTCGTGGGAGACGAGCCTTCGCTACGACCCGTGATCAACGCCACCGGCGTATTGCTGCACACCGGCCTGGGCCGAGCCCCTCTGGCCGAGGAGGCGATCGCCGAAATGGCGGCCGTGGCCCGCGACTACGCCAGCGTCGAACTCGACCTGGCGGGCGGCCGGCGCTCGCATCGCGTCGTGGCCGTCGAGGGGCTGTTGACCGAGCTGACCGGGGCCGAGGCGGCGCTGGTCGTCAACAACAACGCCGGGGCCACCATGCTCGCTCTGGCCGCCTTGGCCGCCGGCCGCGAGGTGATCGTCTCACGCGGACAATTGATTGAGATCGGCGGCAGCTATCGCTTGCCCGACGTGATGGCCGCCAGCGGCGCCGCGCTGCGCGAGGTGGGCACGACGAACCGCACGCGCATCGACGACTACGCGCGGGCGACCGGCGAGCGAACCGCCGCCCTGCTGCTGGTCCATCCGAGTAATTTTGTGGTGGCCGGTTTCGCCGAGAGCGTCTCGCTGGCCGAGCTGGTCCAGTTGGGCCGCGAGCGTCAACTGAGCGTGATTCACGACATCGGTTCGGGCGCGCTGATCGACTTCGCCCAGTTCGGCTGCAGCGGCGAACCGGTGGCGGCCGCGAGCGTCAAACAGGGGGCCGACCTGGTGCTGTTCAGCGGCGACAAGCTGCTGGGGGGGCCGCAGTGCGGCGTGATCGTCGGCCGGCGGTCGCTGGTGGAGCCGATCGCCAAGCACCCGCTGACCCGCGCCCTGCGGGTCGACAAGCTGACGCTGGCCGCGCTGGCCGCGACGCTGCGGCTTTACCGCGACCCGGCGCTGGCGCGGCGATCGGTTCCGCTCTTGCATTTTCTTTCGACGTCGGTCGAGAACCTCAAGGGGCGCGCCGAGCGGCTCGCCCCGCAGATGGCCGCCAGCCGCCCGATTCGCGCGGCCGAGGCGGTCGAGGACGTGACCTACCTGGGCGGCGGTTCGGTTCCCACGCAGCAGTTGCGCACCTGGTGCGTCGCCTTGACTCCCGAGGGGATGAGCGTCGACCGGCTGGCGACGCGGCTGCGCACCGGCAAGCCCCCCGTCGTCGGCCGCGTCCGCGACGAGCGGCTCTACCTCGACCTGCGCGCCGTTTTCCCGCGGCAAGACATTGACCTGGTCGCGGCCGTGCGGGCGCTGGGGGATGGAGAAGCGATGTGATATGGATGAAAGGGCTGTGTGACCAACCACAGACTTCTCGCCGGCGTTGACGTCGACGACATACTTCACGCATACGAGAATGAGACATTCACGGTGGCTGGGGCAGAGCCTTAGCGATGCCCCGGTCGCTATCTAGTCTAGCCGGGGCATCGCTTAGGCTTGTCGTGGCAAAATGTCTCATTGTCGGCCGTGTGAAGTATGTATAATGTTGCCATTGGCAATGCGAACACGCGGCAATTGGTACGCACGGGGAGCCGCGATCACAGGGCGGGCACGACCTCGTTGGCGAACAGTTCCAGGCCGCGGAGTTGGCGCGATCGATCGTCCCAGTCGTGGGCCACCAGCACCAGCGTGCCGAAATGGCCAATGGCGTCGCGCAGCTCGCGCAAGCGCCGCGCGACTTCGTCGGGGTCGCCGGCGATGATGATTTCGTCGAGAAAATAATCGAGATTGCACTCGGCATCGGTCATCGCCGCGTCGCGTTTCCACATCCCGAGTCCCGGCCCGCGCCGCGTCAACTCCAAAATGTATTCGATCGTCCAGCCGAGCGATCCGCTCTTGGCAATTCGCCTCGCCTCGTGGGTGGTTTCGGCCACGAGCACGTTGCGTGCCACGCGCCAATCGGCCAGGCGCGGCCGGCGCCCGGCCGACGCGGCGCCTTCGCAATAGGTCTTCCAATGATCGGCCAGAACGGCGGCGCCGACCATGTGATGGCTGAACGGCAAAAAACCCTTCCCGCCGGCCTTGCGAACGCCCGCTGAGTTGCGGCTGATGCACGGCGCGGCGATCGGCGGATGGGGCCGTTGCAGCGGCTTATGCAAGGGGCCCAGCCCCATTTCCAGATCGATCCGGTCCTTGATCCGCACCTGCCAAAATCGCCCGTCGAGCTGGTAGGGAGGGTCGCTGGCCCAGATTGCCAGCACCATTTCGATCGACTCGGCCACGCGAGCGCCCGTGTCGCGCGGGTCGACGCCGAAGGCTTCCATGTCGGTCGGGATCGCGCCGGGACCGAAGCAGATGTTGAGCCGCCCGTGCGAGAGGTGGTCGAGAAACGCCAGCCGGCCCGCCACGTGGACCGGGTGATGATACTGCAGGCACACCGGAGCGGGACCGAGACGAATGCGTTTCGTCATGCCGAACGCCTTGGCGATGAAGATTTCGGGCATGACGATGTTCTCGTAGGTCGACGAGTGGTGCTCGCCGACCCAGAACTCGCTCGCGCCCAGTTCTTCGCAGCGCACCAGCAGTTCCAAGTCCTCGTCGCAGCATTGCGCGAGCGGCTTGGCCGGCGGATGGATCGGCATCACGAACATGCCCCAGCGGATCGGATCGTGTTCGGCTTGGTCAGTGGTCATTGGTGTCATTGGTCATTGGTGTCAGTGGTCAGTGGTCATTGGTCAGTGGTCAGTGGTCAGTGGTCAGTGGTCAGTGGTCAGTGGTCAGTGGTCAGTGGTCAGTGGTCATTGGTCAGTGGTCAGTGGTCAGTGGTCAGTGGTCATTGGTCATTGGTCAGTGGTGAGACTCCTCGTTCCCACGCTCCGCGTGGGAACGAATCTTCGGCCGCTCCGCGTCCCCGTGGTGGCTTCGATTCGTAATGGAAGTAGGCGTCCCGCCTGCCCGGCGGTTCTGGGATAGGCTCTTATTGTACCGTCGCCGGCCGGGGCGCTTCCGATACCGCTTCGGCACCCCGATCCAGACCTGTTGGTCGATCTCGGGGCGGTGTTCATGACGGCCTACGAGCGTGGAAGATTTTTTCGGCGCGTCGATTACCGGAATTCCGTCCCGGCCCTTCCTCGCGAGGCGGATCGCGCATGGTTGGAATCGACCGTGAAAACGTCTATGATATAGTGGGAGCGATGGAGTCACAGGCTCGCTTGAGAGGATTGAACCGTGCTTTCGTTTCTTCGTGGAAGCGTTGGCTCACGAGCCGGCGTCAACCGCCGTGAGGCCCTGCGGATCGGCGGACTGGGCTTTACCGGCCTGATGTGGTGCGACTGGCTACGTGCTCGCGCCGCGGCCGCCGGCCAAGACCAGCCGGGCGGCCGGTCGTCGGCAGGCAGCTTCGGCAAGGCCAAAGCCTGCATCCTGATCTTCAATTATGGCGGGCCGTCGCACCTGGACACGTTCGATCTGAAACCCGACGCCCCGGTGGAAATCCGCGGTGAATTCCAAACCATCGCCACGAAAGTGGCGGGAACGAGGATCGTCGAACATTTGCCGCGCCTCGCCGCCAGGTCGGATCGCTATGCCATCCTTCGATCCGTAAACCACCCGGATAACGATCACGCCGTCGGGGCCTATTTGGCGCTGACCGGATACCCTCATCCTCGCTCCCGACCGCTGGGCACCGAGCCGGCGGCAAGCCCGCAAGATATGCCTTCGCTGGGTTCGGTGATTAGCAAAGCGCGTCCCGCCGATCAACGCATGTTTCCCTACGTGACCCTCGGCGAGCTGCGCCATTTCGGCCATAAGGACAGCATGGGCCAAAACGCCGGCTGCTTGGGCCGGGCCTACGATCCGTTCGCCGTGCCCTTCGCGCAGCCCTTTGGCGCGGCCGATGTTCGCCTCGACATGCGCGTGGTCGATTCGATGTTCGGCGAGGTGGCGACGGTCGGCCGGCAGTTGTCTCGGCGGAGGCCCTTGCTCGAACAGATGAACCACGCCGTGCCGGCCTTGGAAACCATCGCAAGCACCCGCGACCTCGACGGTTTCCGGCAGCGGGCCTACGAACTGCTCGCCTCTCCGGCCAGCCGCGATGCTTTTGATTTGGCGAAAGAGCCGCAATCGGTTCACGACTCGTATGGTCCCGATCCCTTCGCCCAGAACTGCTTGCTGTCGCGGCGGCTCGTCGAGGCCGGCGTTCCCATGGTCACGGTCTACTCGATCGCCAATCGCGACTGGGACACCCATGGCGGAAATTTCTCGGCCCTGAAGAACACGTTGCTTCCCGCCACCGACCGGGCGCTGCCGGCGCTGATGGACGATCTGGAGGGCCGCGGACTTCTGGACGAAACGCTCGTCGTCTGGATGGGCGATATGGGCCGTACGCCGATGATCAACAAGGGCGCGGGGCGCGACCACTGGTCGTTCTGTTATTCGATCGTGATGGCTGGCGGCGGGATTCGCGGCGGGCGGGTGTACGGCTCGTCGGATCGCAGCGCGGCGTATCCGGCTTCGCAGCCGGTCGGCCCCGCCGACGTCGCCGCGACCATCTACCATTGCCTGGGGATCGATCCCCGCGCGCATGTGACCGACCAGCAAGGCCGTCCTCTGGCGATCAGCACGGGTGAGCCGATCCACGCGCTGCTCAGTTAGTAAAAAACGACAACCCACACAAGAATGAAACAAACAGAACCACGGATAGCTCTGATAACGCGGACACCACGGATAAAGTAGTCGTGACACTGCCCACCGGCCCAACGCGCGGAATGCCAGGAAGTTGTTCGTACAGAATAAGGAGTCCAGCCTGTGCTCACGATCGCCGACCCGCGTCCCACGCACGATTGCCAGGGCCACTCGCGCCGCGACTTTCTGCGGATCGGCGTGATGGGACTGGGCGGGCTTTCACTGGCGGGAATGCTCGAGGCGCAAGCTCGGGCCGTCGGCGGCCCATCGGTGCTGACGGGCAAATCGGTCGTGCTCTTGTTCCTGCAGGGTGGGCCGCCGCACATCGAGTTTTTCGATCCGAAAATGAATGCCCCGGCCGAGATCCGCTGCGTGACGGGTGAGGTGCGAACCAGCATTCCGGGGATCACCTTCGGGGGCACGTTCCCGAAACTGGCGTCCTTGGCCGATCGGTTCGTGGTGGTGCGCTCGTACGGATCGGGTAACAGCGGTCACACCTACGGGCAGGTTGTGGCCGGCGGCGACCCGAAGGGCCCGGCCTTGAGCGCCGTCTACGCCCGCGTCCGGGGGACGAACCATCCCGAGACGGGCTTGCCTACCAACGTGCTGGTACTCCCCGAAGCCGTCAAGGACGGGCTGAAGCCGGAGGCCAATTTCGAGACCGGCGCCCTGCCGACCCTGACGCAAGCCGGATCGCTGGGCGATTCTTACGCCGCGTTCAATCCCAGCGGCGGCGGCGATTTGAAGGCCGACATGGAGTTGCGTCTGCCCGCCGCGCGGCTGCAAGACCGAGTTGGCTTGTTGCGCCGGCTCGATCGTCTTCGGTTCCATGCCGACCAATCGCGGTCGATCGAGAGCTTGTCGTTCTACCAGCAACAAGCGTTCGACGTTGTCACGCGCGGCGTGGCCGCCGCTTTCGACCTCTCGAGGGAGAGCCCCGCCACGATCGCGCGGTACGACACGAGCGGCCTGTTCCGCATGGAGGAACTGACGCGCTGGTACGACATGCGGCGCGCCTCGAACTTGCTGGGGCGGCAGATGCTCTTGGCCCGGCGGCTGTGCGAGGCCGGCTGCGGCTTCGTGACGGTCTCCGACTGCGGCTGGGATTATCACGCCAACGGCAACAGCCCCAAGAACATGGCCGGCATCCATGCCATGGGCGGCCAGGTCGACCACGCGGTGAGCGCCTTCATCGAGGATGTGCGCCAGCGCGGCCTGCAAGACAAGATCCTGCTGGCGGTGACCGGCGAAATGGGCCGCACGCCGCGTTTGAATCGCGACGGCGGTCGAGACCATTACGGCGAATTGACGCCGCTTTTGCTGTTCGGCGGCGGATGGAAGATGGGGCAAGTCATCGGGCAATCCGATCGCCAGGCGACCCGCGCGACGACGGAGCCCTATCGGCCGGAACACTTGGTCTCGACCCTGATGCACACGCTGTTCGACGTCGGCAAGCTGAGGCTTGAACCCGACATGCCTCGGGAAATCATCCGACTGACGGAAATCGGCAAGCCGATTGATCGATTGGCGTAGAAGCGGTTAACGGTCGAATCATCGTCGCGCTGTTGCCAGACTGGACGCACAAACGAGAATGGGTCATATTTGAATTGGGGGGGGGCTAAGCCCATTTGCGCGACGGCCCCGAACACTAGCTAGTGCCTGTCGGAAAATCGGTCATTCGCCGGAAATCTAAGCCTGGAGGGGGGGTGGACTTGGCACGAATATGGTCGCGGATGGCCGTTCTGCGCGTGGGACTCGTTGTTTCGGGCGCGTTGGGGCGCGAATTTCGC
>DATKSN010000027.1:0-9096 GCA_035531595.1 Pirellulales bacterium | reverse complement strand
CCACACGAGTGCCGGATCGTGTCGGCGCACCGGACGCCCGACTGGCTGGCCGAGTACGCGCGCACGGCCGAAAGCCGGGGCCTGGAAGTCATCGTGGCCGGGGCCGGTGGGGCGGCCCACCTGCCGGGCATGGCCGCGGCCTTGGCGACCGATCCTAAGCCGAGCCAGACGGCGCGGGATTGTCGCGGCGCGCCCCTTGAGCCCCAGTCCCGCCGCCGAACCATTTCAAATTTCAAATTACGGCGCTACCTATCTCGGCGCCCCTGGCAACTCGGAATTCTCGCGTGTACAATATAATCCATGCGCGAGCCCCCGAAGGTAATCGACGATGTCCTGGTGGCCGAATTCCGGCACGAGATGCTCGCGTTCCGCAAGCTTCTGAAGTTAGGGCTACGTGAGTGCCAACCCGAACTCTCCACTGAAACACAACGCCAATTGCGCAAATTCATGCGCGGCATGGAGCAGGGGATATTGATCAAGGTCTTCGTCGAAATCGCGCTAATCGACGGGCCTTTGACCGCACCGGAATTGTCTCTGGCCAGCGAGCTATTCGAGCACATAAGTGGCGAGAAACCCGAACCGCGACAGCGCGAGACCTTGGATAGCTTGACGCGCGACTGAGGAATGCCGAGAATCAACTGGGCGACTTGCGGGCGATAGGTTAGCCTGATCCCTTCAATCCAACGCGCTTTCGTGGAGGCACGACCGTGCTCTTGTTCGCTATGAACCGTCGCGGCGGGATGTCGCGCCTACTCGCCGTACCGTTGCTAATCTTGCTGGTCTTACCCGGTTGTGATCGGCAAGCGACGCCCAGCGGCGCCGTCGCCCAACAGGCGCCGGCCAAGCCAGTTGGACGAAATGATCAGGCCACCCTGGTCAATTCCGCGGCGACACCGCTGGCGTCGTCGGGCGCGGATCGCTCGCGTGACACGATCTCACCGTCCGTCGGCGCGACGCGGCAGATTGCACCGCCGACGCAGCGCAACGAGAAGGTGGAGCGGCGAGATTCGCGGTCGAAATGGCTCAATGAAAGTTACGACGCCACGTTTCTCCGCGTGGGCGAAAAAGAGTGGCACAATATCAACAACAAAACCGGGCTGCTGCATTGCAAGGAGGTCGAGACCGAGCGCAGCAAGGAGTACGTCGAGCTTTTCTGCCCGGACAGGAACTACCATCTCCGCTTCTATCCAGACAAAGCGGAGTTCAAGAGACCGGGTAGCCAGTGGGCTTGGGTCGCCAATGGGCACTGGGTCGAGGCTATTCAAGACGACGAGGAACGAATCGCACGACCGGCGCCCGCGGCCCCAGACAAGTCCACAGCCGCCAAGACGGAGAAACTGGCCGACCTGGAAAAGCGCATCGCCGCGAAGAAGAAGCAATTGGCCGACCTCGACAAGCGAGCCGCCGCGGAGCAGACGAAGCGAGCCGCGCCGCTCAATCCGGGCGCCGCGGCCGAAGCTCCGAAGGGCAAAGTGTACCGGAGCACGGAGGAGTTGTTGGCCGATATGCCGACGGACGCCTACCCGAAGTTTGGCCCTGTGGGAGCCGTCGAACGATCCGCCGCGCGAAAATGGGTCAAGGCGAACGTCGTCGGGCGGACGGTCGAGTGGAAAATGACCGTCGAGCGCGTTGAAATCGCAGGGGACGACCCGTTCCGCGTCATCCTCATCGCTACGCAGAAACGAACGGTGTCGGCGCGCGGCGCGAAATATTCGCCTTATGGAGCGGGTTTTTCGTTCGGCAAGGCATTCCGGCTTGGGGGCCAATTGTGTCAAGGACTGCTGGATTTCAAGGGGGCAGTCATAAACCACAAATGGAGTTTTTCCTGTACGGCGGCCCAAGCCGTTTTGCTTCGGAAATTAAAGGGGGAGGAGGTCACGCTTCGGACGACGGTGCTGGAATGCAATGTGGGAGACGGTCAGATTGAAATTCGCGAGAATGGGCGCTACGTACGATACGATTGGGTTCCGATTCTGGTCGGCGTCTCGTCACCTTCGGTGGGGCAATTCCTCCGCGCAGCCAGCAAGGCGAATACGGCAGAGAAAGATACTTCATCTGGCACGAACGTACCGAAAAGCCAGCCCACGAGGTGACGTTGAGCCTGGCCTATTACAACGGCACCGGCGAGGTGACCGTTGCCCAGTTCAAGCAGTTCGTCAACGATGCGCGGTATCCTGCCAGCGAAAAGCCCGAGAGCTGGCAAGGTGGTTTTGACCAATGGAAGAAGATGAGTCCAACACCCGATTGCCCGGGAAATTGCGTAACTTGGTTCGACGCGGTACTTTATCGCAACTGGCTGAGCGCCCGAGTGGGGCGGCGGGCGTGTTATGCGCGGATCGGTGAGAAGCAGAAGTGGAGGGACGCACTGAACCAGGAGGCTGAGTGCGACGTCTGCCGCTGCGATTTTGCTGTCGACGGCTACCGCCTTCCCACCGAGGCCGAATGGGAATACGCCTGCCGCACGGGATGCTGGGGGCGAGTTCTGCTACGGCAACTATGAAGGTTTGCTGTCGCAATATGCCTCGTTCGGGGATCTGCGGCCAATTACTTTGGGCCCTAGCACGGGCAGACACTGGCCATTGCGCGCGAAACAGCGCGCGCGGAACGCCCGCAGAACTGCGGTTCAGCCTCAAATAATTCCAGAAATTCTTATCTCGTTGCGGCGTAACGACTTGCACTAAAATCGCGACTGGAAATGTTTGAAACGCAGGCTTCGCTACGCATGGTCATTCCGATAATAAGGGAATGTCACTGTGCGATACTCAGGTGACTCGTGCAGGCGATTGACTTGTTTGTTTGGTACACCCGTGGAGAGATGCGAATGAAAATCGAAAGCAAGCGGTTAGACGGCCTCTTTTTAGCCAGCAGCGTTTTGCGGGTAACCGCCGCCACTCCAAAGTGCGGCATTCGTTTTTTGAACTGGAGGATTAGGGCTCGTGCGCATGTGCCTTCTTATGAGCTTGGCGGCGCCGGCCTGTACGGAATCTGCTACAACGGGGCATTGATTTACGTCGGAAGTTTCCTTGGGTCCAAAAAAGACGTATTTGGCGGCAACGTCATTAGGACGCGCTGGTGGGCCCACTTTGGAACTTTGACGTTGCGCGGCCATCGCTTATCCGTTCCCGCACGAACGATAGGCAAGCTGCTTGATGAATACGCCAGCGTCCTTCATCCGGAGCTGCGTGATGTGCTCGCTTTGGCGCCAAAAACACTCACCGACGACTCCGGGTGCAAGGCCAGTTTGAACCGAGTGCTCGTGGCTAATGAGAACTGGGAGCGGTTCCGGGATGCTGAACCGTGCGATCTCCTCGGTTCTTTCACGTATTTTTATGTCAGGTTTCCGCGATCTCGATCGTATCGCGCTTCAGCCAATTCTTCAGCCAATTTTCTGCGCACCGCCATTTCCCATGCCGAGGCCGAGGCCATCGAACGGCTGCGCCCGGTTGCAAATAAGGAAATCCCATGGACTGGCTTCCGATTTCCACATAGCTGTCAAACAGCCATATCTGTAATTTCTGAGATCCTCGCGCGCTGGACGTGCGCTACGCCGGATGCCAACATTTGACGTCCTTGGCCGCCTAGCGAGTGCGGATCGCTGTCGATCGACTCGGCGGCAGCGCACGTTCTGGGCGCTTGGGCGCGGCCGGCAAAATCTGGCCGTCAGCCGACCGTACCCCCCAAGCTCACCGCCTGCCGCGCCGGACCACGAAAAGCCGATCTCACCGAAATATTACAAACGACGATGACAAGAGCCGTGTCGGAGGCGGTGTCGGCGGCGGTGGGAAACAAGGCCACAAGGCCATGGTGGCGGCCGGAATAAGACCGAAGGCCCGGCGGCTGGACGCGGCGACTCGCCTTGTTGGCCTCGCCACAATGACCGTGTGCCTCGGCGCCGCGATCGTTCAGCAACGCAAGTAAATCGGCGCGGATCGAGTTGCAAGAATCGCCCGCCGCGCGCTGACGCTGCCAGAAGCGTGAGGCAACCGCGCAGGATCCGCGCTTGACTCGAAAGATGTTGGCGGCCGCAGCCCAGACGCCACGAGCGACAAAACAATGAGTGTCTTCGATTCGATGGGATCTTTCGGCACACAATGAGCCCGAAATAGGTCGAGTCGGGCGATCACGTCCGCTCCACACCCGCTAGCGGGGTGACCGAAGCATATTAATGCCCTTGCTTGCCTCGGGGAGGAAGCCATCAACGGACGGCAACGAGACGCCGAGAACAAACGGCACCCGATGGTCGTCGATCCTAAGGCGATCGTTTGACACATCCGACCTCACCACTTTCGCCCGCAGGGCGATCTTCTTCCCCTTGAAATTCCGAAGCACATCAGCTTCGGCGGCCGTACAGGAATCGTACGGAACCTCCGCCAGCAAGTGGAACGCTTGCGTGCTCTGTCCAGGGTGTAAAAAATCGGTATGCCACCCACTCAATAGAACCTGGCAAGACTGGTTCCCAAGCCCAAACGCTCCGCCGAATAACAAAAATCTGTTACGCCAGAGTCCCTTATGCGTGCAGCCGAGGCGGACGGTGAACGGGCCATCGCCCGATATTTCGACGTGCTTCACGATCGCGGTCCACTCGACCGTTCGGCCGACGAGGTTTGCCTTGACCCACTTTCTGGCAGCCGCTCGTTCGATCGCCCCCTCCGGCCCGAATCTCGGGTAGGCGTCGTTCGGCATGTCCGCGAACAGTTCCGTTGGGGTCCGGTACACATTGTCTTTCGGGGCTTCGGCCGCGGGGATCGACTTCCGCGTAGCATTCGCGTCGGAACTCAGGTCCGCCGGCTCCTTGGCCTTCGCGGCGACGGCCTTGCCCAGGTCGGCCAACTCCTTTTCCTTTGCGGCGATGGACTTGTCCAACTCCGCCAGGCCCTCGCTTGCGATTCGCTCCGCCTCGCCTTGGGTGGCGCGCTCCCAGCGGCCGTTGGCGGGCGTCGCCGGCTCGGTGCCGTGCGCTTCGATTGCCGCAGGCGTGCCCGCCGTTACTGAAGTGGGATCGCCACGGCGACCTGGAGCGGCTCCGCGCTGCGACTGCCGACCGACTGTGACCGTGCCTAAAAGCAGCAGGCAGACGATGAAGCAGCCCGCAAAGAGCCGCATCGCATGCGCGCGATCGACGGGGCGGATTGCGGCGCGTAGAAGCGCGACGTTCGCCTGCTGAGCCTGAAGGGCCTCGCGGGCCGTCACCGCGGCGACGTATTCCGTCTCCGCCCCCAGCGGCGGCGTGCCGCGTTGCAATTCGATTTGGGCCATTTTTGCTTCTTCCACCTCCAATTCGACCGCGATGCGTCTGGCCTTCGCACCAGCGGCCTGGAGGTTGAGTATCGACTCCTGATGTCCCGCGATCCGGCCGCGCTGTTCGGCGTCCCCAAGCTCCAACTCGGCCATTCGGCGGCCGAGATCGACGTTGGCAGCGAAGGCGTGGCCTTCAAGCTTTCGCGCTCGACAGCGCGCTCTGGCAAATGCGGCCAGCCGCGCTACGTGCGCCGCGGTCGCCTGCGCAATTTGCTTCATCTCGACGACCGCCCTTTTCAAGGCGACCGGGATCGCCCGGACGAGCGTCTCGATTGCGTCATGGCCGTCGGGGGTATTCATGGCAGACTCCGTTAATATAACCGATTGAAGGCATCCGCGGACGACGAGGTAAGGTGGGTCTGGCCTCCGACAAATGAATGCCTGCCTTTGATTGCCGGCTTGTGATTGCTCATTTTGTTCAGTCCGCTCACGCCTGCGCCTTCACTCGTCTCGCTAAGTATCGACGGCTACGTTGGGTTTGTGCCTGACATCATTGAGTCAGTGTGTAATACGCCGGAGTGACGAACTTACGCGCGTCGGTTTGGCCGCCGCAGATGAGGAAATACAGATCAACCACCGGGGTTGGAATGCCCCTATACGCCGAATAGCGCTGCATCGTCTGGACGACCTTGCGCCTGTCGTTCTGAGTGTGTTGCGTTGCCACGACAATTCCGACACGGTGGGCAGTGCTCATAACAATGCTGTCGGGTTTCGCACAGTCAAAGCCGAGATCCTGTAACAAGTGACAGAGAGTCGTGAAATCCTTGAAGAACGGGAGATTGATTCTCTTAAAGTAGGATCGCGTCACGTCAAATGCCTGCCAGAATTGCCGCAAGTCTTCTTGCGAGCGGATTCTAACAGGAAATCGCTGCGCTTCGAGAAAGCGCATGAAAGAGCCATGTTGAGCGGCTATCGTCAAAAGCACCGTCGCACAGTCGACCATGCTCACCAACTTTCGCGGAAATCGCAAGGCAGCTAAATTGTTCCAATACTCTCTTCTCAACCCCGAGGGGTCTAACTTGGCGACTTCAGCCGGTAGAAAAGACGCGAACACCCGCTCAAAGACGCCGTCCTCGATCATTTTGACTATCGAGCGAGACTGCACTTGTTGGCTAAATGCAATCAAGATGATCATGCGCTTTAGAATGTGTTCGTCAGGGAGGGCAAAAGTTGGAGCCGTGTCGCGTCGCCTCGCGAGATCCCTCGAGAACAGCGGCTCAGACACATGCTGATGAATTCTTTCGACGATTTGGTCAAGGCTCCGAAAAACGAGATCGGCGCCCGTGACCCCCGTGACCGAACGTGACTTGGCATTCTCCAAGGTAGTCATCCTTCTCCCAGAGCGCCAGTCTCGAACTTCACTTTCGCGACCGGCATGATTGGACTCGCTAACACTCCGTTCTACTTTGCCGTCACCTCCGTAAAGCGGGCCTCGTAGGCGAGGTTCTCGATGAACTTGCGGGCGACGGTGAGTTCCTCGACGCTCAATTCCCTCACGCGGCGGGCCAGTTGGTCGCGCATCCGCCGCGTGAGCCGCCGCACCTCGCCGTATCCGGCGCCACCGATTCCGCTGTCTTCCGGCGTACGCTCGGCGAACCGTTGCTCGAAGCGCGCACGGTCGGTGGCGTGTTCCTCGCCCCGCAACGGCGCGGGCCAGAGGATCAGACCGATTGTCGGCTGCCATTGCTCGGCGGTCAAGCGCCGCGGGAGCCGCGATTCGTTGAGGTCGATGAGCTGTCCCGGCGTGAGGCTCGGCGAGCGCCGCTCGGCTCGGTAGCTTTCGTTCATGCGCCGCATCTCGAATAAGGTTTGCCATCTGTGCCATTTTGGGACTGGTACGTTAAGGCCGCTCTGGGTCCACGACCACAAGCCCCTCCACTGCGGCAACCGCAAGGAGTCCCTTGTCCGCACAGATGAATTGGTTGATCGCTCCATGGGCACGAAGGTCGAGGGCTACCGCGAGTTGGAGGGCGTCGAGGGTCCGAAGCCTATGAGCAGGACCATGCTTTCGAACGAGCCGTTGGGCCTCCTGGAAGTGGAAGCCACTCATGCGGACGGCTTGAAAAACGCGGTTGGTAAGCTCCGTGAAAAAGCGCCGTCGCAACTTCTCAAAATCAGCAACCGTAATCGTGCCGGTTCGCACCTTCCCGGCAAACACCGAGAGTACTTCCACAGCGCCGAGACGGGAGATAACATGCCGGGAGCCGGCCGCGGCGAGAATGGCGTCCACCTCCGGCGTGCCCACCTCGTTATGGTAGTGCTTGCCAAGGGCACTCGTGTCGAAAAAGTTGTCGGGCATCTAGCGGTCGTCCCGTTCAGCAATGAAGTCGGCGGTCATCGAGCCGGGGATCTTGGCCAGGGCTGCGCGAACCTCCTCCAGTGAAACGCTGGGGTCCGCCTCCAAGGCGCACGCGGCGTGGAATTCGACGTCGAGCCATGCTTGATCGCCGGTAGTCGATGACTCGCCGGCAATGGTGAGCGTTACCTGCGCATTCTCGGTCAGGCCCAGCGGTTCCAGAGGCCGAAGAACGCCGTCTGCGAAAACTGCTTGAATGGTTTTGGTCAAAATTCCCGTCCACGGCGTTTCAAAACCCATCCGCAGGCCAGAATTGGACTGAGGCCAAACGATCCGGCGTAGCACGAGCGCGATCCTTCGCTTGAAATTGTTGACGCATTATACCATACGTCTTTTCTTATTTCAACCGTCCGCCCTGCCCGCCGGAAGAACGGTTTTCAATTTCAATGAGCGATTTCGTCAGGGCGACTCGGGTAATCGCGGGAGCCGGGGCATCGCTGACGCTCCGCCCCAGCCACCGCCTTGCTTGCGCCGCGGGTTCGTGTGACGCGACGACTGCCTTGCTTGCGCCGCGGGTTCGTGTGGCGTCGGCCGTGGTCGGCTCGACCGGCTTGCCCGAGTGGAGGCGTTCCCACCGCTCCCTGGCAACCCGCTTCAACGGGCCGCTGCTGGGCGACGACTTGACCAGCCCCAGGTACGTTGGCCGCCAACTTCATTTCGCCCGCCTCCAACTCGCCGCTGGGAAGCAGCACCATCGTCGGCGTCGTGCGCTCGGCCACGTCGTAGGCCGGCACGTCGGCCAGGTTCAAAGGGATGTCATTTATCCTTCGTCATTTGTCATTCGTTGGGCAACGCCCGGCCAAAGTAGCAGGCACACTCCGTGTGCCGTAGCTTTCCGCCTCCCAACGTCGATTCGCCCAAGGTTACGGCACACCGACCCGCTGCGCCGGTGCCTCGGTGCCTACTACTTTGCCGCTCACCGCTGGCCGCTCGAAGTAAGGGGCTTATTTCCGATGGGCCTTGGTGCGACGGTACGATTTCACGTTCTTGCCCGACTTGGTTTTGTAGCTCTTGACCCGCTGGGTTTTCGGCCGCGACGATGTACTCTTGCCCTTGGCCTCGGCAATTGACGGGGCGACGGTCGAGCCGGCCAGCAACGAAAGCGCGATGATGAAAACGGTCGCCAAGCGTTTGAACATGGGTGTACTCCTTGAATTGGGGTTGGATCGAATCGGTCGCCACGCCGCCCGTTCAGGTCGGTCTAGGGCCGATCCCAAAACCGCTCCGCAGGCGGGACGCCCGCACCACAACGGCGGTTTCGGGATAGGGTGGTAGTCCGCCGCGAACCAGCGGGCGGCCTATTAGAGGCTATCCGAAAACTATTTCGTCATTTTTCCGGGGGAATTTAGGCCGCGACCGCATAGTGGAACTCTGGTCGCGATACCGGTGCAAGCCTGCGCAGCATTAGACTCACGTTGCTGATTTGAATCATTGCTGCGCTC
>DATKSN010000026.1:0-23204 GCA_035531595.1 Pirellulales bacterium | reverse complement strand
GCGCGAAATTCGCGCCCCAACGCGCCCGAAACAACGAGTCCCACGCGCAGAACGGCCATCCGCGACCATCTTCGTGCCAAGTCCACCCCCCCTCCAGGCTTAGATTTCCGGCGAATGACCGATTTTCCGACAGGCACTAGTTAGGGAGCGAACATTTCCTGCAACACCTCCAATACCCGCTCCGTGGTCGCCGATCCCAGGCGACCAAGTCTCTGGAGCAAGCGAGACTGGTCCACCGTGCGAATCTGATCGAGCACGACCTGGCCGCGTGTACCCTTGAATTTGCACGGTACTCGCGACGGGTACGGGCGCTGCTTGGTGGTCATCGGTGCGATGATCGCCGTTCGGATGTGATGGTTCAATTCGTCGGGCGAAACGACCACGCATGGCCGGGTCTTTCTGATCTCGCTGCCCACGGTGGGATCAAGGGAAACCAAGTAGACGTCGAAGCGGTTGATCACCATTCCCACTCGTCCTCGTCCCAGCGGGTACTCGTCGAGTCGTCGTCGAGCAATGCGTCGTCGCCGAGGCGAGCCATCGAGGCGAAAGCCGCTTCCCATCCGGCGCGTGGCCTGTCTCGCCGGGATACGACGAGCGAACCTTCATGCACTTCGATTTCAACTTCTTCGCCCAGACCGGCCTCGTCAATCAAGGGCTTGGGGATGCGAATGCCGCGGGAATTACCGATCTTGACCAGACGCGTTTTCATGGGATCGCCTCCTGTAATTACAATGTACTCCCAACCGGCGCCGCCCGTCAAGCGCCGCGCTCGGCCAAGTCACCCCGGCCCCCGATCCTTAGCATAGCGGCCTTCTTATTGCGGCGGCTTCGGCGTTGCCCTTTCCGCCGTTGAGACGGCGGGGATTGATCGCTTTGGTGCCAATCCCAAAGGCGTGGTAGCGGGCGATTTTTTGGGTGCGTTCGGATATAGACCCCCTTTGGGATTGGCGCCAAAGCGGTAAATCCCAGGGGGTCTGGGGGACATCACGCTGGAGCGTGATTTCTAGGGTGGATTCGACCCATCGCCGTCGCCCTCGGACATCGGCGCAGTCGCCGGCGTGGCGACCGACTCGTTCTTGGGCGCGACGTGGACGCCCGCCGCGTCCTTCTCCAGCACCGGCAAGCCGTGGGCAGGCTGACCGCCGAGATGGACGTCGTCGATTTCGGTGCCGTCCTCGTCGCGCCGCAAGAGCAGATAGATTGCCGTCGAAGCCGTCCAGAAATAGCTGTAGACGAATCCGAGCGCCACGAGCCGCGCGCATCCCCCCCAAAAGGCGATCAACCGCGCGCCCCATAGGGCGGGCGTCTCCGTGCCGACCAGCGGTGAATAGAGTTCTGGGAAAATCCTGCTTGCTTGCTCATGGCCGGCGCCCCAGGTGGCGGCCCATTTGGGCAGGTAGGCGACCCACAGCGCGAAATGGGCCACGAACAACCAACCCAGCCAGCCCAGCGCGGCGGCCACCGCGGCGTAGAACAAATAGTGCAACGGCCGATGGAAAACGTACGACCAGGGGCGGCTGAGGGCGTCGAAACTATCGCTCCCCTCGGTGCTGATCGTGGGCCACATGAGCGGCCAGCCAAACAAGAGCACCAGCAACAACATGGCGATGCACAGTCCTCCGATGAGCATCAGCGGCCAGATCAGGCCCGCCACCGCGACGCCGGCGTCGGATCGCATGAACAGCCCCACGATGAACATCGGCGTCGCGCAGATCAGCACGCCGATCATCGGTAAGAGCGGCGCGGCGACGAAGCTCCGCCACTTCGAGATCGCGTAGCCCAGCGAGTCCTTGACGCCGACGTTCTCGTCTCGGCCCAGCCGCAGGGCGGCCCGCCGCGTGAGCGCTCCGCCGAATACCCCCCACACGGCGATGGTCCATAGCCCGCACGACAGAAGGAACGCCAAACCGGTGATCCTTAATTCCGGGTCGAAAAGTTGCCCGAAGGACGCTTGCAGTTGACGCCACGGGCCGAGAAACGGATCGCTGGGGAAGCGTCCGAGCGAAGGGGCTTGTCGGCTCCAATCCTCGCGATAAGGACGCGCCGCGTCGCCGGCTAGAATGCCGGCGGGGCCCACCTCCAGCGACTCCGCTTGCGACTGCCACGGATTGCTCAGGTACGATTCGCGCCAATCGGTCAGCGGTCTTTCCTCGCTCCCGGCGAACAGGCCGGTCAACACCCACCAGCCTGAAATGGTACACAGTAGCCCAAGCGAGCCCAGCACGATTTGCCAAAGCTGAATGGAAACGCGGAACGCGCGAACCAAGAGCAGCCAGGGAAACACTTCCCGCCAGGCGATTTCATGCACCGTATCGCGATCTTCATCCTTCATCCTTCATCCTTCCGAATCTGTTTGCGAAACGAGCGGAGCAGGCTCGTGGCGTCGCGAGTGCCGCACTGGTCGAGGAGCGATTCGGCAAGTTGCAGCGGAAAGCCCGGTAAAGCGTGGCTCTTTTCAGACGGCTTGTAAAGGCAGTCGGCGCCAAGACGGTACACCCGCGCCTGACCGCCGACATAACGCCAAAGTTCTGGAAAACCCAGGGTTTCATAAAGTCTCATCTTCCTTTCCGAGCTTGACGCGATGTCAACCTCAAGCGCCAGGTCGGGAGGCGGATCCCGCGCCAAATCCAATTCCGCGTCTCCCTGCACAGCGTCCGCGTGCGCGATGTAGTAACATCGGTCTGGTTCCAAGCCGCGATCCAGATCGCCGCGTTGGAACGTCAATGGGTCGAAGCCCTCGAATGCGATTTTCTTGTGATCGCACCATGCGTCAATCATCCGACCGAAGACATTGGTGATGCGGGCGTGTACCTTGGAGGGTGACATCAGTTCGAGTTCCCCGCGATCGTAGGTCATCCGCAGGTGCCAGTTACTCTCGTCCCGCCGCAGGACTTGGTAGGTGTCCCAGGCGACTCCGTGCAAAACCACGGTTCGATTTTCGTCGAACAGGGCGGCCGGCGGAAGGCTTGGGCGAATCATCACGTTTTCTCGACTGTGGGATCAATCGTTTCATTCTCACCGGATTTCCGCCGCTTGGCAATGCCGTGCCGGTGCCCACCGAGTTCACCGACGACGGCGCAGGCCGCGCTGGTTGAGGTAATCGACCAGCACCTCGCCCAGGTTGCGGCTGGTGTCGACCAGCACCCGCTCGACACGGCGCCGGCCGCACAGTTCGTCGAAGCGGGCGTTGTAGCGGGCGAGCGCGTCGAGATAGGCGCGCCGCAACTCGTGGGCCTCGGTCAGCAGAACATCGGCCGATTCGAGGCCGACGAATTGGACGCTGCCGTCGAATTCCAACGTCAACTCGTCGTGGTGCAACGTTTGGAAAAGCACCACCTCGTGCCGTTGGAAGCGGAGCCGGTCAAGGGCCGTGGTCAGCGACGAGAGGTCGCAGAGGAAATCGCTGAAGACCATCACGATCTCACGGCGTCGCATGCGGGCCGCCAGTTCGACCAGGCATTCGCCCAGCTTCGTCGTCCGTTTCGGCTTGACGTCGTCGAGTTGCCGGGCGATCCGCACGACCTGCGCCGGCGAACGGCTGGGAGGCACCCAGTCGAGCACGGCTTCGTCGCAGGTGGCCAGCGACACTTTGTCGCCGCGATCGACGATCGCATAAGCCAGCGCCACGGCCATTTGGGACGCATAACTCAGCTTCTGTTGCGCCGCCGAGCCGTAACGCATCGAGGCGCTCACGTCGAGCACCAGGTGGCAGGTAAGATTGGCCTCCATCTGGTATTGCTTGACGACGTACTTGTCGCGGGTGAAATAGACCCGCCAGTCGATGTGCTTGGGGTCGTCGCCCCAGACGTATTCGCGGTGGCCGGAAAACTCGACCGCGAAACCGCTGGCGGGCGAGGCGTGCGCGCCGGCCAGATTGCCCAGCACCAGGCCGCGCGGGTCGATCCGCCGCCCAGCCAGCCGGCTGAGCAGCGCCGGGTCGAGGTAACGTGTGAGGATGCCGCGGTTCATCACACCTGCCATGGGACCAAGCCTACTGGGCGTGGCGCGACGCGTCAATCGGAAGGGGGCTATTTCCCGGCCGGGCGAGTTGGGATATGCTGTGAGTCGGCATCCGTTAGCCAAAGTATCATCAAGGAACCCAGCATGAGCGCCAGCGACGACAAGGAACCGGGGCAGCCATCGCCCCATGGGCCGTTCAACGAGGCGGTGCAGCATTCGTCGGTCAGCGCGCGGATTCCGGCGCACGTCGGCCGCGGCGTCCTGAGCACCGGCGCGATCGTGTTCGACAGCCCGAACGAGTTCGTGATCGACTTCCTCTTGCGGTTGGGCTCGCCGCACGCCGTGGCGGCGCGGGTCGTGTTGCCGCCGGCGGTCTTTGCGCAGTTCATCGCGGCGCTGCGCGAGAACCTCGACAAGTACAAGGCGCGGTTCGGCCAGCCGCCGGCCCTGCCGGCCCCTCCTTCGCAGCCGCCGCCGGGCGACGGCCGCGGAAAAATCGCCGACATGTACGATCAGCTCAAGCTGCCCGACGAGATGCTCAGCGGCGTCTACTCCAACGCGGTGATGATCGGCCACAGTCCGGCCGAATTCTGGTTCGATTTCATCACCACCTTTTTTCCGCGATCGGCCGTTTCCAGCCGCGTGTTTCTGGCCTCGCACCACATCACCGGGATGCTCGACACGCTGAACATCGCTTACCAATCGCACCAGCGCAAGCTGAACGAGGCCCAGCGTCCGCCGCCTCCCCCCCCGGCCTGACCCTCGTAGGGTGGGTGGGCACCGCCCTTTTCCAACTCATCGTTATCACCTAGCACGAATAGCTTCGGCTTGTCCAACACTCGTGTCAGGAAGTGATCCCTCGCAGCCCGTTTCTCGGCGAACTCCGCTGGCGTGTAAACGCTCGGATTGATTTCTCGGCCGAGCAATTCTCTTGCATTTCGCAGAGGCACCGCAAGGTCCACCGGCGAAATATTGCCGATGACCATCAGGTCGATATCGCTGTCGCTCTGCTCACCGCCGCCGGCGATTGAACCATAAACGAACACGATCCGCAGCTTGCGGGCCAGTGGCTCGATGACGTCGGCCAGCGCATCCACCAGCCCGGCCGTCTTCAGCATCAAACCGCGAAGCTCGGGAAAAACCGGCGAATTGGTATTTGCCTGGTAATAGGCCATCCGCCCCTGCCGACGGGTTTTCAAAACCCCCGCCCTTTCAAGGTCGCGTAATTCCCGTTGAAGGCTCGACGACGGGACACCCATGCGGCGCGCCAACTCCGAGACATACCATGCCTTCTCCGGTTGGATGAGTGTAGCGGCAAGGATTCCCTGACGGGTCTTGGGCAGAATGGCATCAATGGAGCGATTCTTACGCATATTGCGTAAATATGCACGCAAATTGCGTAAAAGTCAAGTCGCCATTGGCATCTCGGACACCTGAACCTAAAAACGACTTGTTCCCGCCAAGCTGATGATACCCTGTCGAATCGGGCGAACCAAGACGCTTCCCCTGCTACTCCTTCAGATATCGCCTCGGCAGTTCGGCCCCGGCGACGAAGCTGAGCTTGGCCAGCTTGCACATCTGGTAAATGTTGATCCTGAAATCGGGGCAGGTGCTGACCAGGCAGTAGGCGTCGGTCGGCGAGAAGCCGTAGTCGCTGATCAGCCAATCCATGAGCTGAATCGTGGCTCTCTCGACCGCTTCCTCGAGCGGCCGGTAGGCGTGGATCGCGACGATCGACTGGGGCTTTTCGATCCGCATCCAACCACTCCGCCGCCCCTTGATCAGATCGAGCCGCAGCCGCACTGTGGCGTTCGTTTCGGCCGCCGTGCCGGTGAACTCAGTGTCGCCCTGGCTGGCGTGTACGTCGCCCAGGTAGAACAACGCCCCCTGGTGGAACACCGGCAGATGCATGCGATTGCCCGGCGCGGCGTCGCGAATGTCTAGATTGCCGCCCCATTCGCCCTGTCCGTCGAGACTGGTGACCACTTCGCGGTCGGGGGCCACGCCCAGCGTACCGACGAAGGGAGTGATGGGCCAGCTTAGCCGCTCGTCGAAGTGCAACGTGCCGTCGCGCATCGTGCCGCTGGGGCCGGGCGTGTGGCGGAATACCTTGGTCGTATAATCGGCCGAAAGTTCCGGCCAGCGGGTCGATTCGCCCAGCGGCCCACGCCGCGGTCCAACGGCGATCCACGAATAATCTCCGACCAGGATTTCCTCGATCGTGACCACGAGCGTGTCGCCGCGCTCGGCCCCCGCCAGCCACACCGGGCCGCCGATGGGGTTGGCCAACGGCGGCTGGCGGTCGAAACCGGGGCGCCGCCCCGGCACCGCCTTGTCGGAAGATGACTTGAAAAAGCCGGTGCTCGCGTCGTAGGTTTCGATTTTGAAACTCTCGCCGCGCTCGACGCGCAAGAGCGGTTCATCGCGCCAATCGAAGGCGTACTTGCGGGCTTGTTCACGGTCGATCCGTTGCATGGTCGCTCCTTTCATTGTCGGCCGCGTGAAGTAGAGCGTGGGAAGTAGCGGCGGTTGAAGATCTCAGGGTCGAACGGATCGACCGGCGTGTAGGGCGCGGCCGGCGGCTGCGATTCGGCTTCGGCCGCGTCGGTGGCAGGCTCGTCGAGGGCGGGCATGGCGCTGTCCATGTGCGGTGGGGCGTCGGCCGCGGCGAGATCGGACGACGAAAGCGAATCGTCGCGCTCTTGGGGCCGGCCTCGCGGCGTCGTCTGCAACAAGGGGGGCGTCGTCTGGTCGACCGTCGAGGGCTGGCTCGGCCCGCGCGGCCGGGAAACGCTTTGCACCCAGGCCAGCAGTTGCCGGTATTGAACGGCCTCGCGGTTGGTGAAGATCGCCGCCTTCGTGTTGCCGTGCTGTTGGATGGGCGCCGTCAGCAAGGGGCTGGCCATCGGCTCGGCGGCGTTGATGCACTGCCAGACGGAATGCAGGTTGCGTTGCGTCGAGCGCGGGCTGGGCGCGGCGGCCAACGACAATCGCAACAACCGCAGCTTCCCCTCCGAACGCGGACCGTGGCAGCCCGATGTGGTGCAGTTGTTGAGCAACAACGGCTGGATCGAACTGGTGAAGGTCGCGACCGAGCCTTTCGGCATGCCGCGCACCAGCCGGTCGAGGTCGTCGTTCGTCGGGCCGCGGTCAAGCGGCTTTGCCCGCATGGGGGGGATTTTGATCTCGCGGCGGGCTTGTTCCAGTCTCTTGCCGATCAGCGCCAGCCGTGGTTGCTCCGGATCGATGGCGGCCGCCGCGGCCAATTCCTTGTCGGCGCACTCGAACAACTTGTGCCGCACGCACCATTCCGCGAGACCGAGATGATCGGTGGCTTTGCCGTCCTCGATTTTCGCGCGCTTGCGCCGGTATCCGTCGACGAGGTCGTTGCACTGCATCTCGACCTCGGCCGCTCGGAGGCGAATTTCGCCCTTCGGCAAGAGCACGTAATAGTGGTCGCCCGCGGCGGTGATACGGCCGGGTAGGACCGCCCCGTTTTTCAGCAACAGCACCCCTTCCCGCGGAGTAATCCTCAGCGGCGGTTCACCGGCCAGGCCGGCGACCGCCGCGAAGAAGGCCGCGGCGCAGAGAAGCTTACGGTGGGTGCGCATCATGGTGCGGGACGGTAGGGAAATGTGGCCGCCAAGTCAAGGCCGTCAAGCCAGCCGATCGCTTGCCGTCGGCAAGGGCCCTACGAGGCTTGTTTCCGTGTCCCGCATGCGGCGGACACCGCGCAACCGGTCGCGCAGCTTTGGCAGCCCCCTCCCGAGGCCTCATCCGTGCCGCAGCCCGGCCCGCAGCCTTCGGTCAACGCGCCGGCGAAGGCCTGGAATTGCACCTGCGTGTCGTAGATCGCCGCCAGCTCGCTGGTGACGGTTTCCAACTCCGGCGGCTGACGGCCTAGAAAATAGAACACCAGCGTCCGGCCGTCGAACAAGTGCTCCACGTCCACGAGCGCCACCTCGAGCCTTAGCTCCCTGAGACGGCCGGCGCAGGCTGCGTAGGCTGCCTCGCGGTTCTTCCGTAGCCGGACTTCGAGCAACTGGTCTTCAATCGTCATGCCGCGGACGATCGCCCCATCGGCTTCGGCCGGGCTCTCGCCGGACGGAGCGGCAAGGACTTCGCCGACCTCCAGCCCCCTCGCGGTCCGCACAATGACCCGCGCATCGCGCGGGTAGCGCGTGCTATCGACCGCCGCAAAGCGGCCGACCTGTGAGAACGCGCCGACGCGAACCAAGTGAAAGCGGGCCATGTTTCCATTCTGCCTGACGATGGCGACCGTGCCAAGGGCGCCGAATCGCGATTGTTCCGAACCGGGGCGCACGAGTAATATGTGGGATCGGTGTTCCCTCTTCAATCACTCGCATCTCACGAAACGGAGTTCAAGCATGCCGCGGATTCACCTGATCGCCGCTCTCCTTGCCAGTTGTGCGTGTACGAAACCAGCTTTCGCGGCGCGCGAACCCGCCGAGTCCGTTCGGCTCGCGGACCAGGTGCTGCACGAAATCATGTCGATCCCGGCACGACGAATTCCGGAACAACTGTTGGCGGACGCCCAAGGTCTCGTGATCATCCCCGGCGTCATCAAGATCGGCTTCGTCGGCGGCATTCGCCGCGGGCGAGGGGTTGTGCTCGTTCGGGACAGCGAGGGCGCATGGAGCATTCCGCAGTTTGTGACACTGACCGGCGGCAGCGTCGGCTGGCAGGTCGGCGTACAGGCCACCGACGTGGTGCTGGTCTTCCGTACCAAACAGAGCGTCGAAAATCTGCTCGGCGGCAAGTTCACTCTGGGCGCCGACGCGTCGGTTGCCGCCGGGCCGGTCGGACGCAGCGCCGAAGCCGCCACGGATACGCACTTGGAGGCCGAAATCTTGTCGTACTCTCGCAGTCGAGGCGTGTTCGCGGGCGTTGCGATCGACGGCACGGCGATCGAAATTGACGAGGCGGCCCATCAGGTGTTCTACGGCACGCCGACGACCGAGCCGCCGTTTCAGGTGCCCGAATCCGCCATGAAGTTGTTGCAGGACGTGGAAACATTGACCGCCGCGGACGACGGCGCGACGTTGGCTCCCCCGACGCCGCCCGCGGATGGAGCCGCGTCCACGTTGGATGCGTTGCGCCGGGCGTTGGCGCGGGAAAGCCGTGAGCTTGATGCCCTGCTCAACCAGAACTGGCGGCGATACCTTGTTTTGCCCAAAGAAGTGTTCTCCGAAGCGGCGACGCCGAAGGTCGAAGCCGTGCTGGCGGCATTGGAAAAATTTGACCGTGCGGCAAAAGACCCGAAGTACCGAGCTTTGACGGAGCGACGCGAGTTTCAAGCAACTCACGAACGGTTGCGCGAGTACGCCGAAGCTCTCGATGCGGGGTTGCAGTCGCCCACGCTGGACCTCCCTCCGCCTCCTGATGAGCGAGGCGACGAGCAGGCCACAGGGTCGCCACAGGGTCCATTGAGAGGGCTCGGCGACCCTAGCCCGGATTCGGCCGTTCCGCGGCCCCGCGACGACTGAGCGCCGCTGGGCGTGGGAACGCGGAGCCGTTCCCACGCGGAGCGTGGGAACGAGCGAACGCTGGGCCTTGCTTGCGCCGCGGGTTGGTGTGTGACCGTCAATAATCCGGGCTAACCGCCTCCGGCCGCCGCCGCTGGGCCGTCCGACAACTTGCGGGCATTCATGGGGGCGTCAGGCTTCTTGCCGGCGTCGAACAGCGCGAACGACTTGACGTGCTCGACGACCTTGGGCGCGGCGATGTACGTCGTCCAAGCATGCTTCTTGCCCACCGCGTCGGCGACGTTGACTTCGACGATTTTCTCACGGTCTTCTCCCCGCCGCGCCGCCGCGCCCATGCCCGCCGCGCCCAGCGGCGCGCCGCCGCCCGGTGAAAGGAAACGATAGAACCTCAGCACTCGGTCGTCGGGGTTGACCAGCACCGCCATTTGCTCGACGGCGCTTAACGCCCGGCCGTGCCGCCCGCCGGGCAGGAGCCAGTCGCCGTCGACGGCGGCGGCCAACAGCACCGCCCGTAAGCGCGGCGCCGATTCACGCCGCCCTGGCGGCAAACCATGGCCATCGAGCCGGCCGCCTCCCATGAGGTGCAAGGCGCCCGTGACCGTGCGAGCGCCCAAGCTATAACCCACCAGGCTCGCCGGCGCCTCGTCGCCAAGCCTCTCGACGAACGCCGCCAGATAGTAGGCCTCGATCTCGGCACGCTGTGCTTTGATCCGCGCGTCGCGGCGGAACGGGCCGGGAATGTGCTCGCTGGGCCACGACCAGACGATCAATCGAAAGGGCCTGGCCGGCGCGTCGCCGCGGCGGAACTCGCGAAACACCTCGGTCCCCTTGGCGATCGCTTGTTCATGGTCCGTGTCGTTGCCATGCACCAGCACCGTCGTCACCAGCCGTGAATCGCCCGCCGAGAATAGTTCATCGAGCGTCGAGTCCGTCCAGCCGGCTTGCGGGCGACGGCGCCAGACGCGCGGCCGAAGGTCGTGGGGTTTCGGGACGCCGTCGTGCGGCAAACCACGCGTGCTGACCAGCCAGAATTGATGGTCCGGGGGCGAGACTTTTTCGGAACCGCTCGCCGTGGGTTCCCGCCCCAGGGCGCGGCGCGGCGCGGCGACCACGGTCGGCGACGAGGGCCGGCTCGGCGCGTTGTCGGCGCGCGCCCGTACACCGGCCAGTGCCAAGATCGCCATGACCGCGGTCCATCGCGCGCGGCGGCGGTGGAAATCATTCTTGGCGAGGCTGCTGCGCATCGACATGGGGTGCTGGGGTCTGGCGATGATAAGAAACAACCGCCTGAACTCTTACGATCTTCGCATACGGTTCTGTAGGGAACGCCCTCCGTGTGGCGTTCCGCGAGGCGGGTGCGACGTCTCTTGGCGGGCCACGGAACGCCACGGAGGGCGTTCCCTACAGAGTCGGCCCCGTAGCGGGTCGTCGTTCCTCAAGTGTAACCCCCGGATCGGCGCGGTGCGGCGAAAAAGCCGCGCCGGCTGGTGAGAAAAATCCGCGCGTTGCGTTTGCACTTCGTCGGGCGTGTTGTAGAGTTGCTTGACTTGATTCACCGCGTCGCTTGAACGCGACCGTTGTTCCGAATTCACAGAGGAGAGCCATGAGAAGGCTATTGATTTTGACGACCGTGGCGGTCTTGACGGCCAGCGCCGGCGGCTGCCAGTTGTTCAACCGCGGCAGCTCGTGCGGCCGTACCAGCTCGACCTACTCGGCCGATCCCTGCATGCAAGCGCCGTCAGTGTCGATGCCGTCCGACGGGACAATCCTGCCTGGCCCATCGTACACCAACTAACGTCTCCTCGGAGTCCCCCGCTCCGAAGTCCGCCGCGGGTCGCCCGCGAGGCGCTCGTGCCATCCTGAACACGACGCCTCGCGGGGCGACACGGCGCGCGGAACAGGGGCTAACGCGGGGGCACCCGCGCAGCGGGTCGGCTCGCCTTGCGGATCGTCGATCAACAATCGCCACGACCGCTGGCGCCGTGGCGTCGCCAATGGCATCGCATCGAAGGAAACTCGCCATGTCGGTCTCCAAGGCCCATGCCCACGCGCGGCCGCGATTTTTCGGCCGCTTGATTCTGCGTCGCGTCTTCGACGCCGCCCACGCGCGCCCGCGCCCGCACCTGTTTGTCGCCAGCCGGCCACCCGGTCCCGGCTCGGTGCAGTCGTCGCCCTGAGTGGCGGTCGATCGTTGACTCGTTCCCGCGCGTGGTTACAATCACGTCCATGCCGCAATTGGACGATCTTTCGCGCGACCAGGCCCACCTGATCCACTCGCTTCACCGCCGCGAGGCGCAGGCCAAAGCCCACGTCTGGGTGCGGGGCCACGGCGCCGTGCTGGTCGACCATGACGGCAAGGAGTACCTCGACGGCCTGGCCGGCCTCTGGAACGTCGTCGTCGGCCACGGCCGCCGCGAATTGGCCGACGCCGCGGCGCGGCAAATGAGCGAATTGGCCTATGCCTCGAGCTACGCCGGCAGCGGCAACCTCCCGGCCATCGACCTGGCCGAGCGTCTGGCGGGGCTCTGCTACCCCGGCATCAACCGCTTCTTTTTCACGTCGGGCGGGGCTGAGTCGAACGAGTCGGCTTTCAAGACGGCGCGCTACCATTGGAAGCTCGCCGGCAAGCCCGGCAAGTCAAAAGTCGTCAGCCGCGTCTGGGGCTATCATGGAGTGACGCTGGCCGCCATGTCCGCCACCGGCATCGCTTCCTACTGGACAATGTTCGAGCCGCGCACGCCCGGCTTCGTCCACATCGAAAGCCCCTATCCGTACCGCTTCCAAGGGGTTTCGACGTCGGATCCGTCGCGCACGAACGGCGAACAAGCCGCTGATTTGCTGGAAGCCGCCCTCCTGCGTGAAGATCCCGAGACCGTCGCGGCGTTCCTGGCCGAGCCGGTGCAGGGGGCCGGCGGCGTGATCGTGCCGCCCGACGATTACTGGCCGCGCATCCGCGAAATCTGCGACCGCTACGACGTGCTCTTGATCGCCGACGAAGTGATTACCGGCTTCGGCCGGACGGGCGAGTGGTTCGGTCTGTCGCGCTACGGCATCGAGCCGGACATCGTCAGCTTCGCCAAGGGCATCACCAGCGGCTACTTTCCGCTGGGCGGAATCGGCGTCAGCGACCGTATCGCCGCTACGATCGACGGCGCGGCCGAAGACCGCGCTTGGATGCACGCCTTCACCTATTCCGGTCACCCGGTGGGCTGCGCCGTGGCACTGGCCAACATCGAGATCATCCAGCGTGAAGGGCTGGTCGAACGGGCCGGCGAGTTGGGCCGCCGTTTACTGGCGGGCTTGCGCACACTCTCCTCGCACCGGCACGTCGGCGACGTCCGCGGTCAGGGCTTGATGTGCGCCGTCGAACTGGTGGCCGACAAGGCGACCCAAGCCGAGTTTCCCGCGGCGGAAAAGGTGGGTGCCCGCGTTCATGCGGCCACGCAAGAGCGCGGCCTGTTCACGCGGCTTCGCGGCGACGTCTACAACCTCGCTCCGTGCTTTGTCACGACCGAAGACCAGATCGACCGGATGGTCGAGATTCTCGGAGAATCGATCCAGGCGATTCTGGGGCCGTAGCGGCGGTGCCTCGAAAGCCTGATAACCTACGGGCGACGAGAAGCGCCTTGCCGACGACGCCTTGCCGCCCGCGGCGAACAACGCTATTTTGAACCCCATGTCACGTGTCGTGTTGGCCATGTCGGGAGGAGTCGATAGCAGTGTCGCGGCGCACCTGCTGCGCGACGCGGGGCACGATGTGATCGGGCTCTTCATGCGGCACGGCGAACATCGGGAGACGGCCTGCCGAGCCAGTACCGACGGAAACGGCGCGAGCAGCGAGCCGAGGGGGCTGTTGCCCATTGTGCCGATCCGGCCGAACCACAAGCAAGGCTGCTGCGGAGCCAGCGACGCCGACGACGCGCGGCGCGTCGCCGACCGGCTCGACATTCCGTTTTACGCTCTGAACTTCGAGCAGGAGTTCGGCCGCATCATCGACTACTTCGTCGACGAGTACACCGCCGGCCGCACGCCGAACCCTTGCGTGATGTGCAACAACTGGCTCAAGTTCGGCAGGCTGCGCGATTATGCCGACGGCGTCGGGGCCGAATTCATCGCCACTGGACACTATGCGCGCCTCGAAACAGCCGTGCCAGCGCTGGGCCACCTGCCCGCCCCAGATCCTCGGCCGGCACTGCGCCGAGGACGCGACGACTCGAAAGACCAATCGTACGTGCTGTTCGGCATCGACCGCGACGTGCTGCCGCGGGTGCTGTTTCCCGTGGGCAACCACCGCAAGGAGGCGATCCGCGAGATGGCCGCGCAGCTCGGGATGCGAGTGGCCGACAAGCCCGACAGCCAGGAGATCTGTTTCGTGCCCCAGGGCGACTACGCCGAGTTCGTCCGCCGGCGCCGCGGCGACGACGAAGACCGCTCCGGCGAGATCGTCACCACCCAGGGCGCGGTGGTCGGACGGCACGACGGGATCGAAGGCTTTACCATCGGTCAGCGCAAGGGGCTGGGTGTGGCGTTGGGCGAGCCGCGGTACGTCGTGCGGCTCGAGCGCGAGGCGCGGCGGGTCGTCATCGGCCGCTATGAAGAACTGGCCCGCCACAGCCTCACGGCGCGCCAGGCAAACTGGCTTGTTGAACCGCCGGGCGGGCCTTTCAAATGCCGCGTGCAGTTGCGTTACCGCAGTCCGGCCGTGGAGGCGACCGTCGAGCCGTTGCCGGGCGACCGGCTGCGAGTCGACTTGCACGAGCCGCGTTTTGGCGTGGCGCCCGGCCAGGCCGTGGTTTGCTACGAAGACGACCGGGTGCTGGGCGGCGGCTGGATCGAATGAAACGGTCTGTAGCCGGATTCGCAAGAATTCGGGATTGGCGTAGCCGGATTCGCAAGAATTCGGGGTTTGACGTCGCGCGAACCGCCTGAATTCTTGCGAATTCAGCTACTGGTTACGGGCCATTCGATCAAGTATGCTGGTGGCAGTAACCGTATCGACGGCACGCACCGAAATTCTCACGAATTCCGCTACACCGTTCGTTTTATCAGAGGAATTTCTTCATGTTTCCCGAATCCGCGTGGTTGCTGGCCCAAAGGGGCATCAGCGAGAGCCAGATCGCCATGGCTATCGCCGTCGTCTTCCTGGCGGGCATCGCGGTGACGCTCGCGCTGTTGATGATGATGTACGGCAACATCTGGTTCCAGGCCTACATGTCGAATGCGCGCGTGAGCCTGCTGAGCCTAGTGGGCATGAGCCTGCGGCAGGTCAACGCGCGGCTGATCGTGCAATCGAAAATCATGGCCATGCAGGCGGGTATCGCCAACGACGCTTCGGCCGGCATCAGCACGCGCCGACTGGAGGCCCATTACCTGGCCGGCGGCAACGTGCCGGGCGTGATCCGGGCGATCATCGCCGCCCACCGGGCCGACATCGACCTCGATTTCGACCGGGCCGCGGCGATCGACCTGGCCGGCCGCGACGTGCTCGACGCCGTGCAGACCAGCGTTTCGCCCAAGGTGATCGACTGCCCCGACCCGCAGAAATCGAAGAAGCCCACCTTGAGCGCCATCGCCAAGAACGGCGTCGAATTGCGGGTGCGGGCGCGGGTCACGGTGCGGACGAACATCAAGCAACTCATCGGCGGGGCGACCGAGGAGACGGTCATTGCACGCGTCGGCGAAGGCATCATCACGGCCATCGGCTCCTCGACCGATCACTTCCTGGTGATGGAAAAGCCCGACCTGATCTCGAAGGCGGTGCTGGCACGCGGTCTCGACGCGCAGACGGCGTTCGAGATCGTTTCGATCGACATCGCCGACATTGAAGTGGGCGAGAACATCGGCGCGCGCTTGCAGGCCGACCAGGCCGAGGCCGACACCCGCGTGGCACGCGCCCGCGCCGAGGAGCGGCGGGCGGTGGCCATCGCCCGCGAGCAGGAGATGCGGGCCAAGGTGGCCGAGAATCGCGCCCGCGTCGTATTGGCCGAGGCCGAGGTGCCCTTGGCCATGGCCGCGGCCTTTCGCGAAGGGAATTTCATCGGACGCGCGGAAACCGCGGCCGGCAACGGGGCGCCGTAGCCGCCGTAGCCCGGCCTGCCCGGCAACTGGAAATCGGTGCGGTTTCTCACTATACTTCACGCGGCCGACAATGAGACATTGTGCCACGAGAAAGCGGTGGCTGGTGGCAGAGCCTAAGCGATGCCCCGGATAGATAGCGACCGGGGCATCGCTTAGGCTCTGCCCCAGCCACCGTGAATGTTTCATTCTCGACCGCGTGAAGTATATACTGAACCTTCGTCGCGTCGGCTGCGTAGTGGGCCATTACAGACACCGAGTCGTCGTGGAGAATTGCCTCTTGCAGGGTGCCGTCTTGAAAGCCGCCAATTCACCGCGGAACTCCAATCCGCCACCGGCCGCCAAGCCGCCACCGGCCGCCAAGCCGCCACCGGCAGCCGATCGACCACCGGCAGCCGATACGTCGGCCCGTGTGCGCCGCGAGGTGTGGTACGAGGGCCGGGTGCAAGGCGTGGGATTTCGATACACGACGCGACGGATCGCGGATCGCTTCCAGGTGACGGGCTTCGTGAAGAACCTGCCGGACGGCAGGGTCTGGCTGGTGGCGGAGGGTGCGGCTGACGAGATCGAGCGGTTCCTGGGGGCCGTGCAGGTCGAGTTGGGACGTACCATCGCGGCCACGCGGCGGCGCGGGGGCGCGGCGAGCGATGAATTTTCCGATTTCGGGATTTCCTTATAAGGCGAGGCGTCGATGGCTCTGATTGAAAAAACTTGGCAATGGCTGCCGACTCCGTTGGACGCGGCCCTGTTTGGTGGGACGGCGCTGGTCGCGTTGATCGCGGTCTTCGCCTTGTTGCGACTCGCCTTTCCCAAAGTCGCGGCGATTTCGCTGACGACGGCCCAATGGGCGTGGTTCCAGCCCTTGTTCTGGGTGATGCTGGTGTTGGGCACCTTGCTGCTGATGCTGTTCACATGGGTTCCCTACAGCACCTTCGGCGAAGACGTGAAGATGTTCAAGGAAACCAGCCTGACGCTGGTGATGTTGTTTTCGATCATCCTGGCCGTGTGGACCGCAAGCGTGTCGATCGCCGACGAACTCGAAGGCCGCACGGCATTGACGGTGCTCTCCAAACCGATCAGCCGCCGGCAGTTCGTTGTCGGCAAGTTTTTGGGCGTGTTGGCGCCGGCCTACACGCTGTTCGTGCTGCTTTCGATCGTGTTCCTGGCCACGATTTCCTATAAAGTCGTGTACGATGCCCGCGAAAACTCGCTTCCGGCGCCGGAAAGCGAGCAAATCAAGTTCGAAATGGCGCGCACGGTGCGCCCCTTGGTGCTGGCCTTCTTTGAGACCGTGGTGCTGACTTCGATCACGATCGCCCTTTCCACGCGGATGTCGATGTTGCCCAACTTGACGATTCTCTTTTCGATCTACGTCCTGGGGCACCTGACGCAGCTTTTGGTGCAGTCGTCGATCGGGCAGTTACGGTTGGTGAAGTTCATGGGCCAGTTCATCGCCACGGTGCTGCCGGTGCTCGACTATTACAAGTGCGATGCCGCCATCGCCGCCGACCGGGTCATACCGTGGCAGTACGTCGGCGAGGCGTTCGTTTACACCTTGCTCTACAGTGCGATCGCAATGCTCGTCTCGCTGCTCTCGTTTGAAAACCGGGATTTGGCGTGACGGCTACCCAGATTATTCATGGTCCCCACACTAACCCGCAGCGCAAGCAAGGCTCAGCGTTGAACTTACCTCCCACGAACCGCGCCGTCGTGCCGCTCGCCGCGAAGCTTTCGTCGGGTAAAGGTACGGTTTTGCCAGTTTTTTCGGAAGCTGCGCCGCGAGCTTCTTGGAACTATACCTTCGCGGCGTCGTGGAGCACAACGTCGCGCAGGTCGAGGCGAGCGCCCTCACGCGCCCGCTCGTCCGCCTTGTGATCGGCGGCCCGTGGACGGGAAGCGTCTCCGACCTTCTGTACGCGGTCGAGACGTTGGCGGGGCGCTCCGGCGTGCGGCATGGAGGGTGGCCACGGAACCTGGTGCGTTTCGCCGGGTGCATCCGCCGCCTCGCCCCGAACCTGCGCTCAATTGGGGTCTCGGTCGAGTTCGAGCGGCAGAGCCGGTCGCGCCGCCGGTTGATAACGCTTTCAGTGTCGGACGCGGCGCTTGCTGCCGCGGAGGGGGTCGCGGGCGCGTCCACTGGAGGAACCCTTCAATACGGACTTTTTAACCCCATGACGTAACCCTTGTACATCACCAGAACGCCCCAGACCGCCGTTCGTTCCGCCACCGCTCCTTCCCGGTGGTTACGGCGGTCTCACCCTCGAGGCGTGGCGCGAGATCGTCGAGGTGGCGTATGACGAGGCCCTCCTCGGCGACGACCGAGCGCGCATCTGGATTCAGCGCGCTATCGGGCTCGCGGACGCCGCGCGAATCGAACGCGCGGTGCGCGCCGTCCAGGCGCATGTGGTATTCACCGACGTTTTGGACGCGGTCGAAGAAGCGCGCTGCGTTTCATCAGGGTCGCCGCGAGCCGCCCAAGACGAGGACGAATCGCATCGCGCACCCGAGCGCGAGGAGCCGAGCTATTGGCCCGTTGTTTTCGAGGTAGTTACGCCGGCGGCGTGGCAACGGCTAATCGAGGCGGCGACGGGCCAGGCTCGCGCCGGAGACCCTCGGGCGCGCGAATGGATCGCGAGCGTCCTGGGCGCGGACAGCGCGATTGAAGAGTTCGGGCGGGCGGACGCTTCGGCCCAGTACGTCACGATCTCGACGCTGAAGCGCGCCCTGGAGCGGGGCCGGCGCGGATCGGACATCCCTCCGTACTCCGAATATTAGCGGTGTCGAGCGCCCCGCTTTCCGACCGTGCCGCGTCGCGGCGCGAAAAAAAAACAACTCCGAAACCCCTCCCAAAGAGATCCAAAGGAGCGTGGCGTAACGCGAAGGGTGGGGATGCAATTGGATGCCGCTTACGCGGCTCGCTCAGACGTCATGGGGTATTCGGAAGTCGTTTTTTTTCGCTTCGCTGGCGTTTTCTTTTTCGCACGTTCGTTGCTGCGCAACGAGCGCGCTTTTTTCGGGAAAATGATCCCTGCCGTTTCGTGGGCCGCCCCGCGGACCCCGCGAGCTTGCGCCGCGGGTTGGTGTGGGGGCAGTCTGCGCTCGCTTCCCCTGGGACCATGAATAATACGGGCTAGCGGTTCCCTCCCCTGGCAACCTCGCCGCGCGGGCGATAACATCAGGGGGATGTTCCATCGTCTCGGCGGATTCGTCTCACGTCATTGGCTGCTGGTGATCCTGGCCTGGATCGTCGCCGCGGCCGCATTGCATGCCGTCGCCCCCCGCTGGGACGACGTGACCCGCGACGGCGACCTGGCGTATCTGCCCTCCACAATGCTCAGCGTGCGGGGAGAGGCGTTGCTCGCGCGGGCATTTCCCGATCACCGCTCGAAAAGCCAAATCGTGCTCGTTTGTCAACGAGAGAACGGTCCCCTGACCTCGGATGACCTTCGGACCATCGACCAACTGGCGGGCCGGTTCGATCCAGGCGCTCGCGACGGCCCCCGGCTCGGGCAGCTTGCCGAGCAACTGGCGGGCCGGTTCCATCCCGATACCAGTCAAAACCTTCCGGTGATCGGCGTCTGGACGCCCTGGACCGAACTCATCGGCAAGAAACTCAAGAGCGACGACCGTCACGCGGCACTGATCGTGCTCTTGATGAGCAACGAATTCATGGCCGTCGACAACATCCGGGTACTCGCCGCCGTGCGCGCGGAGCTGGACGACCTGCGCCGCGCCGCGAACTTCCCGCCGGGGCTGAAGGTGGAAGTTTCGGGCTCGGCCGCCATCGGTGGCGATATGCTCGGCTCAGCCGCCGAAAGCATACGCAACACGGAACGGGCCACCGTGATCTTGGTCGTTGCGATCCTTCTGATCGTTTACCGCGCCCCGGTGCTGGTCGTCATTCCGCTGGCGACGATCGTGCTTTCCGTCGTCATATCGCTCGATCTGGTGGCCCAGTTGACTGAAATTCATCGGCTGCCGTGGCTGGATTGGGTCGATTTCAAGGTTTTTAAGACGACGAAGATTTTCATCGTCGTGATCCTGTTCGGCTCGGGCACCGACTTTTGCCTGTTTCTCATCTCGCGTTATCAGGAAGAATTGGATCATGGCCAGCCGAGGGCCGAGGCGGTGGCGGTCGCGTTGGGGCAGGTGGGCGAGGCGCTGGCCGGCAGCGCGGCGACGACCATACTGGGCCTGAGCACACTGTTTTTCGCCTCATTCGGCAAATACCGTAGTAGTGGGCCGGCCGTCGCGCTGTGCCTGGCAGTGACGCTGGCCGCTTGCCTGACGCTGGCGCCCGCGCTGTTGCGGGCGTTCGGCCGAATCGTATTTTGGCCGTTTGGGCCGCGTCGCGGGGCTGGCGCCCCGCGAGAAGAACAGGGGGCTAACGCCCCCCGCTCGCCAGGACAATGCCTGTTCGGGGGGTTTTGGCAATGGGTCAGCCGCGCGGTCGTCGCGCGACCCGGACTCATTCTCGTGGCCAGCGTGCTGCTCATGGCGCCTTTGGCCTACCGCGGCCTGTCGGTGCGAGTCAGCTACAACTTGCTCGATGAATTGCAAGGCGACCGCCCCAGCGTGGTCGGCACCCAACTCTTGCGCCGTCACTTCCACGCCGGCGACACGGGCCCGGTCACGGTGCTGGCGCATCGCCGCGGGGCCGGGTTCGGCAGCAAGTCATCCGGCGCCGAGATCTCCAAGCTGACCCGGATTCTGGCTGAGGTGCCGGGCGTGGCAAGCGTCCGAAGCTTCTCCGAGCCGTTGGGCGAAAAGCCCGGCTCCAGGGCCGGCCTATGGAAGCTGGCCGTGAAGAACCATCCCCAGACCAAGGCGATTTTCGTGTCCGCGGCGCCCGATCTGGCAGGCGACGTGACCCGCCTCAACGTCATCCTCAAGCACGACCCCTTTTCGCGGGAGGCGGTCGGGGTGCTCGACGAAATCGACCGTCGTTTGCTCGCGCTCTCCGACGATGCGACTTCGTTCTGGTACGACGATCGTGCCGACGACCAACGTCTCAAAGAGCCTGAGTTCCTTTTCGCGGGCACCACGGCCGGCATCCGCGATCTGAAGGCCGTCACTCAAAGCGACCTGACGGTTATCCAGCGGGCCGTGGTGATCGTGGTGCTGATGGTGTTGATCGCCATCCTGCGGCGGCCGCTGATTTGCCTTTATTTGATCCTCTCGGTGCTGTTCAGCTACCTGGTCACGATGGGGGCGACGGAGTTGGTGTTCGGTTCGCTCTACGCTCCTTTCGACGGGCTCGATTGGAAGGTGCCGATCTTCGTGTTCGTGATCCTGGTCGCGGTGGGCGAGGACTACAACATCTATCTCGTCACTCGAGTGCTCGAAGAGCAACGGCGTTGGGGGTTGATGAAGGGGCTGCGGATCGCGGTTGAAAAGACGGGTGGCATCATCACCAGTTGCGGGCTGATCATGGCCGGCACGTTCGTCTCGATGATGTTCGGCACGCTACGCGGCATGCTGGAACTGGGATTCGCCCTCAGCCTGGGGGTGGTTCTCGACACCCTCATCGTGCGGCCCGTGCTCGTACCGGCCTTTTTGGCGCTGCTCTACCGCCGCTCCGCGGCGCCGGCCGCCTTCAACTCGGCCGCCACGAGGCCCTTGGCCTTGCCCCTTTCACATGCCGAGCCGGCCAGCCGGAATTAGCCCTCCACTCTGGTCTCTGGGGAACGAGCGCAGACTGCCGTCACACTAACCCGCAGCGCAAGCTCGGGGGGGGGGTCCGTGGCGGCCCACGAATCAGGCAGGATCATTTTTACGAAAAAAACACGCATGTTGCGCAGCAACAGGCGTGCAAAAGAAAACGGTAGCGAAGCGAAAAAAAACGATCTCCGAATACCCCATGACGTCTGTAACCGTTCACGCGTCGGGGAGCAGCGAGGGGGCGGATTGATGGTGGAAGTGGGCTTCCACGGCGGTGGTCAGGTAGGCGAAGATCGAGCGGCCCTGGAGCCTGCACGTCTCGCTGACCGTTAGCATCCGCTCGATGAAACGGCTGCCCGCCGCGCTCTGCGTGCCGAACGATAGCTTCCGATAAATCACGGCCGGACGAAGCGCCCGTTCGGCCCTGTTATTGGTGGGCTCGATGCCTTGAACATCCACGAACGTCCACAGCCATTCGCGATGGTTGGAGAGTTCCCGACATGTGCCGACCAGGCGCGCGTTGCCGCTGAACGCCCCGCGCAGCAACAAGCGGTTGACTTGCTGCCGGATCGGAGACATGTCACGCTGGAACGCGTCCCAGGTCAGTTTGCCTAATTTGTAACGCCACCAGGTATCGAACATCAGCCGGACTTGTCGCGTCAGGTCGTGCCCCAGGCGCCCGCCGGGCGTCCGCAATCGGCCCAAGAGGTGGTTGAACACCTGCGGGCAATCGAGTCTGTAGGGAACGCCCTCGCCTGTGTTCCGCCGGACGGCGTTTCGCTGGATGGCGTTTCGCTGGCATCTTCTTTTTCTGTAGGGAACGCCCTCCGTGGCGTTCCGCTGGGCGGCGTTTCGCCGGCCCTCACATGGCACGCCGCGCCCGTCGCGGCCCGGCGCGTGCCGCGCCTTCCCTTGCTGATCGCCGCCTCCGCCGGGGCCTTGCTGCTGGCGGGCATCATCATCGTGATTCGCAACAAAGACGGCAGCATCTCGCGTACGGTCGAGGTCGGTCCCGATCAAACGGCGACGATCGAACAGCGCGCTGCTTCTCTTCCGTCGGCGGATCGTGGCGACGGTGGCGAGCCGCCGGCCGTGCCGGCGGCCACGGCCGGCAAAGACGGCCGACGCGCCACCAGCCCCGCCGACACAAGCGACCCCGCGCCGGGCGGCGCCAAGGCCGAGCCCGCCGCGCCGCTGGCCAGCGCCGCTACGTCCCTGCCCGATGATCCGCTGCCCTTCGTCGTATCGCGGCCAGGGGGCGAGCCACGGCGGTTCAAGCACCTCTCGGCCGTGCTGCCCGTGCTGCGCGACGGCGACGAAATCGAAGTCCACGGCAATGGACCCTTCAAGGTGCCCCAAGTCCAGCTTAAGAACAAAGGCATGGTCATCCGGGCCGCAGCGGGCTACCGGCCGCGCTTCGTGGCGCCCACCGACGTTTCCGTTTGGTTCATTCTCCACGGCGGCCCGCTGATTGTTGAAGGCTGCGACCTCGAGCCGGGAAACCGCTATATTTTTCAAGGCGGCGGCGCGCCATGGACCATCCGCCATTGCCGTATCTTGAAGACGAACGTGGGCACCATCGAGTACGACGGGCCCAAGCTGTCGATCAGCGACTCGTACTTGTGCGGCACAAGGATCGGCGTGGCGGGGGGCGCCCACGTCGACCTGAGCGGCAACATTGCCTGCATGAGTAATTTCATCCTCATTCTCGGCCCGAAGGCGGGCGCCGGGCACAAGGTCCGTCTCACGCGCAATACGTTTAGTCGTTGCGGCCCCGTCGTCACCTTGCAAAACGGCGACCCAACGGGCGACGGTGTCGAGATCGAGGCCGTCGGCAATATCTTCGATTGCGACACGGCAGTGTGGGACCGACGAGCGGACGGCGTGAAGATTACTTGGCAGGGACGCGACAATCTCTATGGACCCAACGCGATGCATTTGGATGCTGAAGGGCTGCGTTCGCCCACCGATCCCGTTCACATGTCGCCTCCGCAGAATCTG
>DATKSN010000025.1:0-21205 GCA_035531595.1 Pirellulales bacterium | reverse complement strand
CCTCGACGGCGGCCTCATCGGCCTCGCCCACGCCCCAAGCAACCACCGGGGACGCCTTCGTCACGCCACATCTTGCCAAAGAAACTCACTCCACGCAAAAACATCGCGCGCCGAGACGGGGGGTTCCGCGCGCCCCGCTCGCCGCCACTCACCCGCTAACCCCCACTGGCCTTCACTTCGCGCTCGAAACTGGCCCCGTTTCCAAGTTCGGTCCCAGTCGGGGCGATCCTCAATGCCGTCCTTCATCCTGTTCATCCTGTAATCCTGTCCTCCGTCGTTTCGGGAGGAGTTCCGACCGTCGACGTTGGTGCCGCGGCCGTAGAGGGCGAAACCCAGACTTTCAGCGCGATCCAGCCTCAGCAAGGCGGATGAAGTCGCCCAGCTTTGGGGTGGATGGCGAAGTCCATCGCCATTTGGCTGTGAAGTTGACACCGGGGAGCCCACGCATGAAATGGGGATTACGCAAGCCGTCGCCGCGGAAATCCTGGCCCGGATTATTCATGGTCTCCCGCTGATTTGCGACCGTCAGTTTTTCGTGATCGTTTCATCCAGGTTCAGAACGGCGCGGGCCACGACAGTCCATGCGGCGCGGTCGCCCGCGATGCCTTCAGCCGTGCCGGTGATCGCCGCCGCGTCGAGTTCGTGTTTCGCGAAGCGTTCCCGCTGCGCGCGGAAGAACTCGTCGAGGAGCCGCAGTTCGTCCGGGCTGGGAGGCCGCACCAAGCAGCGCTGGAACAGCTCGCTGATCCGATCTTCGCTGGAACCGGGCCGGCTGGCGAGCATGGCCCCCAGCGCCTGGGCCGCTTCCCAAAACACGGCGTCGTTCATGAGCGTGAGCGCTTGCAGCGGCGTATTCGAGACTTCGCGGCGCGCCACGCAGGCCTCGCCGCTGGGAGAATCGAACGTGTTGAACATCGCATACGGGGCCGTCCGCTTGGAAAACGTGTACACGCCGCGGCGGTAGCGGTCGGCGCCCGAACTCACGTTCCAGGCCAGCGCCCCATAGGCCCCTTCCGCGGCCACATTCGGCGGTTGCGGAGGGAATACGCTGGGGCCTCCCACCTTGAGCGACAACAAGCCGCTGATCTTGAGGGCCGAATCGCGGACCAGTTCGGCTTCGATCCGGAAGCGCGGACCTCGCGCCAACAGCCGGTTGTGCGGATCTTTGGCCAGCAACTCCGGCGTGACGCGAGACGACTGGCGGTAGGTGGCGCTGGTGGCCATCAGGCGATGCATCTGCTTGATCGACCAGTTGCGGCGGACGAATTCGACGGCCAGCCAGTCGAGCAACTCGGGATGCGTGGGAGATTCCCCCCGAAATCCGAAGTCCTCCTGGGTTTTCACCAGCGCGTCGCCAAAGATCGCCCCCCATTGCCGGTTCATCATCACGCGGCCGGTGAGTGGGTTGTCAGGACTGACCAGCCAGCGTGCCAACGCCAGGCGGTTCTTGGGCGCATCGGCCGACAGGGGCGGCAGCACCGCCGGCACGCCCGGCTCGACGGCTTCCATCGGTTGCAGGAATTCACCCCGCTGGTGGAAATGCGTGCGGCGCGTTTCGCCGGCCGGCCGTTCCGCCATGACGAGCGTGGTCGGATAGACGGCCATCTCCGAGCGTAGTTTCTTGATGGCCACATGCTCGCCCGCCAGTTCCGGAGCGATCGACACGAAATGCCTCAGCAACCGCTCGTTCTGCTCCGCGGTGCGCACTTCGGCGGCGAGCAGCAGAATCCGCTCGACGTCGCGCGGAAGACCGGTCGCCTCGGCCGGGCGCTGGTCGGTGGTGGCCCAAATGCGGAACCGTCCCAAGCCCGCCGCGTAGTACATCTCGAAGACCATCCGCACCGCCAACTCGGCGGTTTGAGGCAGAGGTTCGGCAAGATTGAAAACAGCCTCGTGCGCTTCACCCTGCCTGCCGTTGATGGACCATCCCGATTGCGGATTGTCGTCGATGGCGTTGGCGGAGGTGGTCTTGCCCGCCGCGAACGAATGGGTCGCCTTCACAAACTTCGCGGGCTTGCCGTTCGCGGTCAGTGCGATGTCGCTCAGAAAGAAATCGCCGTTGCCGCCTTCGTAGAACACGCGCCCCGGACCACGGTTCGGCAGGCGGTCGTCGGGAATCGCCTCGAGGCGAATTGCCGTGATTCCCGCCAACTCGGTGTGGAATTTGAGATCGTAAACGTCGCGTTTCGTCTGGTCGCCGCCGGCCAAAATCGATCCATCGTCGAGGATCGACAGGATCGGCATGTTGGCCTTGGCCTCGATGGGACGCAGCATGGTCCAATGCGCGACGCGCTTCGTCTCGCGATCGATCCAGGCCGCGAGTTTGCGCCGCAAGTGATCGCGGCGGCGAACGTCGTCCGGTTCGGAATCGGCGTTCCGCCGGCCCAAGCTAACGCGGAATTTTCCCAAGGTGTGCTGGCTGCCATGCTGCTGGTCGAGCGTGATCGTCCAGCGGGACGGTTTCGTCAAGGGAGAGGGACCGTCAATTCGCGCGGGCGAATCCAAGGGAAAGGTCACGGTGCGATTGACGTTCCACTGTCCTGGCCCTTGAATGGCCCAACCGGTCGCGGTCTGGCCATCGATGGCGTGGGTGGCGGGGAAGCCATCCTGCGCGAAATCGGCCGTCGCCGAGGCAAGTTTCAGCGTGGGCGCCGGCCCGGCGGCGTCGCGCGGCGCGAGATGCACCGTGAGTTCCGAGAGCACGAAGTTGCCATGCGGCGTTCTCCCCGGTCCGTTGCTCGGCAACTTGGGATCGGCCAGCGCTTCGAGCCGGATCGCGTCGACCTGGGGCCAATCGGTATCGAGCACGACGGTGTACGTATCCTTGTCGGGGACGGCGCCCGACACGAGGATGGAACCGTCGTCAAGTTTTTCCAGCGTGGCGCCCCCCGCGGAAGCGACGCCGGCCGGCGCGACCACGTTCCATTGATATTCGTCCGGCAGGGGAAACCTGTTCGGCAGGTCATCGATCGCCTGCTGGATTTTCTCTTCGGTTTGGCGGCGATTGGCGGCGATCTCCGCTCGCGGGATGTCCATCACGGGTTCATCGGCGTTGTTCAAGAACGCCATCATCTGGTAGTACTCGCGCTGGGCGATGGGGTCGTACTTGTGCGTGTGGCATTGGCAGCAGAGCAGCGTCAGCCCGAGCCAGACCGTGCCCGTCGTGGCGACGCGATCGGTCATGGCGTGAAAGCGGAATTCGAGCGGATCGATGCCTCCCTCTTCGTTGATCATCGTATTCCGATGAAAGCCCGTGGCGATGCGTTGCGCGCTCGTCGCAGCGGGCAGCATGTCCCCGGCAATCTGTTCGATCGTGAACTGGTCGAACGGCATGTCGTCGTTGAGCGCGTTGATCACCCAGTCGCGATACGGCCACATCGACCGTGCCCGGTCTTTCTCGTAGCCGTTGGTATCGGCGTAGCGGGCCAGGTCCAGCCAACGGCGCGCCCAGCGTTCCCCGTAGTGCGGCGACTGGAGCAAACGATCGACCAGCTTTTCGTAGGCGTCGCCGGAAGCATCGTTGACGAAGGCCGCCGCCTCTTCGGGCGATGGGGGCATGCCGATCAGATCCAGGTACAGCCGCCGCACCAGCGTGTGGTTGTCGGCCGCGGGCGAAGGGACCAATCCCTCGGCTTCCAGTCGGGCGAGCACGAAGTAGTCGATTCCGTTGCGCGGCCAGTCGGCGTGCCGCACGCTCGGCAGCGGCGGGCGTTTCGGAGCGACGAACGCCCAGTGCGGCACGTACTTCGCCCCCTCGCCGATCCAGCGGCCGAGGATCTGTTTCTCGGCATCGGTCAGGGGCAGTTTGGCGGAGGGCGGGGGCATCATCTCGTCTTCGTCACGAGAAACCAGCCGACGCACGAGCTCGCTTTCGTCCGGCTTGCCTGGGACGATCGCCGGCGCGCCGGAGCTGGCGGCCCGCAGCGCGTTTTCACGCACGTCGAGCCGCAGGTCCGCCTGGCGGGCATGGTCGTCCGGGCCATGACATTTGAAGCAATGCGCAGACAGGATCGGCCGCACATCGCGGGTGAAGTCGACGTCGCCGCCGCGCGCGGCGCCGGCGGTCAGTGTCGCCAGAACGACGGACCCTGTGAGAACTTCGATCCAAGGCATCCACGCACCTCGTCCGTTCCGCGATGGCGCCCCGCGGCCCCTGTTTCCGTCCAGTGTACCGTGGCCGGTCATTGCCGTCCAAGGCGGATCCCGACTCTGTAGTTGGACAGCGCCACTTTCCCCGATGCTAGCGTCGTTAAGTGTCTTTGTGGGCGGACTTTAGGGCTTTCGGTGGAGTTGCGGTTGCAACGAACGTCGGAAAAGACGACCCTCCGTGGTTCCAGGGGTCACGGAAGACTACTCACGGAGGGTCGTCAGGATGACGCTCAAGCAGATTGCGGGGTTAGGCAAGGAGTTGGTCGCGTTTCTTGTTTTGTTCGCGGATTGTTTCTTGCGGGGGAAAGGCCGTGTGCTGTTACAAATCTATGTCCAGGGGCAGCTTTCCGGGTTGCTGCGCAAATCGGCCGAAGCCATCGCTTTGGAGTTCGGCAAGGCGCCACGAACATTACAGCGTTTTCTCGAGTCGATCAAGTGGAATGAGCAGCAGTTGCGTGATCGCTGTCAGCAGATCCTGGCGAAGGAACATTCGCATGTCGAGGCCATCGGAATCATCGACGAATCGGGTGTCGCCAAGAGCGGCAAACACACGACGGGGGCAGCGCGGCAATGGCTCGGCAGTCGCGGCAAGGTCGACAACGGTGTGGTTGGCGTGCATCTCAGCTATTCGGCGCCCGGATTCCAATGCTTGCTCGACAGCGAACTGTACCTGCCCGAGGACTGGGCAAACGACCCGGAGCGCCGAAAAAAAACTACGTCCCCGAGGAAATCTCGTTTCGCACCAAACCAGAGATCGCGCTGGATCTGGTCGACCGAGCATTGGCCAACGGCGTGCGTGTGCGCGCGTGGAGCTTCGACGCACTCTACGGTCGCGACGGCCGGTTTCTGGACGGCCTGGAGCAGCGCGCCCAAACATTTGTGGGCGAGGTGCCGGCCAATTCTCACGGTTGGGTGCAAAAGCCGGCAGTGCTGCACAACGGCCCGAAATCACATGGTGGCGCACGCAAGAAATACCCGCGTTTGGCCCGTCGGCGTCCGTCCTGCGAGATCCAGAATCTGGTGACGTACTCTCCCGCTTTCCGCGATCAGTCGTGGCAACAGTATCACATCAAGGACACCGACAAAGGGCCCGATGTCTGGGAGGTCAAGTGGTCGGTCTTTTGGCGCAAGGGGAAAGATCGTCTGCCTGGTCGTCGGCACTGCTTGATCGTTGCCCGCAACGTGCTGACCGGCGAGCTGAAATATTTCCTCGCCAATTGCGTTCCGGGAGAACGTGGCGTGACGTTGCGGTGGTTGCTGCGGGTAGCCTTCGGTCGCTGTTCCGTCGAGAGTTGCTTCCGAGAAGGGAAGGAAGAGTTGGGGCTCGACCACTATCAGGTTCGTGGCTGGCGTTGCATCCACCGCCATTTCTTTGTGACACAGTTGAGCCACTTGTTCTGCGCCCGCATGCGACAGAAATACGACGATCCTGCCGGCGGCCAACTCGACCGCCTGACGGTGGAACAAGTCCGAAGTGCGACGAACACATGGTTGGGTGCCGCCGATCTGAAGCCCGCCGCACGCCAAGGACGCTACGAGAAGGAGTTGAAGAAGCAACATTACTACCAGGGCCGCAACCGCCAATCGCGCCGCTCCCATACGAAAACCCGGGTCAAGAAGCTTCAGTCGCTGGGGATCGATCTCCACAGCATCAAATCATGCCTCCCCAAGCCACGCGAATGACGACCGAACTCGTTTCCCGACCAACACCTACAACCTAGATGAACCCAAAAGTGGCGCTGTCCAAGTAGGTAATGCCCTCCGTGGCGTAGAAGGGGCGTTTCTCGACGTCGAATGGGGGCACCAACGGAGATGCCTTGCCGTACATGGTCTGGTCGGCGGGCCAGCGTGAGTTCGTACCGCTGCTCTTGGGCATGTACTGGCTCGTGCCGCCGACCAAGGTCTCGCGGCGAGGCAGTATCGAGTGGGTCGTCCTCGAGGAACCGGAAATGGGACTCCATCCGCGCGCGATTTCGGTGGTTCTGCTGATGGTGCTCGAACTGGTGGCGCGGGGATACCGCGTTTGCGTTTCGACCCATTCCCCCCACGTTTTGGAGGCCGTCTGGGTGCTGCGGCACTTGAAGGAAAACGGAGTAAGCTCCAGAGAGTTGCTGAACGTCTTCGCCGCGCCGAATACGCGGCAGATGCTGAAGCTTGCCGACACCGTGATGCAAAAGACCGTCAAGGTGTTTTATTTCGACCGCCAGACCGGCCAAACCAGCGACATCTCCGAGTTGGACCCTTCGGATGAAGCCATGGGCGAAGCCGGTTGGGGTGGATCGACTGAATTCAGCGGCCGTGCCAATGAGGCCGTGGCGAGGGCTGTCGCCAGCGCCGAACGGGGCCGCCGCGGATGACGTTCAAAGACGCGGTGAGAGGTACGGCGGGTCTTGAGAAGGCGTGGCGTTCTGGACTGGGCGCGATTGCCAGTGTCGATCGACAGCGAATCATCGTCGAGGGGACGCTCCAGTTGCGAGGCAGCGTCGACGTCGACGGCGCGCTGAAGGACGCCAAGATTCGTAGTCCTGGATGAGGGAGGCCGGCGGTCAGCGTCGACAGAACGACGGATGAAGAATATCCGCCCGCCGGCGGAAAGCAAGAACGGCAGGGCGGATGAACCTCTATGCCAGGTCGCCGCCGCGAGTGGCGAGTTCGCAACCCGCCAGGCGGAGGTGGTCGGTCTGGTTGAGCGTGGCGAGCTTGACCTGGACGGCCCAATCGAGCTGGCTGATCGAGCCGTTGTAAAGCATGAAAGGGTTGCGCTCGGCCGGCACGCCCAAGAGCGCCTTGATCGCCGCGGCCAACACGCCGCCGTGCGCGATGACCGCCACCTGCCGGTATCCGGCGTCGTGGACGGCGCGCAGCGCCGCATCGGCGCGCCCCATCAGTTCGCGGCGCGATTCGCCTCCGGGGATGCGGAAGTCGGGATCCTGCGAACGCCACGAAGCGGTCTCGCGCGGGTATCGGTCGCCGATTTCCGATGCCAACAAGCCCTGGAAGACGCCGATGTCGATTTCCTTCAGGCGGTCGTCGGTGAACACCGGCAGCTTGAGGGCCTCAGCCACTGGGTGGGCCGTTTCCATCGCGCGGCGGAGCGGGCTCGAGTAGATCGCTTCGATCGGCAACTCCCCCAGTGCGGCGGCGACGGCCGCGGCGTGCTGCCGCCCCCGCGGCGAGAGCACCGGCTCATCCGACTGGCCCTGCAAGCGCCGCTCGAGGTTGTAGCTGCTTTCGCCGTGCCGGACGAGGTAGATCAGCATGGGAAATCGTCCGTGGCCCGTGCGGTTAGAGGTTAGAGGTTAGAGGTTAGGTTTCAGGGCGAGGAAGTCTGACCAATGACCAATGACCAATGACCAATGACTAACTAAACATTCCGTCGTTGGCAATCGCTTCGAAAGCGTCGCGAATGTGCTCGACCAAGGGCCGGCGGCGGCCGTCCGGCCAGGTGACGGCGACGACGTCGAACCGCGCGGCGCATTCCAACAGGTCGTGTCGTTTGAGGAAACCCACGGCCAGCCGGGTCAGACGGCGCTGCTTTTCGACATCGACCGCCTCGGCGGGATGTCCGCCGTCATGCGATTGGCGCGTCTTGACCTCGACGAAAACCACCGTCCTCCCGTCGACCGCCACCAGGTCCAGTTCGCCGAGCCGGCCCCGCGCGCCGCGCGCGACGATCTTGTACCCCAACCGCTTGAGGTGCCGCGCGGCCAGCGCCTCGCCGCGCGGGCCCAGTCGCGCCGGCCGCCACGCGCGAGCCAGCCCGTCGCGAAGCGAGGTCCACCATCGCCGGATCATGCCTTGCGATCCGTCCTTCGTTCCTTCAGCCGGACGGCCTTGCCGACACGGTCGCGGAGAAAGTAAAGCTTGGCTCGGCGGACGACGCCGGAACGCTTGACCTCGATCCTGGCGATTCGTGGCGAGTGGAGCGGAAACTTGCGCTCCACCCCCTCGCCCTGCACGATGCGGCGGACGACGAACATTTCCCGCGTGCCCGATCCGCTGCGGGCGATCACCACGCCGTTGAAGATCTGAATACGTTCCTTTTCACCCTCGAGAATGCGAGTGTGGACATCGACCGTGTCACCGATGTTGAACTGGGGGACTTCCGTCTTGAGATTGGGTTTCTCGACCAAGGCGAGTATTTGTTGGCTCATCGTCAGGTTCCTTTCACGTAGTAGGGTTGTCACTCGTCGCCGGCGGTTCGGAGTCGGCGGCTCGCCGCCGCGTGCGCGCAATGCTCTGTTCCTTTCGCCAGCGGGCGATTTCCTCGTGGTTGCCGCTCAGCAAGATCTCCGGCACTTCATGGCCGCGGTACTCGCGGGGCCTTGTATACTGTGCAAACTCCAACAGCCGTTCGCGCCCCGAAAATGAATCGTCGTTGCCGCTCCGCTCGTCGCCCAGCACGCCTGGCACGAGGCGGATGACCGCGTCGATCACGACCATCGCCGCGACTTCGCCGCCGTTGAGCACGAAGTCGCCAATGGAGATTTCGTCTGGCCCCAGGATTTCCTTGATCCGCTCGTCGAACCCCTCGTACCTTCCGCACAACAAGATCAGCCGCCGGCGGGACGCCAGATCTTCCACCAGGCCCTGGTTCAACCTCCGCCCCTGGGGCGAAAGCAGCACCACCCGCCCCGGCTCGTCGCTCGAACGAAGCACTTCCTCGACGCATTCGACCATCGGCTTGACCATCAGCACCATGCCGGGCCCGCCCCCGAAGGGCCGATCGTCGACTTGCTTGTGCCGCCCCTCGGCCCAGTCGCGGATGTCGTGCAATCGCACGTCGACCAAACCGCGCTCGATCGCCCGTTTCAACAAGCTCTGGCCCAGGTAGCCGGGGAACATTTCCGGGAACAGGGTCAGCACGTCGATTCGCATGGTAGGTTACGACGTCGGCGCCGCGCCCGCGTCGGCCGTTGGCTCAGCCGGCGCTTCGCTGGCCGTGGTCTCCGGCGCCGCGACCGCGGGCTCTGGCGCGACGACCGGCGCGGCTTGGTCCTTGGGCGGCGGCACGTACACTGGTTCGGGGGCCGGCGGCACCAGTTTGGGCAATGCAAGCCGCTGGCGCGCGGCTTGCTGCTGCGACAACCGCTCGCCCTGGGAGCCGTATTTCTTGATGAAAACCTTGACCTTATCGCTGGGCTGCGCTCCGACGCCGAGCCAATAGCCCAGCCGTTCGGTTTTCAGCACCACGCGGGCGTCGGTGTCGTCGATCATCGGGTCGTACGTTCCCAGTTCTTCCAGCACCTTGCCGTCGCGCGGGTTGCGCGAATCGACGGCGCAGATGCGAAAGAACGGCCGGTGCTTCCGGCCCATCCGCTTCATCCGGATTCTGACTGCCACTCGGGTCTCCTAATTAAGTTGGTAAGGTCTTGGTGGGCGATACCCATCCTACGGTTGGTGGGCGGTGCCCACCCTACGGTTTCTGGTTTTTCTTCTCTCTCGCTTTTCGCCGTTCTTCCTTCTCGCGCTGCTTGCGTAGCTTGGCGCGTTCCTGACTCGTCAAACGCTTGCCGGTTCCCTTCTTTTGCCTGGCGAGCATGGCGCCCGGATCGAGCATGCCCCCCTGCTGCAACTGCTGCACTTGCTTGAGCCGCTCGCGCATGCCCTTGCCGGCCATGCTCTTCATGATGTCGGCCATGGGCTCGAACTGTTTGACCAGGCCGTTGACCTCGGCGGGTTCGACGCCGGCCCCGGCGGCGATCCGGCGGCGGCGGCTCTGGTCGATGATCCGCGAGGGATTGCGCCGCTCGTCGGGCGTCATCGAGTCGATGATGCCGCCCAACCGCCGCATGTCGCCTTCGGCGTCCATGTCGGCCATCATCTCGGTGAGGCCGCCCATGCCCGGTATCAAGCCCATGATCTTGTTCAGCGGTCCCAGCTTCTTCGTCTGGGACATCATGTTGCGGAAATCGTCGAGCGTGAATTCGCCCTTGCGGAGCCGCTCCTCCTGGATCAGCATCTCGGTCTGATCGAGCTTCTGTTGCGCCTGTTCGACGAGGGTCAGCACATCGCCCATGCCGACGATGCGGCCCGCCATGCGGTCGGGATGGAACTCTTCCAACGCGTCGAGATGCTCGCCGACACCGATGAACTTCAAGGGGACGCCCGTCACCGCCTTGACGCTCAGCGCCGCGCCGCCGCGGGCATCGCCGTCGAGCTTGGTCATGATCACGCCGTCGAGTTCCAACGCGTCGTTGAACGCCTTGGAACTGTGTACGGCGTCCTGGCCCGTCATGCCGTCGACCACCAGGTAGATCTGCTCCGGCTCGACGCGGCGGTCGATGCGCCGCAGTTGCTCCATCAGTTCTTCGTCAATGTGCAGCCGGCCGGCCGTATCGAGGATCACCACCTGGGCGCCGATCGTCTTGGCGTGCTTCACGGCGTTCTGGCAAACGGCCACCGGGTCGGTCGCCCCCGGCTCGGCGTACACCGGCAGGCCGAGTTGCTCGCCGATGACTTGGAGCTGGTCGACGGCCGCCGGTCGCTGCAAGTCGGCCGCCGCCAAAAGCGGCTTGCTCCCGCGCTGGTTGATCAGGCGCGCGAGCTTGCCGCAGGTGGTCGTCTTGCCGGAGCCTTGCAGCCCGCACATCATCAGCACCGTCACGTCGTTCCGCAAATGCAGCGAATGGTCGACGGGGCCCAGCAGAGCCACCAATTCCTTGTAAACGATGCCGACGACCTGCTGCTCGGGCCGAAGCGACTTGAGCACTTGCTCGCCGATGGCTTGCTCGGTGACGCGGGCCATGAAGTCGCGGACGACGTCGATATTGACGTCGGCTTCCAGCAGCGACTGCTCGACCAGGCGCAGCCCGTCGCGCATATTCGACTCGCTGAGCCGAGCTTTCCCGGTCAGCGACCGAAAAGCGGTGCCGAGGCCTTGTTGCAGTGATTCAAACATCGAAGTAAGCGGTTTTGGCGGCGAAACCTCGCATTCTAGCCGAAGATGGGGCCGATTGGCAACACCCGTTGGCGTGGCGCCGCCTCCGATGTCGCCCCGTCGGGGCTTTACGACATGGAAACGCCCACGTTTCCTGGGGCTATCGCCCCAGGCTAGACTCTGTCGCCGCTTCGCGGCTGGCAATCTTTCGGACGACAGAACCTCGCCCGTGTCGAGCACGATTCGCGTCGCGGTGCGGAGCCCCGGCGGCCGGTCCGTCAGGAGTGGCTCGTCGGCCTGGGCGATGACTCAGCCGACCAGCGTGGTCGTTCGCCGAGTTGTTCTGGGAGGTCTGGGGTTGCCGTTGCCCGTGACGCGACAGCGGCTTATTATGGCCGTCGCGTGCGATGGAAACCTTTACGATCCCGTTAGTCCCGAATGTCTCATTCTCGACCGGGTGACGTATAGATACTGAGGCCACCACGGGGTTTGTCCCCGTGGCGCCGGTGGGGATTTGACCATGAATGCTCCGCCCAACGCCGCGCGCGACGACATGATCCTCGCTCGCGAGCGGCTGCTCCTGGCCCCCTACGCGATGCACAGCGCCGACACGGCGGGCCGCAAGCATCCCGAGCCGCCGCATCCGTACCGCGGGCCCTTCCAGCGCGATCGCGACCGGATCGTACATAGCGCGGCCTATCGCCGGCTGAGCTCGAAGATGCAGGTTTTCACCGGCGAGATGGGCGACTACCATCGCACTCGCTTGACGCACACGCACGAGGTGGCCTCCGTCGCGCGCACGCTGGGCCGGGCGCTCAAGCTCAACGAAGACCTGGTCGAGGCCCTGGCATTGGCCCACGATTTGGGCCACCCGCCTTTCGGACACGCGGGCGAAGACGCACTGGATGAGTGCCTGGCCGACGAGGGGGGCTTCTCGCACAACCGGCACGCTCTGCGGCTCGTCGAGGAGTTGGAGCGACGTTATCCAGAGTTCCCAGGGCTGAACCTCAGCCTGGAAGTGCTTGAGGGGCAGGCCACACGGGTCGACAAGAGCGCGGCCACCGCGCGCCGGCCGCTCCTCGAGGCGCAAGTCGTCGAGGCGGCCGACAGCGTGGCCTACGACACGCACGACGCCGACGACGCGCTGGAACTCGGTCTGCTGAGCCTTCCCGAACTGCTCGCGGTGCCGCTCTGGTGCGAAGCCGCCAAGCGTGTCGGCGTCCGCTACGCGGCGCTGTCCGAGAAAGAGCTCAAGCGGGCGGTGTTGCACGAGCTGATCGACTGGCAGGCGGGCGACCTGGTTGCGCGGGTCGGCGCGCGGCTGGCCGAGGGCGACCTGGCTTCGGCCGACGACGCGCGGCGGGCCGCCTGGCTGGTCGAGGCCAGCCCCGCGTTGGTCGAGTTGAAGCGCGAATTGGAAGTTTTTCTACGCGACCGCGTTTACCGGCACCCCAACGTGTTGCGAGTGCGGCGTGACGCGCAAGCGATGCTCCATGAAATGTTCGCGGGCTATGCGCTGCGTCCCGATCTGTTGCCGGCGAGCTTCGCCGGCCGGGTCGAAAAGGTCGGCTTGCGGCGCAGCGTGGGCGACTATCTGGCCGGCATGACGGATCGCTACGCCCAGCAGGAGTACCGGCGGTTGTTCACGCCGTAGCTGGGCCGGAGGTTACGGCACACGGAGTGTGCCTACTACAAATGGCCGCCCGCCGAGGATAGCATGGCAGTCTACCATCCACGGCAGTTCAAAACCCGAAGCGAGGCCCGACCGTGAAACTGATGACATTTGTTCGATTCCCGCGCATTTTGTGGTTGGCGGCGTTGGCCGTGCTGTTGTGCCGTCCGGCGCGAGCGGAGGATCCTTGGGTCGTGTTCGAGGGGTTGGCGGGGCCGGGCAAGGGCAAGCACGTCGTCCTGGTCAGCGGCGACGAAGAGTACCGCTCGGAAGAATCGCTCCCCCAGTTGGCCAAGATCCTGGCCAAGTACCACGGCTTTACCTGTACCGTGCTATTCGCGATCAATCCCGACGACGGAACGATCGACCCCAACCGCAACGACAACATCCCCGGCCTCGAGGCGCTCGACAAGGCCGACCTGATGGTGATCTTCACCCGCTTTCGCAAGCTGCCCGACGAGCAGATGAAGCACGTCGTCGATTATGTCGAGTCGGGCCGGCCCATCATTGGATTGCGAACCGCAACGCATGCCTTCAACCTGGACGGCGGAAAGTACGCCAAGTACTCGTGGAGCAACAAGGAATGGAGCGGCGGCTTCGGCCGCCAGGTGCTGGGCGAAACTTGGATCAGCCATCACGGCGACCACGGGAAACAGAGCACACGCGGGTTGATCGCCCACGGCGCGGCCGATCACCCCATCGTGCGCGGCATCCACGACGGCGACATCTGGGGGCCGACCGACGTCTACGGCGTCACGCTGCCGCTGCCGGGCGACAGCAAGCCGCTGGTGATGGGGCAGGTGCTTGAAGGGATGAATCCCAGCGACAAGCCCGTCGCCGGCAAGCGGAACGATCCGATGATGCCCGTCGCCTGGGTCAAAACCTACACCGGCGCCTCGGGAAAAACCTCGCGCGTGTTCACGACCACGATGGGCGCTTCGCAAGACCTCGAAAGCGAAGGGTTGCGGCGGCTCCTGGTCAACGCCTGTTATTGGGGGCTGGGGATGGACGACCAAATCACCACGTCGACCCGCGTGGACCTCGTGGGCCCCTACAAGCCGCTACCGTTCAAGTTCGGTGGCTTCAAGCCGGGCCTGAAGCCCGCCGACTACGCGGCGAAGTAAACGTCGGGCAGGTTTCCAACCCGCCATAACTCGATCCATAGCCCTTTGAAAACTCCCCCACGGCAAGGGTCGAGCCGGCCCATGCTACGCGTGACGCGCGTGGCTGCCGACCCGCAAACTTGGTATGATGGGAGGGGAAGTCCAAGTCGAAGGGTAGAGCGATGAACACGGACGAATTCCAAGAGCGTCTCGAGACCGCGCGCAGTCGCCGCTGCACTTTCGACTTCGTCCAGGCGTACTTCGGCCTCGACTTCCGAGCGGACGCTTATCTGCGCCGAGACTACGACTTCTGGATGCGTCAGCGGGGCAAGCCAGACCCGCTGAAAGATGAATGCCTGGACCGATGGCGGCTTGAGAAGTTCCTCCAAGACCGGCAACTCCTTCCCGTTAAGTGGGCCGCGCTCCAGCTTGGAATGGCGGAAGCGGCACTGGTCCGCTTGCGCGCGCGAATGCAGGAGACAGGCCCTATTCTCGCCTATCACACCTCGCCGGATCTCCTGGGCAAGTCTTTCGAGGAAGACCTGCTCGCGCAGTTGCCGCAGTTTCGGTATCAGACCCCATCGAACCACAACGACTTCTGCCGCCGCTTGCACGAGTGGATTTTGGAAGTGTTCGATGTCACCGTGGAGCCGGTGCATTGCGCGACAAGCGAGCGAGTCGGCCATCAGCCGCCGGAGTACGCCAAGTACCTGGACATTGTGGCTTTAGATCCCGTTGGCCCCCGATATCAACTTTGGTTGGATTTCGGCAAGTGGATGACGCTTCCACCCGACCGATGTTCGGTGCTTTTGTTCGCCGCCCATCCAAACGAGTTGGTCCCATTCATCGCCGGACGGGTGCCGCCGAAGGTGCCGCCCGAGGTCAATGGGGTCGTGGCCGGGGCACCGCGTTGAGTACGACGTTTTCCGACTCGCTCGATGCAATGTTGCGCGCCGTCGACCCAGGGAAGCATCCCGCTCGGGCCGGCGAGGCTTGCTTCCCTCGCGAGTGCCAAGGCGCCGATCTCCGGGTCGGGGATGGCGAAGGTGTAAAGGAATGGTTCACTGACTGGTTCCCCGTCATTTTTGGCAACTGACTTGCGACCGCTAGCCCCTTCGGATATGCTTCAACCGTCAAGTTGCCCTGGCGCCCCTTCAGGTAAAGCATATCATATATGGAGTTTCTCTTCTCTCTCGTGTGCGGCATCGGGGGTTTAGTGGTATTAGTGGTAGTGGTGACTTCCGACTTCCCGACTCTCATCGTTTCAAGCACCGATGGAACCGGTCATAGCATCCAACCCGCCCGCGCCCTCCGCGGCGCCCCGCTATCAACCGCTGGTAATCGTACTGGCGGCGGTGGCGGCGGGCATTATCTGCGACGCGAAGTCGCCGCCGGTCGCGATGGTTTGGTGGATGATCGCCGTGGCGGGTTGGTCGGCCTGGCTGCCGCTCTGGCGCCGGCGGCACGACCGATCGGCCGGCGTAGCGCTGTGCATCGCCCTGGCGGCGCTCGGCGGCGCATGGCACCATTGCCGTTGGTACTTGTTCGCCGATGACGAAATCGGGCTCTACGCGCGCGAGGCGGCGCGGCCCGCTTGCTTCGAGGCCGTCGTCGCGCGCGGACCCAGGCGCGTGCCCGCACCCCGCTTCGATCCGCTCTGCGCCTTCCAACGCGGCGACCAGACGCGTCTGGAAGTCGACGTCACGCGGCTGCGCGACGGCGAAACGTGGCGGCCCGCTTCGGGCCGCGTGACGTTGTGGGTCGAGGGGCACCTGCTGGGCGTCCACGCGGGCGATGTGTTGCGGGTCGTCGGCCAACTCGCGGTGCCCGCCAGAGCCCATAATCCGGGCGAGTTCGATTTTGCCCGCCATGCGCGAGCCGACCGGCAACTGTGCCGACTCTCGGCCGATTTTCCCGAATGCGTCGAACTCATCGAACGCCCGATATGGTGGGGACCGGCGCGACTTTGGGAGGAACTGCGCGGTCGCGGCGACGCGATCTTGTGGCGGCGGCTGGCCCACCAGCGGTCGGGACTGGCCGCCGCGCTCTTGCTTGGCATCCGCGAGGAATTGGATACCGAAGCGACGCAGGCGTTCTCGAAGACCGGCACCATCCACCTGCTCTCGATCTCTGGATTGCACGTCGGCATTCTGGCCGGCTTTCTGTTTTGGGCGATGCGGCTGCGTTGGGCCAGCAGGGGCGCCGGGCTGGCGGCCATCGCCCTGGTCACGCTGGGCTACGCCCTGGTCATCGACGCCGAGCCGCCGGCGGCGCGGGCGACGGTGGTGGTGCTCATCGTCTGCGCGGCGAGGTACTGGTGGCGGAAGTTCCCGGCGTTCAACGCCCTGGCGCTGGCGGCGCTGTGGGTGTTGTGGTGGAACCCTGCCGAGTTGTTTCGCGTCGGGCCCCAATTGTCGTTCCTGGCGATGGCCGCCTTGGTGTGGTTCGGGCCGCGTTGCGTTTGGCGCCCCAGCGACGATCCGCTCGACCGGCTGATCGCTCGTACTCGCCCCTGGCATGAAAAGCTGGCGCGACAAAGCTGGCGCTCGTTGGGGCAGGCGACGGCGCTCACCGCCTGCGTCTGGGCGGTCAGCGCGCCTTTGGTCATGGCCCAGTTCCATCTGGTTTCGCCCGCCACGCTGGTCTTGACGCCGCTGTTGGCCCTTCCGGTGGCGCTGGGGTTGTTGTCGGGCTTCGCGGTGCTCGTGCTCGACTGGGCTTTCCCGTCGCTGGGCGCCTTGGGAGGGGCGATCTGCGATGCTTGCCTCTGGATGGTCGAGGGAGCGGTCGAGACGGCCAGCCGCTGTCCGGGAAGCCATTTTTGGGTGCCGGGACCGGAACCGTGGTGGCTTTGGGTGTTCTATGCCGCGCTGGCCCTCTTGGCCGCCGCGCCGCGCGTTCGACCACCCGCGCGATGGTGTCTGGCGCTGGCCGCCGGCTGGTCGGCGGTGGGCCTGGCGGCGCCGCTGTGGCGGACGGCGGATGAAGGCCGGCTCGACTGCACGTTCTTGTCGGTCGGACACGGCTGCGCCGTCGTGCTCGAATTACCCGACGGCCAGACGCTGCTCTACGACGCGGGCCGGCTGGGCTCACCCGCCGCAGGGGCTCGTTCGGTGGCGGGCTATCTCTGGTCGCGCGGCGTCACTCACGTCGATGCGATCGTGCTGTCGCACGCCGACGTCGACCATTACAACGCCGTGCCCGAACTGCTCGAGAAGTTCTCGGTGGGCGTTGTCTATGTCACACCGGCCATGCTCACCGACGAGGGGCCCGCGATGGGCCGCTTGCGCCGGGCGATCGCCACCGCCGCCGTGCCGCTGCTCGAAACATGGGCGGGCGATCGCTTGCGCGTCGGCCGCGGTTGCAAAGCCGAGGTCTTACACCCCACGCGCCGCGGCGTCTTGGGGAGCGATAATGCCAATAGCCTGGTGTTGGCGGTCGAGCACGGCGGGCGGCGGATTCTCTTGACGGGCGACCTGGAAACGCCGGGCATGGACGACGTGATCGCCGAAGACGCGCTCGATTGCGACGTGATCCTCGCGCCGCACCACGGCAGCTCGCGGAGCAACCCGCCCGGCTTCGCCGCCTGGAGCACGCCCGACTGGGTCGTGATCAGCGGCAGCCACTCCGACAAGCAAGGCGAAGCCGAAGCGGCCTATCGCGCCGGCGGCGCCAAGGTGCTCGACACCGCCGATGTCGGGGCGGTGCGAGTGACGATCGCCAACGATGAGCTGACGGTGACGACTCGCTTCAAGGCTGGAATCGTCGGATTGGGGTTTGTAGGGAACGCCCCTGCCCAAGGTCCGCCTTTGGCGGATGGCGTTCCGTGAAGCGGGTGCGACGTCGTCCGGCAGTACACCAACCCGCGGCGCAAGCAAGGCGAGTTGAGCGCTGGGCCTTGCTTGTGCCTTTTCGGCTGCTTGATCGTTCACAAGGGGTGGGTACGTACCGCTGCACGCTCAAGGTGCCTTGACTGCGGACTCCGACGCGCGGCGGACGGTGGACACACCCCGACGTCCGCCAACTCCCGCCAACCTTGATTTTCAGGCGATTTAGATGCGATTACCCTGGCTAGGAAGTGCTGGCGTTTGAGGCGATACGAATTCGGCGGCGATCGGTTGCAGGGCGTCGATCACGAACTGGATGTGGGCATCGAGTTCGACGCCGAGATCCTCGGCGCCGCGGGTAATGTCCTCGCGCTTGACGGCGGCGGCGAAGCTCTTCTGCTTGAGCTTTTTCTTCACGCTGCCGGCCTGCATGCCGGCGAGTCGATCCGGCCGCACCATGGCGACCGCCACGATGAAGCCCGCCAACTCATCGCAGGCGTAGAGTGTCTTGTGCAGGGGTGCGACGCGGGGGCAGTCGGGCAGATAGTCGGCGTGCGACTTGATCGCGTAGATCACGTCGGCCGGATAACCCCGCGCGGCGAGGATCTCAGCCCCTTTGAGCGGATGATCGGGCGGGTTCGGCCAGCGCTCGTAGTCGAAGTCGTGCAGCAGACCGACGATGCCCCACTGCTCCTCGTCCTCGCCGAACTTCCGGGCGTAAGCCCGCATCGCCGCCTCGACGGCCAGCATGTGCTTGCGCAGGCTTTCGCTTTGCGTAAACTCGCAGACCAGGGCGTAAGCGTCGACGCGGTTCATCGGGGCTTTTCGGATTTTTTCTGGGCCGACTTCTGCGGCGGGGCCTCGGTCGGCATCTCCGATTCGCTCTGCAGTTCTCGCCACGGCTTGCCGGCCTGGTAGCTGTCCAACTCCTTGGACAACTGCGTTTTCATCTCTTCGTCGCCCATCCCCACGGCCTCGCGGCTCCAACGCTGGGCGGTCGAGAAGTCGCCCAATTCAGCGTAGCCGGCCGCCAGCGTACTCACAATGTGGGCCAGGCGGTAGTTGGTCAACTCGCAGGCCTTCGTTGCCAGTTCGACGGCGCGTCGGCCATCGCGAAGCGCGGCGTCGGGCGAGGTGGCCAGAACCCAGGCCAGGTTGTTCAGGACACCCGTGTTGCCCGGCTCGCGCTCGAGGGCCGAGTCGTAGTCGGCGATGGCTTCACGCTGCTTGCCGATGTTCAGGTAAGCGTCGCCCCGCGCCTGGTAAGCGAAGGCGGCTTGTCGTTCCAGCCGCAGCGCCGCCGTGTAGGCCACGATCGCCTGCTCGCTCTGCCGTTGCGAGGCATAGAGCAGCCCCAGGCGGACGAACGTGATCACGTCGTCGGGACGTCGAACGCCGCGCCGTTCGAGCGCGGTGGTCGTTTCGGCGACTTTTCCCGTCATGACGATCAACGTGGCCCAGATCCTCAAGCCGTCCACGAATCCGGGCCGCGCGATCAGCACCTGGTTGATGTCGGCCAGCGCCTCTTCGAGCTTGCCGGCCGACCCCAGCACTTGCGCGCGGAAGTGCAACGCGGCCAGGTCGTTGGGGTTGAGTTCCAAAGCCTCCGACGCGTCGGCCAGCGCCGCTTCGACGTCGCCGGCCAGGAAGTTGATCCGGCCACGCTCGACGTAAGGCAGGGTCGAACCGGGCGCGAGTTCGGTGGCGCGCGTGAAGCTCGCGCGGGCTTCGTCCCAGTTCCTGAGGATTCCCTCAGTCATTCCGCGGGCCTCGTGCGTGGTGGCGTCGCCGGGATCCAGCGCGAGCGCCGCGTCGAAATCGGACAGCGCCTCGGCGGCCTTGTTTTGCGCAAGCCGCAGTTCGCCCCGAGCGCGGAGCGGCTTGGGGTCGGTCGGCGCCAATTGCACCGCCTGGTCGAGATCGGCCAGGCTGGCCGCGACGTCGCTGCGCAAGCCCGCGCGCAAGCGCAGCGCCTCGGATTGTAATTCGTGGTCGTCGCCGGTCAACTCCACGGCGGTGTCGAGTGCGGCCAGCGCCTGTTCGCGGTTGCCGCCCGGCAGCGCCTGCAATTGCGCCACGATGAGTTGGGCCAACGGCTGGCGCGGATCGCACTCGATCGCCCGCTCCAGATCCTCCATCGCCACGCGTCGGCGCAAGGGCCACTGTTCGTCCGGCATGCCGCCGCCCAAAAGCGGAGCGCAGACGGCCGAAGCCCGTTCGAGCAGTGCGCCGGCCAGCATTTGCTTGGCGAATTCGAGGTTCGGCGCCGCCAAGCCCTTGTCGATCGCGCTTTGGCAGAGGTCGGCCACGCTGCCCAGCGCGCGGAACGAGTCGGCGCTCAGCTTGGCCGTGATCGCCTGGTCGAGATCTTCCTGGCCTGGGTCGTCGTCGGCGCGCGAAGGCGAAACGACCAGACCGCCGACGACGAATGCGGCGAGCAGGCAAGCCGGTACACGAACGGTCATGGCGGCAACTCCCTTTCGATCCATGCGGGGCAAAGCCCCTGGGTGGTAACAAGCCCCTGGCTGATATAACGGGCGGTATTATGCCTGAAACGGCCATTCAACGCCATGCGAACTTGGCTGCCCCCTTGAAGTGGGGAAAACGCCGGGGGCGGAAAGTAGGTCGGGTCAGTTGATCCCCAACGCCTTCATCGCCGCAGTCATGGGGTCGGAGAAGAACACGGGATCGACGCGCTTTGATCAACGAGCATTTCGCCGAATTGGGGGCGTCGGCCCATTGACCGAGCGCGCATCGAGAACCTGGCCGCGCCCAACTCGAAAAGGTGGTCGAAGCCGAACTGGGGCATTTTCCTCGCAGTTCCGGCGGGGCGTCGCCCCAGCCCGGCGCCGGCCTGACGCAGGTTTTGGAAGCCTCCGCGCGCGAAGCCGAGGCGATGAAGACGAGTTCGTCTCGGTCGAGCATCTGTTCCTGGCGTTGACCAAGGTCGATACCAAGGCGCGCTCGCTGTTGCGGCTCAACGCGATCACCGACCAGCAAGTGCTCGAGGCGTTGCGCACGGTGCGCGGCGGCGCTCGGGTCGAAGACCAGAATCCCGAGGCCAAGTTCCAGGCGCTGCGGAAGTACGGCATCGACCTGGTCGAGCGGGCGCGCCAAGGGAATCTCGATCCGGTGATCGGCCGCGACCAGGAAATCCGCCGCGTGGTTCAAGTTCTCTCGCGGCGCACGAAGAACAACCCCGTTTTGATCGGCGAGCCGGGCGTGGGCAAAACGGCGATCGCCGAGGGGCTTGCCCTGCGGATCGTCGAGGGCGACGTGCCGCAAAGCTTGAAGAACCGCCGCGTGGTGGCCCTCGATATGGGCGCTTTGGTCGCCGGCACGAAATTCCGCGGAGAGTTCGAAGAGCGGCTCAAGGCGGTGCTCCGCGAGGTGCAGGCCGCCGACGGCAATGTCGTGCTCTTCATCGACGAACTGCACACGGTGGTGGGCGCCGGCGCGGCCGAAGGGGGCAGCGACGCCGCCAACCTGCTCAAGCCGGCGCTGGCTCGCGGCGAACTGCGTTGCATCGGCGCCACGACGCTCGACGAGTACCGCAAGTACATCGAAAAGGACG
>DATKSN010000024.1:0-25917 GCA_035531595.1 Pirellulales bacterium | reverse complement strand
TGAAGATGACCTCGTGTCTCAACCAAAACCCCGCGTATTCTACACGCCAGGTTGAGAAAGGTTGCCATCTTCGCGGAGATTTTTTCCAAAAGTTGCCGGGAAAATACGGGCCAAGCGGATTTTCCGACAGGCACTAGTTAGGGAACGCCTTCCGTGGCGTTCCGTGTCCTGCCAGATGACGTCGCTCCAGCTTCACGGAGCGCCACGGAGGGCGTTCCCTACAGAACCCTAAGGGACGATACTGGCAATTAAGCGGGTGGTTGAAAATATTTCATTCCTGGCCGCTCGGAGTATAACGGCAGTTGGCGGTAAACCGGTGAGCAGCGCGTATGGACCCCGAGATCGTCAACGCCGAGCTGGTCGAGCCGTCGCGGCAGCCGCCGGCGAGCCTGGCGCCCTACGGTGTGCCGCGGCGGTTCGGGATCGGCACGATCATGGTCGTCACCGCGGCCTTCGCCGGCCTCCTCGCGCTGTTGCGGTCGCTGGGCGCGCCGCCGATCGTGGTTGGAATCCTGGTCGCCTACGTTTCGTTGGTCGGCTTGGGCCAAGCGGTGCTGTTTCGAGGACGTCGCCCGCGGTTGGCATCGATCGTCACCGGTGCCGTTTGTCTCGTCCTACTGGGTGTGGTCGCGATTGCCGGCAAAGGAATACCGTTGCCAGGTCGCGGCTTCAGTATGTCGGCAATGGCTTCACTCCTTTGCGCCGTAATCTGGGGAGTTCCTTTTGGAGCGATGTGCGGCTACTTGGCCGGCGGGGTCGTGGCCGGCGTGTTTCTTGTGATGGACGCCGTCGATACGTTCTTGACGAAGCTGTTCCAACGGCGGCGACCGCATGGCGATCAGGAGCCAGATGTTCCGACGGCGGTTGACCCGGGCTCCAGTTCAGGCAAGAATTAGATAAGCTTGAATGATCTTTTCCAATGTGCGCCGTGTCGCAAGGATCGCCGATGGCAGCGCTCAGCGATCCGGAAATCCTGGCGATGTTTCGGCACGCGTTGAGTTTGTGGCGTTTCACAGGCTATGTGACCGTGAAGCCGACCGCCGCGGAGTGGCTCGATCGGAACGTAAGCGCTTTCACGGCAACCGATCTTGGAAGGCTATTGTTCGAGCATGTCGAATCCGGCGGTGAGATTGACCAAGTGCGAGAGACCCGGCTTGCATGGTCGGAGCATCGGTTTCACTACGATTTTCGTGTTCTTATTGGTGAACGGCGCCTTTACGTCGAGACGGTCTTACGAAACGACGATCCAGCGGATCCGACCCTTCATGTGGTGAGCATTCATGACGCCTGAAAAGACAATCGCGACCAACGCACGTCGCAGCGGTAAACCGTTCCCATGGTACTGTCCCGAATGCGGCAAGAAGGCTGTTTGGCGAACGACGGTCCCTTACACGACAGAGATCCTTCACGATGGAAAGCTGCACACGGTGTCGATTCCAAACCTGAGTGTGCCACGCTGCGAGGCGTGCGGCGAGATGGTCTTCGACATCGAGGTTGATCAACAGAAACAGATTGTAATGTGCGCGGTGCTGGGGCTGCTCACGTCCGACGAGATCCGCGCCAATCGAGGGCGGTTAGGTGTGACCCCGCGGGAACTGGCGGACCACTTAGGCGTCGCCGCCGCGACCGTGACCGATTGGGAGGAGGGACTCTCGATCCAGTCGCGGGCGATGGACCGCTTCCTACGGGTCTACTTCCAATCCCCCGAGGGCCGCGCGGCCGTGATCGAATTCGCCGCGGCGGCTCCGCGCGGCTGAATTACAGGAGTATTCGCGGTCCATCAAGTTCTGGGATGCGGCGAACGCCCAAGAACTGGCCTCACTCGAAGTGATCGAGGGAGGCGTATTTGCGTTGGCCTTTTCGCCCGACGGCGAACACCTCATCGCCGGGGGAAGTCGGCTCAACGGCAATGACGCGCGCGACCATCAGACCGGCTTCATCTTTCATCGTTTGCGTACCCGTACCGCCGCATGTACCCGCCCCAGCGGCGCGCGATCTCGTCGCGCTGCTGGGACGTGAGCTCGTATCGGTTCGTCTTGTAGCCTTCGGTGGCGGCGACGTACTTCTCCAACGCCGGCAGAACCTCGTCGAAACCCTCCAAAGCGAGCTTCTCGTAGATCGCGCGTAGATTGCCGATCGGGTCGCGGACGAGATCCTCGTAGCGCACCTCGCAAAGACGATCCGAGGCGATCAGCCCGCGGTCGGTCTCGAACCGCTGGTACATGCGCTCGAACGTCTCGAAGACGTGTTCTTCGAGGCCCTCGCAGGTTGGGCGTTGCAGGCCGTGTCGCTCGTAGAGCGTCTTCCAAAGGTTCATCGTCGAGGGGAACAGGACGAATGGATCCCGCACGATGTGGACGAACCGCGCGCCTGGGAACAGTTCCAACAGCGTCTTGACGCGGCATGTGTGCGGCGGGCTCTTGAGCACGATCCGTTTCGGCGTGCGATAGGTGATCTGCCGCAAGAATCCCAGGAACACGCGTTTCCAATGAGCGAGATCCTTCGCCGGCAGGCCTTCCAACGTCAGGTATTCGGTGTCTTGCGGCGGATGGTTTGGAAACGCGATCCGCAGGTAAGGCGATGGGAGCCCCAGGTTGCAGAGGGCGAATTCGTCTTCCTGCGGGCGGTCCCAGCCCGCCGCCATGTTGTCCATCGGACGCTGCGCGGGGAGCAAGAACGTCAGCCAGCGGCGGGCAAAATCCTCGCTCAACAAAAAATGGTTCGGCACCAGGCACTCGTACGTCGTCGGCGACGTATGCCGTTGGTCGAGCACCAACAGCTCGTGCAACAGCGTCGTGCCAGAGCGCCAATGCCCGACGATGAACAGCGGCTCGTGGCGGATTTCCACTTTCGCGGCGTGCCGCCCCATCCAAATCCAATGCCAACGGCGATAGGCGGAGTGGAACATCGAGGAAAGAGTGATCGCCAGCGCGGTGGGCCAAAAACGCCACCCGACGGCGAACCGGTTCCTGGCCAAGAGCCGGCACCAGGCACTGAAGTTCATCCCGGTCCAGAATCGCGGCGACCACTCGCGTCCCGCCGATTTCTTGCGCCCCACGGCGCGGCCTTCGGTCGATTTCGGCCCGCTGCGCGGCGGAGCCTCGGAGTTCGACATCACTCACTTTCCCCCCGGCGAGTCAACTCGTCACGAAAAACCGTATCGTAGCCGCTAGGCGAGCCGCGCGGCAAGTGGCTGGAATGACGCATGAGAGGATGCCGCGATGCCGTGACGTGACCATTTTCGCCCCCCGATCTGGACCCGCGCCTCGTGGGAAGGCTTCCACGGCGGATGGCCCATGACGATGGTGCAGGATCTTTCCAAGGTCTTGCCGTACGATTTTAGGGCGATCCACGCGTTTACTTCGAGATCGACGTGTGCGCTTACGAATACGATGAACACGATGCGCCGGCCGCGATGTCTGGCGGCGGCTCCGGCGGCGTGGCGATTGCGACCTGGGCCCCGCCCGAACCCACGTTGGCCGTCGACAGCGATCTATTTGAATCCTGGGCGTATCCCCCCTGACGGTCGGCCAAACGCTCCCGACGCTTCCGATCTGGGTCATGGAGGATCTGGCGGTTTCGCTCGACTTGGAAGCAAGCTACGAGGAAACCTGCCGCGCGCTCCATCTGTATTGAGAATCGAGCGCGGCGACCCTTTCAATTGTGAGTTTCCGTACTTGACCTTTTCTGATCCCGCTCACGGCTGAGCCCGCGTCCTTGAACCACAGCCGAGGCAAGCCGAAATCCAATTGTTGACTCGATAATCCGCCGCGTCAGATCGTCTCCGCGGTTCCCCTTGCGGATCGGAATGTCGAGGTGCCGTGCAAGTGCTTCAAGGGCCGCCCTGGTCGGAGCGGCCTCCTTTAGGACCGCTTCGCCTTCAATGCGGCTTTCGAGAGCAGACAACCGTGCCGACGTCTCTGCCAACCATTTTGAATCAACCCGTGGGTGCGGCATCCGCGGCGAGGGACTTTTTCGGCCACTAACGGAAAGCCGCAGTTCCAGGTCGCCGGCGATTAAGGCGTCAACAGATCCCGGCGGAAGCGCCGCCAAATAGTCAGCGCACTGGCGAAGCATTGCGACGAGCACGCCGCATACGTTCTCGTGGCTCTGTTCAGGCTCGTCCGGCATTGAGTTTCTCAGAGAATTCATGAGTCACCTGCTTTAGCTCTTCGACGATGTTCGTGTACGTGGGGACCGAGTAGTACGTGAGGACCACGGGCAACTGATTCTCGGGCGCTTCGCCAAACGCTGTCTTGTTTTCGCGGATGAAGCTCTCGAACACGGGAATGCCGTCAAGTGCCCGAACCTTCTGCATGTAACCTAGATGCGCCGTGATAGGTGCTTGCGCGTAAAACTGAACCATCGTGAAGAGCACCCCAAGCACTTTCGGGTCGATACTCTCAACAGCATCTCCACCCTCGAGTTCGGCATATTCGTTGTAATCGTGGGTAAGCTGTGCGAGGTTACGCTGGAGGTAGCTGATGCCAAGGGTCGAGAGATAGTCGGGCTTCGCGGGAACCAGTACCCAATCGCTAGCCACGATTGCAGTCTTAGTCACGATGTTGAAGTTCGGTGGGCAGTCGATCAGTGCGATGTCGAAATCGTCGTCCACTAGTTCGGCAAGACCGACGGCCAGCCGCCGGTGGACCTTGACGTAGTTGCGCCTTGCCTGCGCCATGCTCGCCCCGCCGAGTTGAGTGGCTAACTCAAGGTCAACATTGATTAGCCCGAGGTTTTGAATATACCATGTTCTCGATGGAGGGCAAGAGTCGCGGGGGAACCGCGTCAGCCAAAGGGCAACTTGCCGTGCCGTCACGCCTTGATACCAACACTTGCCGCGACGCACTGCCGGCAGGGCCCGGTTCGGCACACGGCGCACGGCGTGACGGAACGAATGTTGGATGGAGCATTAGCCCGCGTCGGTGATGCGCCCGCGAAAAAAACCGCTATCGGCCGGCGCTTGGTAGCGCACGTCCAGCCGCGGGACGGCGATCAGCGTGCCGCCATCGGCCAGCGAGTGTAACCCCAGATCGAGCACCGTGCTGGTCAGCAGCGTGCGCTCGACGGGGTACGGCGCGCGGCCCGTCTGGAAAAACTTCTCGATGTTCGCCACCAGCGGGTCGAAAAACCGCGCTCCGGGCGGGGCGGGCAACTCAAAGTCGGTCGACACGATGTCGTCGCGCCCGCGGATGCGGCCGGCGAAGTTGAAGTCGGCAAGCTGTTCCGGCAGGTTCAGCACCGTCCCACGCGTGCCGTCGCGATATTCGATCAGGATCGCGATCGGATCGAGCACGTTTTCACGCGGGTCGCCAATGTTGTAACTCGGGCTGCGCGTGGCGGCGGCCTTCGCCAGCGGCCACGACCAACGGCCCGCCTCGCCCGCGGTCCAGACGTCGTCGCCTCGAAGGCAGACGACCGATTTAACGCCCGTCTCGCCCCCTTGGCGGCGCTCCAACATGCACTGCAACGCTTCCAGCGCGTGGAACAGGTAGATCTCCGCGATCGAACGGTCGTAGCCGTACAGCAGCAACCCTTCCGTAAAAGGGGTGCCGAGCGGCGGTTCGAGCTCCGGCCGCCGCCAGGTGACCGGCAGCGACGAGCCGGCCATCAGCCCGAAATCAAGTTCGCGCGCCGTCGCGACCATTTTGGCCGCGAGCTCGTGATCGTAGGAGAGGTGCTTGTCGACGAACACCGGCACGCTCCGCCCGCTGGCCCGGAAGACCTCGACGATCCGCTCGAACATCTCGTAGCGCGGGTAGAGGATTTGGCCCAGCTCGTTGAGGGGATAATCGCCATGTTCGCAAATCAAGAGCACGGCATCGACGTCGAGGGTCGCCTTGCCGCCCAGCGACTCGGCCACCGTCTTCGACAACTCGACGCCGTGGCGGCGGCAGACGTCGCGTCCCATATCGTCTTTGGGGTATTGATCGTTGTACATCCGCGCGAGTTGAAAGGGCGGCGGGTGGTGGAACCCTTCGCGTTGGTAGCCGTGGATGAACCGCCCCTCGATATGGTAGGCGTGCGACTTGTAACGGTAGATCGAATTGACCGCGGCCACGCGCGGCCGTTTTTTGGCGGGCCTGCTGGTCGGCTCGGCCGGTTCCTCGGCCCGCGCGGGCGGGAACGGCGCCGCGACCGATGCCAGCGCGGCGAGCGAAGCGGCGGAGAGGAAGTCGCGTCGTGAAGGGGTCATCCGCAGTGCTCCCGGAGGGAAGGGGGTAATCCGGCATTATTCACAACGTCACGCTGCAAGGCTAGGATTGCCGCGGCAAAGGCATCTGTAGGGAACGCCCTCCGTGGCGTTCCGTGAAGCGGGTAAAGACGTCTGCTCGCGGGACACGGAACGCCACGGAGGGCGTTCCCTACAGAATCGAGCTTGGATGTACGCCTGGCCTTGCTTGCGCCGCGGCTTGGTGTGGGACCATGAATCATGCGGCTTCGGCTGATTCAATCGTCCTTCACGCAACGGAAACCGACGTGGGTGGCGCCGCTGTCGATCGCGCCTTTGCCGCGCGCGCCGGGCCGGTAACGGACGCAATAGGCGTCGCTGCACAGGTATGACCCGCCGCGTTGCACGCGCTTCGGCACGCCCGGCTCCCAGGGGTCGTTACTCGACGGGGGCCCGTGCGGATTGCGCTTCGCGCTCTTGCCGTAATAGTCGGGACGATACCAGTCGGAACACCATTCCCAGACGTTGCCGGCCATGTCGTATAACCCAAATCCGTTCGCTGGAAACGTGGCGACCGGCGCGGTGCCGGTATAACCGTCGTCGGCCGTATTCTCGCTGGGAAAGTCTCCCTGCCAGATGTTGGCCTGCCAGGCGCCGCCGACGAGCAACTCGTCGCCCCAGACGAAGCGTTTCCCTTCGGCCCCTCCGCGAGCGGCGAGCTCCCATTCGGCCTCGGTCGGCAAGCGCTTGCCTGCCCAGCGGGCGTACGCCGCCGCGTCGAGCCAACCAACGTGGACCACCGGATGATCTTGTCGCGCGTCGATGTCGCTCGCGGCCCCTTCGGGATGCCGCCAATCGGCGCCGGGCACGTAGATCCACCATTGCGGCTCGGCGGCCAGGTCAACCGCGCCGTCGGGAGGACGGAAGACGATCGACCCGGCGACCAGGTTTTCGGCTGCCGCGCCCGGATAATCCTCGGCCTTCGGTGTTTGTTCGGCGATGGTCACGTAACCGGTCGCTTCAACGAAGCGGGCGAATTGCGCGTTCGTCACCTCGGTGCGGTCCATCCAGAAGCCATCGACTTCGACCTCGTGGCTGGGCTGCGCGTCGGCGAAGATCGTTTCGCCGCCCATCACGAACTTGCCGCCGGGAACCCAAACCATCCCCTCAGGCGCCGGCGCCGGCGGCCGCGGGGGCGTTTCGACTGGAGGGATATCCGCCGTCAGGTGATCGTCATCTTCGACGGCGCCTCTCCGCGGAGCGTGGCGCGCGGTGGTCCGGTCGAATGAGGTCCAGATCGCGATGCCGGCGCCGGCAAGGGCCAGCGGCGTCAGGACGGCCAACAGCCATCGTCCGCGAGCCTTTGGCAGGCCATTGCGGTCAGGCGATGATTTCGGTGGCCGTCTGCGCTGGGTCATCGTGGAACGGTTCCTAGGGGCTTTACACAGACCGATTATATATCAGACAATGCCGGTGGGCGTCAGGCGTAGCGGAATTCGTGAGAATTCCGCACCGCAGGGTGCAATTCAGAACTCTCACGAGTTCCGCTACTTGCCGGAATCTGGACATGATCGCCGCTGGATTTCCCGACTTCCGACCGCACGCGCTGTTTCGTGGCGGGCACGCGCAGACGCTGGCGGGTATTTATTTGCCGGGCCCCAGGTATCCGTACCGCGCGGCGCGGCACCAGGTCGCGTTGGCCGACGGCGACCGGATCGTGTTGCACGACGACCGGCCGAGCGGTTGGCGGCCTGGCGAGCGGACGGCGATCATGATTCACGGGCTGGCCGGCTGCCATACCAGCCCTTACATGCGGCGGATCGCCGGCAAGCTCGCGGATCGCGGTGTACGCGTGTTTCGTATGGATCTGCGCGGCTGTGGGGCCGGCGTTGGACTCGCCCGGCTTCCCTACCATAGCGGCCAGTCGGAAGACGCCGCCGCCGCGGTGGAAGCGGTGGCGCGGCTCTGCCCAGGATCGCCCACCACGCTGATCGGCTTTTCCCTGGGGGGAAACATCACGCTCAAGCTCGTGGGTGAGTTGGGCGACCGGCCCTGCGGCGGACTCGACAGCGCCGTCGCCGTCTGCCCGCCGGTCGACTTGCAGGCCGCCGTCGCGCGCATGAGCCGGCCGCAGAACCGCCCCTACGACAGGCACTTCGTCCGGCTTCTGTTGCGGCGAGTGGACCAGCGGCGACTGGCGCTGCCCGACGCGCCGACCGTGGAGTTCGCGCGGCGGCCGCGCGGGCTTTGGGAATTCGACGAAGCCTTTACCGCTCCCGTATCGGGCTTCCGAAGCGCCGAAAACTATTACCGCCGCTCCAGTTCGTGCCGCGTCGTGCCCAACATTTGCCGGCCCACCTTATTGATCGCCTCGCGCGACGACCCGCTCGTACCCAGTGTTTCGCTCGAGGCGCTCAACCTCCCCGCGGCCGTGCGCCTTTGCCTGACCGAAAGCGGCGGCCATCTCGGTTTCGTCGGCCGACCGGGACTCGACCCCGACCGCCGCTGGCTCGATTGGCGCATCGTCGAGTGGGTTACCACCCCAAACAGCAGCGAGGGTCGGGGTTGAAAAGCATCAGCCGCCGCTCCAGTGGGAGTTTCGGCCGCGCGGCCCGATCGTACACCCACTTGCCGCCGAGCACGACGGCCGTGACGTGCGTGGCGTGCTCGAAAGGGTCGCCGTCGTAAAGCACGAGGTCGGCGACCTTGCCGGCTTCGAGCGTGCCGAAGCGGTCGTCGATTTCCAGAATTCGCGCCGCGTCGAGCGTGATGGCGCGCAAGGCTCGATCGAAGCCCAGGCCGTGGACCATCGCCATGGCCGCCTCGTGCCGCACGACGCGTGTCTTGGGCACGTAATACTCGACGCCGCCGGCGATCGCCACCAGCAGCTTGCGGTCGGCCAGCGCCGCGGCATTGCCGAGAAAGCTGTGGTAGGTCTCCAGTTCCGCCACCCGCTGCATCGTCGGATGGACGATCACCGGCAGCTTGGCCTCGGCCAGCTTGTCGGCCACCAAATACGCCTCGGCCGAAAGGGCCAGCCGTCCTTTGAGCTTGAATTCGTCGATCAGCCGCAGCGCCGTCACGATGTCGTCGGATCGCTGGGCGCAAAACATGGCGGGCAACTTCTGTTCGAGCAATTGGCCCAGGGCTTCCAGCTTGAGGCTTCGATCAGGCTGCGAGGCGTCGTCCTTGGCGGCGCGGCGCTTGCGAGCGTAATTGCCCGCCTCGGCCAGCGCGGCGCGGAGGATCGCCGCGGTGCCCATCCGTGTGTCGGGCCGTCGGTCGCGATACGTTTCCTTGGGGATCTCGCCCAGGTTGCAGACCATCATCTGCGGAAAACGCACGACCATCGCCTCGGCCGTGACGCCGTGGGTGCGAAATACGCCCGACTGGCCGGCGATCACATTCGCACGACCGGGGCAGGCATGAACCACCGTCACGCCTTGCTCGAGCAGGAACCGCAGCAGCGGCTCGAACGGGTTGAAGGCGTCGAGCACGCGCAGGTCGGCCTGGTTGGGGTCGCTGCGTTCGTCCGCGTCCTGGTCGGCGCGGCTGTTGTAGGAACCGTTCAACGGCACGACGCTGTGCGCGTCGATCAAGCCCGGCGTGACCGACGCCGCGGTGAGCACGGCGACGCCCGCCGGAAGCTCAAAGCCTTGCCGCGGGCCGGCGTACACGATTCTGCCGTCGCGGATATGGACGGCGCCGTTGTCCACCGGCTCGGCGGCCACCGTGTGCAAGCGGCCCGCGAGCACGACCCATTCGCCCGTCTCCGCCGAAGGCCGAGGGGTGTCTTGGGGCGCGTCCGGCTCGGCCGCGGGGGCCGCTCGCGCCGCGACGAGCACCCCGGCCGGCGGCACCTGCCCCGCCTCGGAGACGGCGAAGCCGCCGGTCTGGTAAAGGCGATCTTTCGGGTTGGCCAGATCGAAGACCACCTGGCCGTCGATGTAGGTCGCCAGCACGCGCGTGTAAATGCTGAACGGCTCTCCGCTGAGGACCACGAAATCGGCGTCTTTTCCTTTTTCGAGCGAGCCGATTTGGGCGTCGAGGCGCATCGCCTGGGCCGGATGGAGCGTGATGGTCTTGAGAGCCGTGTCGCGGTCGAGTCCGCCGCGTACCGCGATCGCCGCCGTCCGCAGGAAGAAACGGCTTTCGGTGATGTAGTCGTCGGTGTTGATCAGCACCTTCACGCCGGCCGCCGTCAACAAGGCCCCTGTTTCTTCGATGAGTTCGATCACCTCGGCCTTGCCACCGGGACTGTCGGGAAGGGTCATGGAGACGGGCACGTTCCGCCGGGCGAGTTCGTCGGCCACCTTGTACGCCTCGGTTCCGTGCTGCACGACCAGTTCGAAGCCGAATTCGTCGGCCAGCCGCAGCACGGTCATGATGTCGTCGGCGCGGTGCGTGTGGAAGTGAACGGTTCGCTTTCGCCGCAGAACCTCGACCAGCGGCTCGAGTTGCAAGTCGACGTCGGGCGGCGAGGCTTCCTGTCCGGCGGCCAGCTTCTTGCGGTAATCGTCCCATTTGCGTTGATAATCGCGTGCTTTGAGAAATTCGCCACGCTGCAAGGCGGCGATTTTCATCCGCGTCATCGGCGCCAGGTTGCGCGAGCCGTAGTTACGTTTGGGGTTTTCTCCGTTGGCCATTTTCAGCCCGCCCAGCATGTCGGGCGAAAGGATTGCCATTTGCTCGACCGTGTGGCCGCGGAGCTTGACGTAAAGCGTTTGGCCGCCGATGACGTTCCCGCTACCGGGCATGATATTGGCCGTCGTGACGCCGCCCGCCGTGGCCATGCGAATGCCGGGGTCGAAGGGGTTGATCGCGTCGAGCGCTCGCACGACGCTCTGCACCGGCCCGCTTGACTCGTTGCCGTCGCTATTGGCTCCCACGGTCGGCCGCGTGAGAACGCCGATGTGCGAATGGCTATCAACCAGGCCGGGAATGAGCATCTTGCCGGTCAGGTCGACACGTTGCGCATCGTCGGGCACGGCCACCGTCTCGGCCGAACCGACTTCGACGATCTTACCCTGTCGAACCACCAGTGTGCCGGGGCTGAAGGTCTTGCCGGCGGCCGTGTGGATCGTCGCGCCGGTATAGGCCGTCGTCTTCGGCTCGGCGCCCGCGGGTGCGGAAAGCGATAACACGATGGCGATGGACGCCAGACGGCCAATTCTCATGGGAGATCTCTCAACGCAGGGTGGGCAGCGCCAATTGACGTTCAGGAAGGCATGCATGGTGTGAGCCCTCAAGTATAGCTTGGCGGATGCCCGTTGTAGCCGGATTCGGCGGAATTCGGGCCGTACTTTTATACCGCACGCGGCCTGCTCCGACGCGAACCCGCGGCGCAAGCCCGATGGGTCCGAGACGGCCCACGAATCGGGAGGGATCATTTTAGGCAAAACGAAAACGGCAGCGAAGCGAAAAAAAACGATCTCCGAATACCCCATGACGTCTTTCGCCAGCCGCGAAAGCGGCATCCAATTGCCTCCCCCCCTTCGCCCTGCCCCACGCTCTTTTGGATCTCTTTGGGAGGGGTTTCGGAGTCGTTTTTTTTCGCGCAGCGACGAGGCTCGGCGGACATCGTCACGCCCCGCTCTCCGGCTGTGCTTATCCTCGCATTCCGCGTAGGATGGGTAGCGCAACACGCGCGGATTCCGAAAAACCACAATACCCCAACTCGCGCCACGCGCGAGCCGCCGCTTACGCGGCTTGCTCAGACGTCGTGGGGATGTCGAAGATCGCGTTTCTCCGCGCCTTCGCCGTGTTGAGGCTACACGCGTCCGGGCTTGACCAGCCGTACCACCATGGGATTTCCGCCGCGTACACCGCTTTTGTTACCCGCATTTGAACCAGCCTAAAAAGTGGAAGGCGGGCGCTGGCCCGGACTTTCTCCTTTCTCCTTTCTCCTTTCTCCTTTCTCCTTTTTCCTTTTTCCCTACTCCACCGCCACGTTCGATCGCGAGTCCAATTCGCTCAACAGCGTTTGGTAGTCCGGTTCGCTCTCCAGCGACACCAGGTCGGGGTTGGTCTTGATCGCCATGAGATCTTGGAAATCGTCGCCGGCGACGGTGCGCAAGGCGTCGATCGCCCGTTCGGTGTATTGCCGCCGCTCTTGCGCTTCGGTCGCGCTCGCGGCGCAGGCGGCGTAGCAGCAGGCGGTTTGCAACAACAGCGCTCGGCCGTGAGACGCGCGGCGCGAAACGTCTTCGGCCTTTTTCACGGCGTCGGCCGACTGGCCGCAGTGGGCCAGCGTCAAGGCGTAGGCGGCCTGCCATGCAAGGTTCGTCGGATCGAACACGGACAACTCCGCGCGAATCGCCAGCGCCATTCGGTAATCCGCGTCGGCCGCGGCCGCTCGCTGTTCGGCGCGATCGATCGCGCCCAGCCGTTCGTGGGCCGTCGCCAAGAGCGCGCGGCGCGCGATGTAGGCCGGATGGTCTTTGCCGAGGCGCTCCACCGCGAGCGACACATGCTCAAGCGATTTCTCATACGAATCACGCGCCTTGTCGCGTAAACCCAGCCGCCACTGGGCGTCGCCCAACGCGCCCTCGATGTCGGCCAGATCGCCCTGGTAATCCCACTCGCCGGGTGACTGCTGGATCATGGCGTTGATGATTTTCAAGCCCTGGCCGAAGTTCTCGTCGACCGCGGGCGAGTCGCTCAAGTGCCAGGCGACGACGCCCATCCAGTGGTAGGCCTCGGCCAGCAAATTGACGGCGTCGGTGTTGCCCGGTTGTTCCGCCACCCAGGCCAGGCGATGCGCCAGCGCGGCCTGGAAGTGCTCGCGGGCCGCGGCCGGACGACCCAAACGCAGATCGCACTCGCCCGTCTCCCGCTCGTAAAACGACAGCAAGCGGTGGTGATCGTGGGATTTGAAGGGATGGTTCTTGTGCGGATGGGTGCGGACTTGCTCCTGCAGTTCGCGGCCTTCAAGAAAGTACTCCCGCGCGAGTTGAGCGTCGTCGCTGAGTTCGCGGATCATCTTGCCCATCTCCAGCCGCATCAGGCCCAGGTTGGCGTGGGCCGTGTCGTCGTCCGGCCGCGCATCGGCCAACTGCTTGGCCAATCGGTAGCCTTGCTCGTATTGCCGCATCGCCTGGTCGCCGTGCCCCAGCCGCACCAGCAGGTTGCCCAGCCGCTGGCATGTGACCACCGTGGCGTAATCGATGGCGCCGCTGGCGTCGATGTCTTCGGCCAGCGCCACCACCTTGCGCTGCACCAGGTTGAGGATCTCATCCTCGAGGGCACGCAGTTCCGGGCCAGCCAGTTCCTGCCCGCGCTTTTGTTGCAGCAGGCCCTGCAATTCGCCACCCAGCGCGACCATCTGGTCGGCGGCCCTCTGGTGCTGGCTCTTGGCGGCCACCTCGTTGCTGCGCGCGCGTTTCATGTTCTCCACCGCGCGGCCGCGCGCCCAATCGGCTTCCTTGGCCTTTTCCTCGGCGGTGATCGCGTTCTGTGTGGCGAGTCGCTCGTTCTCCTTCGCCAAACCCAGCGCATCCTCGGTCTTATCCTTCTCGACATTCAGCCGCACCGCCATCCACGAGGCGGTGCCGGCCCAGACCACGATCAAGAGGGCCACCGCCGCGCTGAGCGCCGTGGTCCTCGGGTTGCGGCGGCACCAGCGCCAGGCGCGCTCGGCCGGGCTGACCGGCCGCGCCAGGATCGGCTCGCCCGCCAGATAGCGGCGCAGATCTTCCGCCAACGCGGCCGCGCCCGCGTAGCGCTTTTCCGGCTCCTTGTGGAGACACTTCAAACAGATCGTCTCCAGATCGCGCGGCAGCTTGGGATCGAGTTGCGAGGGGTGTACCGGTTCCTTCCGCATCACTTGCTGCAGCGTGTCGAGCATGCTCGCCGAACGGAACGGGGGCCGGCCGGTCAGAAACTCGTAGAGCATCGATCCCAAGGCGTAGACGTCGGCCAGGGGGCCGACGTCCTTGGTGTCGCCGGCCGCCTGCTCGGGCGCCATGTAGTCGGGCGTGCCCAGGATCGTGCCTGTGCGCGTCTGCGAGTTGTCCTCGTCCTCGACGCGCTTGGCCAGGCCGAAGTCGGTGATCTTGGCTGTGCCGTCGGTTGCGATCAGGATGTTGCCCGGCTTGAGATCGCGATGGATGATGCCGTGCTCGTGAGCGTAGGCCATGGCGCCGGCCAGCACCGCCAGCATCTCGGCGGCTTTGCGGTGGGCGAACGGTTTGCCGTTGAGCTCTTGGGTCAGGGTGCCGCCGTCGACGAATTCGAGCGAGAAATAAGGCCGCCCCTCATCTTCACCGACTTCGTAGATCTGCACGATATTGGCGTGTTGCAAGCGGGCCACGGCCTCGGCTTCACTGCGGAAGCGGAGCAGGTCATGCTCGCCGGCGTGCCCACCGGACAAGATCATCTTGAGGGCCACCAAGCGCTTCAGCCCCGGCTGGCGCGCCTTGTAGACCACGCCCATGCCGCCGCGGCCCAGCACACCCAGAATCTCGTACCCGGCCACATGCTTGGGAACCTTGATCGTCTTGGGCTTGGGCGCCGCGGGGCCGGCGGAGAACTCGAGGTTCTCGCTATCGATCGTGGCATGGGGATCGGGCGGCTTGAAATCGAGAGTGTGTTGCGGCATGTCGTCGGTCTTGCCCGCGCCGGGTCCGGAAGCGGGAATGACATCCTGCGTCCCCGCCTTGGGCAGCGAGTCGGCTTCGATCGTAGCGCCGACGGCGACCGCCGGAGAAAATTCAGCGCCCTCCGCCGAATTGCCCAACGAGAAGCGCGCCGACGGTTCAAGAGATTCCCCGGAAGCCAGAGATTCCCTGGAAGGGAGCTCAATGGTCTCTCCAATCCGCTTAGGCAAGTTGATCATGGCACCTCCCGCAACCCGTGGGGCAGCAAACTGTTGGACGGCATGCCCCCCCCATTATTGCAAGTCGCGGCCATCTGTCCAGAGAAAAATCTTCATTATGGTCAGTCACTCGTTCCCACGCTCCGCGTGGGAACGCTTCCGCGGACGCTCCGCGTCCCCACACGAGCATCCGCATGCGCCATGCGACTTGGCCGCGCTTTCGGCTTGCGAAGTTTGCCGCCCCAACTGGCCATCTTCGATCAGGCGATCCGTCCCTTCTTGCCGGTCAACACTCTAGCGCGACACCGCCCCTTCGGACCGGACGACATTTTTCGCGGGACATTCCTGGGGCCGACGCCCTCGTTGTTCTACACATCTTCCAAGAGGCCACGGGCTTGCTCCGTGAAGTCTCACGCTCGTTTCTACACACGCAGGCTCCCCGGATTACCTGCCTTTCCCCGTGTCGGCCCGCGGGCCGACACGGACGGTGGGGATGCGGCCGCATTCGATCTAGATACCAACGTGAAACTCCAGGGGGCGTTCGGATATGAGAACCCCTTTGGGATTGGCGCCAAAGCGATCAATCCCAGGGCGACGGCCTGGGGATCGAGAGGACAAGGGGAGGCCCAGATTATACTGCACGCGGCCAAGAATGAGACATTTTGTCACGAGAAGGTGGTGGCTGGTGGCAGAGCGTAAGCGATGCCCCGGCTACATAGCGACCGGGGCATCGCTTAGGCTCTGCCCCAGCCACCGTGAGCGTCTCATTCTCGGCCGCGTGCAGTATAGCGAGTTGATGTGGCGGCGTCATTGGAGGCTTCGAGCATGCCTGTTCTCAATGCCTCGCATCGGCCAGGAATACTCCGTTTCCGGATGAGGCGAAACACGAGAAGTCGCCCGGCAATCCCTTTATCTTTTTACGCCTGGGTCAAAAGCGGCGGCCGAAGCGTTCTACAGTCCGTTTCTGTTTCGCAGCGTCCCGGCGCGTCGTTGCCCCGTTCACGGGGCGTTACCGCGAAGCGGTATTCGGCCCGGCGTTGACGCCGGGTCGGCAAGGCCGATAGCGACCGGGGAGGGTTACGGCGGGTCGTCGTCGGCCAAGGGGAGCAGCGTGCCGACCTGGCTCAGAAACTGCGTGCCCACATGCTGGATTTCGAGAAAGCCGGCCTGCTCGCGGGACGGCTTGAAGACCTTAAACGCTTTCAGGATGCCCAGCGTCGCGGCGCTTTCCAGCGGCCCGATGAAACTCGTGTCGCGGTCGAGAAAATAGGGTTGCGCCGCCCAATGAGCCATCTGCCCGGCCGTGAGAAAATAGCAGCCGGAGTGCGGGTTCCACGCCGGCCGGAACCGCAGCGGCGCCCCGAACATTTCGGCCGTAATGTCCGGTGAGGCCCGCAGGTCGCGGAAGCGTGCCGTGACAGGCGGCCGCAAGTCGCCGTCGACGTAGACCTTGCGGGCGACGACGTGGCCCGCCACTTCGTAGCGGTTCGGCTGAAGCAGGCACTCGAATCCCGCCAGGCGGTCGAACCAGGCCAGCTTGTGGAAGAACCAGGGGTCGAGCAGGATCAGGTCGTCCTCGAGATAGGCGTAATAGTCGTAACGGCCCAAGGCCTCGCGCAGCACGGCCTGGCACTCGAACCCCAACAGGAGCGGTTCGACCCGCGTCGCATGATGCGTGTAGAGTTGCGGAGGCACGGGCAATTGGTCCAGCAGGTGCCGGCCGTGCGTCGTGCAGATGACGACGTCGATTTCGTGCGACAATTCCTGGTTGGCTGGGATCGCGGCGCGGCGCGCGATGTGCAGCATCCGTTGCTCGCGGCCGAAAATGTTCCAAAGCGCCGCCAGGCATGCCGCCACGGCCTGCTTCCGCACTTGCGGTTCCTGCGCCAGCGAACAGAACCGGCCCCCAGGCTCGTGGTGATAGTAGTGCGGGATCGTGAAAAGGATTTTCATAACGAAAATGAGCAGGGACCATTGACGAAGGAAAGAAAAGCGAAGGAAAGAAAAGGGACAACCGCCGGAAAGGCAAAATAAATTCGCACTTTACCGAGAAGGCCAACCGTGTCAGCGGTTTGCCCGGCCCTCGACGCGTTAAGACTTCTTCCCACCCCACGCTCCTCTGTGCCACCCGTGTCGATGCTTTCCTCGGATGAAGGCGAATTTATTTTGCCTTTCCGGCGATTCTGGGGATGCCACCCACGATGTTTGCGGACGCATCCATCAACAAGCACGGCGTAACGAAAATAGAAGACGCGAGCTAGGACGATCGTCGCGCAGTCCGAAAAAACTGGCAAAACCTTACCTTTACCCGACGAAAGCTTCCGTGCGTGTGGCACAGAGCGGCGTCCCGTGGGAAGAAGTCTTAACGCGTCCACAATCGGGCAATCCGCCGAGACGGATTTCCTTGTCGGTACAGGTAATGTATTACCAGTTTTTTCTTAAGCATTTTCGGCTGCGCCGAAACCGCTATGCCATGCCATGCGGCCCCAGGGGGCCTTCCGGTTGTGTGGGCTAGAAAGCCGCCCATGGCGGCTTTCTCCTTTCTCCTTTCTCCTTTCCTACCACGCCGTCCAGCCGCCATCGACCGTGACCACCGCCCCGGTCATGTAGGCCGACGCCGGCGAGAGCATGAACAGTACCGCTCCCTGGTAGTCTTCCGGCGTCGCCATCCGGGCCAAGGGAGTTCGGCGGCAGTAGTTTTCGACGAATTCGGCGCTCTGCTGGTCGAACACGCCGCCGGGGACGAGGCAATTGACGCGGATGTTCGCCTCGCGCCAATGGACCGCCAGATAGCGTGTGAGGTTGATCACGCCCGCCTTGGCCGCGGCGTAGGCCACCGGCGAGTTGACGCCGGAATCGCCATAGATCCGCGGGTCGGGCGAGACGACGCCGTAGGTCGAGGCGAGGTTCACGATCGCTCCGCCGCCATGCCGGAGCATGGAACGGCCGAACGCCTGGCAAGCGAGGTGGACCCCCGTCAGGTTGACGTCCAGCACCTGGTTCCAGGCCGCTTGCGGGTAGTCTTCGACGCGCGAGGAGTAGAAACCGCCGCCGCGGAACTGAGCCGAGTTGACGAGTAATCGCGGCGGGCCAAGTTCGTCCGAGATCTGTTCGACGGCGCGGTTCAACTCGGCGGCTTTCGTCGCGTCGGCGGGTGCGGCAATCACGGGCCGGCCGGTGCCAAGCGCCAATTCGAGGCCGAGTGTCGCCGCCGCTTGAGCATCGAGATCGACGATCGCCACGTCGGCCCCCGCTTCGGCCAATGCCCGGCAGATGGCCTTGCCGATCCGCCCCGCGCCCCCCACGACCGCGGCCACCTGGCCGTCGAGGCTGAAAAGACGCTTCAGGATGTCGAGCCGGCGGGACGATTCCACGAGCATGTTCCCGATGTTGACAAGAAAACACAGGCCCATTTCACGATCATGGCGTCGTGTATACCAGCGCAACCCGCAATGCGTCGACACCGGCCTGCAACGCGACCGGCGGCGGGTGGCCTCCGGCTAAAGCGGTCAAGGCGCCGCGGAGCATCTCCAAATACATGTCATTCAGGTCATAACCGATTCCCTCCCACAGCACCTCGGCGGGCTGGTCCTGGCCTGGTAGCAACTCCAGACGCGAGGTCTCGAAGCGCATCGTCAACGTGGCTTCGCTGCCGACGAATTCAAACCCTCGGCTGCGGTCGCGGCGGCAAAAGCTGAACACGGCGCCGGCGACGACCCCCGCGGGGTAGCCCACCGTGACCATCGCCACGTCATCGGCGTCGATCCCCAGGGCGCCGCTGTTCGCCGTCCGACCGACGGCGGACACCGCGGTGCCCAGGCACCAGTTGAAGTAATCGATCTCATGGTCCAACGTCGGCAAAGCGCCGCCTCCCAGGTCGCGGCGCGCGGCGTAGCTCTGCCGGAAGTCTTCCCAAGGATGCCAATCGGGCAGGTATCCCTCGAACCATGCCTTGGCATACAGCACGCGGCCAATCCGGCCGGCGAGAATCGCCTCACGCGCCAGGTGGTAGGCGGGATGATAGCGTAACGAATAGGCCATGCCGGCCCAAACCCCGCCGCGGGCCGCCTCGGTCGACAACCGCTCGGCCGCCGCCAGGTCGCTGGAAATCGGCTTTTCGACGAGCACCGGTACGCCGGCCGACACGTATTCCAGTGCCGTGTCGACGTGCCAGCGAGTCGGGTTGCAGACGATCGCCAAATCGACTCCGCCGGCCAGTGCCGCCTTGGCCGAATGGACCACCGTCACGCCGGCCGGGGGGGCGAACGCCGCTCGGGCGCCGGTTTGTCGCCGAACAACCAGGCGTCGCGCGATCCCGAGCTCGCCCAGATTGTCGCAATGCCGCCTGCCGATCGAGCCGTACCCCACGACGGCGACGCTGAGCGACGAAAGCGAGCGTGGGGGAGAATCGTCCATATTGACCACTTGATACCGACGCTATAAACTACGTCACAGGAAAATGTTACGCCTATGGAAGTGCTCGAACGTATCTGGGAAATCCTCGGTGTCCTCTTCGGCGGCATCGCGCGGATCTTCGAACGCGGGATCACGTCGATCTTCGGATCGTCGAACGCCCGATATATCAAGAAGTTACAGCCCAAGGTCGACGCGATCAATGCGCTCGAACCGAAATACAACGCCATGAGCGACGAGGAGCTCCGCGGCCAGACCGCCGAGTTTCGCAAGCGGCTCAGCGGGGGCGAAACGCCCGACGATCTGCTGGTCGAGGCCTTCGCCGTCTGCCGCGAGGCCAGCCGCCGCTGGATTGGCCTGCGGCACTACGACGTCCAACTCATGGGCGGCATGGTGCTGCATTCGGGGGCCATCGCCGAAATGGTCACCGGCGAGGGAAAGACGCTCGTCGCCACCCTGCCGGCCTACCTCAACGCCCTGGAAGGCAAGGGCGTGCATGTCGTCACGGTGAACCCGTACCTGGCGCGCCGCGATATGGAATGGATGGGACCGATCTACATGGGCATGGGACTGACCGTCGGGGCCATTTACCCCGATATGGATCCCGACCTCAGGCAGAAGGCCTACGACTGCGACATCACCTACGGCACGAACAACGAGTTCGGCTTCGATTATTTGCGCGACAACATGAAGCTCGCCGCCAAGGGGGACGACCGCTACCAAAAGTGGAACCAGCAGTGCCAGAAGAAGCTGCACTATGCGATCATCGACGAAGTGGACAACATCCTCATCGACGAGGCGCGCACGCCCTTGATCATCTCCGGTCCGGCCCACGACGACGTGACCCGCTATCCCAAGGCCGACAAGATCGCGCGGCAGTTGAAGAAGGATCTGCACTTCGAGGTCAAGGAAAAGGAGCACTCGGCCCATCTCACCGACGAGGGCGTGCGCGAGGCGGAGCGGCTGGCCGGCGTCGAGAGCTTCTACACGGCCGGCAACATGGACTGGCCGCACCTGATCGACAACGCGCTCAAGGCCCACCATCTCTACAAGCTCGACGTGAACTACGTCGTCGACGGCGACGAAGTGATCATCGTCGACGAGTTCACCGGCCGCCTGATGCCGGGCCGCAACTGGAGCGACGGGCTGCACCAGGCGGTCGAGGCCAAGGAAGGGCTGCCCGTCAAGGCCGAAAACCAGACCTACGCCACGATCACCTTGCAGAACTTCTTCAAACTCTACGACAAGATCAGCGGCATGACCGGCACCGCCATGACCGAAGCGGCCGAGTTCTGGAAAATCTACAAGCTCGACGTGCTCGCCATCCCCACGAACCGCGAGATGCGGCGGCTCAACTCGCCCGACGTGATCTACCGCACCGAGCGTGAGAAATTCGAGGCGATCGTCGACGAAATCGAGCGGCTGCACAAGTGGGACCAGGTCGAATTGAGCGACGGTGAGCACTTGACGGGCACGATCACCAAAGAGCAAGAGGGCCGCTTCGAGTTCCAGCCGCTCGACTCGAAAGAACGGCAATGGCTCGACCAGGCGAAGATCAAGCACCTCGAGCGGCGCGGGCGCCCGATCCTGGTCGGAACCGTGTCGATCGAGAAAAGCGAGCGGCTCAGCGCCATGCTCGGCCGCCGCGGCGTCAAGCACGAGGTGCTCAACGCCAAGCACCACCAGCGCGAGGCCGAAATCGTGGCCCAGGCCGGCCGCAAGAACGCCGTCACGATCGCCACGAACATGGCCGGCCGCGGAACCGACATCATCCTGGGCGGAAATCCCGAGACGATGGCCTGGGCCTTGCTCCAGAAAAAGTACGAAACGCGGCTCGACGTCCCCCAGGACGAATGGAACGCCCTGGTCAAGGAAATCGAAGACCGCGAACAGATGAAGGCCGAGGGCCAGGAGGTCAAAACGCTCGGCGGCCTGCACATCATCGGCACCGAGCGGCACGAGGCGCGCCGGATCGACCTTCAGTTGCGCGGGCGCTGCGGGCGCCAGGGCGATCCCGGCTCCAGCCGTTTTTTCCTTTCGCTGGAAGACGACCTGATGCGGATCTTCGCCGGCGAGTGGGTCAAGAACGTGCTCACCCGCTTGGGAATGCAGGAAGGCGAGGCGATCGAAAGCTCGATGGTCACGCGCCGCATCGAGGGCGCCCAGAAGAAGGTCGAGGAACGTAACTTTGAAACCCGCAAAAGCCTGTTGGAATACGACGAGGTGATGGACGAGCAGCGCAAGAGGGTCTATGGCTTCCGCCAGGAAATCCTGGGGGGAGTCAACTGCAAGACCAAGATCATGGACATGATCGAACGGCAGATCGAGCAGTACCTCGACGACTTTCTGGCCAAGGACTACGGCACCACGACGTTCGCCAAATGGGTCGGGGGCGAGTTGAGCGTCGAGTTGGACGCCGGCGATTTCCGCGGGCTCGAATTCGACGCCGCCCAGCGCATGGCCAAGGACGAGGCCCAGCGCATGGCCGAAGGGCAGGTGCTCGAGGCGATCGACGAGAACCTGCCCGCCGACGCCGAGGAGGACGAGTGGAACTGGGAGGCTTTGGCCAAGCTGGCCAACGTGCGCTGGGGCCTCAACCTCCGCGACCGCGACCTGAAGAAGGTCGGCCACGACCACGTCGGCGAACTACTGATTGAAAAATCGCGCGCTGCGATCGAGAACACCGACCTGGCGGAGGGCGCTCGCTTTCTCGACCCCGGCTACGGCCTTCGCACCGCCTGCGGCTGGGTGCATTACAAATTCGGAATCGAGTTGCCGCCGGACGAGGTGCGCGGGCTTGAGCCCAGCGCGTTCAAGCAACTGGTCCGGGGGAAAGCCGAAGCGGCCTACGACGAGCGGGAAACGGAATACCCGGTGCTCGCAGGGCTGTATCATTTCACCACCCGCGATTCCTCCGGCGCCAAGCGTTACGACCGCGAAAAGCTCGTGGCCTGGGCCCGCGAGCGGTTCAACGTCGAATTGAATCTCGACGACTTGCGAAACAAGCAGCGCGATGAAATCCGCGCGCTGTTGATCGACCATAGCCGCGAGCACCAGCGGCGCGCCAATCAGGCGCTGGTTGAGGTGCGTGAACGGGTCGACAATTTGTTCGGCCCGAGCGGCGACGTCACGACGGCCGAGCGGACCACGGTGGCCCAGGTAGGCGGCGCCAACGGGGATGTCGCCTCGTTGACCGAGTGGCTCCAGCGGACGCTCGATTACCGCGTTTCGCCCGACGAACTGGCCGAACTCGACCGCGAGGCGCTGGAACGCATGCTGTCCGCCGCGGTCGAAGACCATTTCCGGCCCGAGATCCGCCGCATGGAGCGCTCGTTGGTCTTGCAGATTCTCGACACCGCTTGGAAGGACCACTTGCTGGCGATGGACCATCTTCGCAGCAGCGTCGGACTGCGCGGCTACGCGCAGGTCGACCCGAAGGTGGAGTACAAGCGCGAGGGCATGCGGACGTTCGAGTTGATGTGGACCGGTGTCGGCGAGAAGGTCACCGACCTGATCTTCCGCATGGAGCAACTCGACGAGGGGTTCGTCGGCTCGACCTGGGTCGACAGCACCGCGACGCACGATTCGCCCCCCTCGTCGACCAGCCAGATGGGCCGCGACTGGCAGGAAGCCATCGACGGTTCCGACACGGCCCCGAAAAGCGAACCGATCCGCAAGCACGGCCCGCAGGTCGGCCGCAACGACCCGTGCCCCTGCGGCAGCGGCAAGAAATACAAGAATTGCCACATGCGTTCCGGCGGCACCCCCGCCGAAGCGTGACGATGCTCGTTCGGGGCACCCGCGCAGCGGGTCGGCTCCGCGTGGGAACGGCTCTTCAAACGCTCCGCGTCCTCGTGGGCGGACAACGAGCTTGCTGGATCAAGCCGTGCAGCGGTAAAATGGCAATAGATAATGCAGTCGGGGAGTACGACGACGATGGCGACCGTAACGACCAACGACGAGACGGCGATTCTAAGCCGTGTGATCATGCCCGACGACGGCGATCTGCCCGTGGAAGCGGCAAGAGCACTTCTGCGTTTGAAGTTCAGCCCGAAGGATATTGCTCGGATGCACGAGTTAACCGTCAAGAACAAGGATGGCGAATTGACGTCGGCGGAGCAACGCGAAATCGCCGGCTACATGCGCGTCGGACATTTTCTCGAGTTGATGCAATCGAAAGCACGCCTTTCGCTTAAACGTCAAAATGAAAACAGTTGACGTCGCTCATGCGAAAATCGCTCGTAGAGCTCGTATGGCGGAGGGCATCCCGACTGTGCGAGTACTGTCAACTTCCCAGTGAGTTCACACCGATTGCATTTGAAATCGATCACGTCGTGCCGCGGAAACATGGAGGAAAGACTGTCGCGGACAACCTCGCTCTGGCCTGCTTTTATTGTAATAACTTCAAGCTTCTTCTCCTTACTAGGGTTTGGTTGAAACGGTATCCTCGCTCTGGCCTGCTTTTATTGTAATAACTTCAAGGGATCCAATGTCGCGGGAATTGACCCCGTCACGGATGACGTCGTGCGGTTGTTTCGACCGCGGGCCGACCTGTGGGACGAGCATTTCAAATGGCATGGGGCCGTGCTCATTGCGCGCACGTCGATAGGTCGCGCGACGATCGCGGTCCTGGAGATCAATCATCCAGAGTTCATTGGAGTGCGCGAGGCACTCATTGCCGAAGATCACTTCCCCCCAGTCTAGTTTTTGGCCTCCGACCACTGACCACTGACCACTGACAACCGACCACCATGCCATATCTCCTTAATCTTATCTACCTCCTTCTACTCCTTCTCGCATCCCCGTGGCTCATCTACCGCGCCCTGCGGCAGGGGAAGTACCGCGAGGGGTTCGCCGAAAAGCTTCTTGGTCGCGTGCCGGCGCGCGCGGGCAATCGCCCTTGCGTCTGGTTCCATGCCGTGAGCGTGGGCGAGGTCAACCTGCTGGCGCCGCTCGTCAACGAGATCCGCCGCGACCGGCCCCTATGGGAGTGCGTCGTCTCGACGACCACGATGACGGGCTACGCCGTGGCCCGAAAGAAGTATCCGGCGCTAACGGTCTTTTATTGCCCGCTCGATTTCAGTTGGGCCGTCCGCGCGGCGATGCGGAGGGTCCGCCCTGAGTTGCTCGTGCTGGCCGAACTGGAACTTTGGCCCAACCTGGTCCGCGCCGCCGGCGTGTACGGCGCTCGCGTGGCGATCGTCAACGGCAGGCTCAGCGAGCGCAGCCACCGCGGCTACCGGCGGTTGCGCGCGCTGGTGGGTCCGATCCTGCGGCGGGTCGACGTGTTGGCGGCGCAGAACGACGAGTACGCCCGGCGGTTTCTCGACCTGAGCGCCCGAACCGATGCGGTTCGCGTGACCGGTTCGATCAAGTACGACGGCGCGCAGACCGACCGCCGCAACCCGGCCACGGCGCGGTTGCGCGAGCTGGCGGGCATTGGCGACGACGACCTCGTGTTCCTGGCCGGCAGCACGCAGGAGGGGGAGGAAGCCGCGGCGCTGGCCGCTTACCTGGCGCTTCGCGACGAGTTTCCCAAGCTACGGCTGATCATCGTTCCGCGCCATCCTGAGCGCTTCGCCGCCGTGGCGCAACTGCTCGACCGTTCGAGCGTAGCCTGGCGGTGCCGCGGCCGCCTGGAGACCGAGGGATCCCATGGCGATGCGAGAATCCTGCTGGTCGACACGGTGGGCGAATTGGGCGCCTGGTGGGGCACGTCGGCGATCGCCTTCGTGGGCGGCAGCCTCGGCAGCCGCGGCGGGCAGAACATGATCGAGCCGGCCGCGTATGGCGCCGCCGTGTCGTTCGGGCCTAACACCCGCAACTTCCGCGACATTGTCGCGGCGCTGTTGGCCCACGAGGCGGCGGTGGTCGTCCGCGACGATCGCGAGCTCACGGCCTTCGTCCGCCGCTGCCTGGCAGACCCCGAATATGCGCGGGCATTGGGCGGCGCGGCGCGGCGGTTCGTCGCCGGCCAACTGGGCGCCACGGCCCGCACGCTGGAATTGCTCGCGCCATTGGTCGACACGCCGCCAAGCCACAAAGCCGCCGCGTAACAGTTCGATCACGACGAGGGACGCCCTTTTAGCGCGGTGAGCGGAGGCGGCGCGGTGCCCAGGTCCGGTGAAACTTGGGACGTGCTCGACGTTGAGCCCATCCCAAAACCGCCATTGTAGTGTAGGCGTCCCGCCTGCGTGGCGGTTTTCGGATAGGCTCTTGGCCATCAATTGTGGGCGATGCCGCGGCTCTGGCGTCGACCCCAACGGGGTCAAATTCCACAGCCTAGGGCAACGCCCTCGTTGTTCTACACATCTTTTGATTGCGGGTGGTGAAATGGGGGCGTTGGGAAATCCCGGTCTCTTCGTAAGATGCCAGGGGCTTGCCCCCTGGAGTTTCACGTTGGTTTCTAGATCGAATGCGGCCGCATTCCCACCGTCCGTGTCGCCCCGCAGGCCGCCGAAGGCGGCCTGCGGGGCGACACGGGGAAAGGCAGGTAATCCGGGGAGCCTGCGTGTGT
>DATKSN010000023.1:0-10571 GCA_035531595.1 Pirellulales bacterium | reverse complement strand
GATCGTCACTCATGTCCCAAAATCGCTCACCTTTGAGGACGACGAAGGCAATTAGCGCTACGACGTTCTCTCCGATGACGCGCTTTATCGCGCGACAATCGCTTCCACTCCGCCTCCTGTACGCCACGTACAATTCTGCCGATCTCGTTATACTGCACGCGGCCGAGAATGAGCCATTCGGAAGTCCGCACACCAACCCGCGGCGCAAGCAAGGCAAGTGGTTACGCGCCTTGCTTGCGCTGCGGGTTAGTGTTGAAGCAGGCCGCGTGAAGTATAAATCGAATGCGGCCGCATCCCCACCGTCCGTGTCGCCCCGCCGGCTGCCTCTGGCAGCCGGTGGGGCGACACGGGCAAAAAGACAGGTAATCAGGGGAGCCTGCGTGTGTAGATACGAGCGTGAAACTCCAGGGGGCAAGCCCCTGGCCTCTTTACAAGATGTGTAGAACAACGAGGGCGTAAGCCCCAGGAAACCTGGGCGTTTCCATGTCGTAAAGCCCTGAAGGGGCGTTGCGGGTGAAGAAGTCTTATACTGCACGCGGCCAAGAATGAGACAATTTGTCACGAGAAGGTGGTGGCTGGTGGCAGAGCGTAAGCGATGCCCCGGCTAGATAGCGACCGGGGCATCGCTTAGGCTCTGCCCCAGCCACCGTGAACGTCTCATTCTCGGCCGCGTGCAGTATAACGCATCCAAAGCCGGGCAATCCGCCGAGACGGATTTCCTTGTCGGTACAGGTACGGTTTTGCCAGTTTTTTCTTGGGCATTTTCGGCTGCGCCGAAACCGCCGTGCCGCCCCGCGTTCGTGGCGAGGCCTTCTTTTTTGGATCTGGCGAGTGCCAACCGCCCGCTTATACTGTGTGCAGACTTCCGAATGTCTCATTCTCGGCCGCGTGCAATATAGCACCCCGTACTATCGATGATTAAAATAGGCCCTAGGGGGGCGAAGCCCGCCTGGGATAGGCTCTAAGCAAAACCAGCGCAGGCGGGATGCCTGCACCACAATGATGTTCAAGGAATTCAAGGAATTCGCGCTCAAGGGCAACGTCGTCGACATGGCGGTGGGGATCATCATCGGCGCGGCGTTCGGCAAGATCGTCGCCTCGCTGGTCAACGACGTCATCATGCCTCCGCTGGGAGTGCTCATCGGCGGACTCGATTTCAAGGATCTGGCGTACCCGCTACGCGAGAGCATCGGCGATCAACCGGCGGTGTCGCTCAAGTACGGCGCGTTTCTGAACAACGTCATCGACTTCCTGATCATCGCCTTCACGATGTTCATCGCCGCGCATCAAATGAACCGTTTGACACGCCTGCTGAAGATCGCCGACGGCCCCACGACCAAGCCCTGCCCGCGCTGCGTGACTTCCATCCCGTTGAAGGCCACTCGCTGTCCGCACTGCACGTCGGAAATCGAAACGGTGTAAGGCCGTCCGGCCCCAACGCGGACACGATTCCAGAGCGAAGGGCGCCGCCCTGGAAACAACGGCGCCCTCAATCGCCCCCCCCCAAGACGGCGGAAACCGGCGCGCATTTTTTTGCCGTTTAGCAACTCCATGTTAGCAAGAAATCAAACGCCGGCAGCGGCGCGGGTGCGTAATTCCCGCTGATTTTGACGGGACACCTGGGCGCGGGACGAGCGGTTGTTGCTCGAATGGTGTCGAAATGGACGATTTCAAAGCGTTTTGGACCGAATTCGAGTGAAAATGGATGGCGATTTTGCCGTGGCGACGGATCGTACGCAGTCACCTTCGCCCGGAAAACCGCCGTTGTGGTGCGAGCGTCCCGCCTGCCCGGCGGTTTTGGGATAGACTCGGGATAGACTCTTAATCCGCATTGCCGGCGAGCGGTTCGACGGCGAGCGGTTCGATGACGCGCATCTCGCGCCAGCGCCCTTGCATGAAACGGAGCAGGAATACGACGCCCAAGACACTGATCCAAGCGGTGACGACGAACCACGCTCCGTGCAGGCCGAGGTGCAACCATTCCTGGCTGATCCAAATGAAGCCCGCGGCGCCCAGCGCCGCCGAGACGGTGGTGAGCATGGCGAAGCGGGTGTCGCCCGCCCCCTTGACCGCGCCGGCGAAGATCACGTTCATGGCGTCGAACAGCGAGTAAAAGGCCACGAAGCGCAACAGGTCCGCCGCCAACTCGCGCGGCGCGGCGTCGGCCGTCGAGTCGTCGGCACTGCCGTAGGCCCACAGTAGCGCGTCGGGAAACAGCACGTAAATCGCCGCCAACGGCAAGAGCACGACGACCGCCAGCCAGAGCGCGGTCCAAGTGGAGCGGGCGGCCAGGTCGGGCCGGTTCTCGCCCAGGTGCCGGCCCACCAGCGTGCTGGTCGCCACGCCGATTCCCAGTACGGGCATGAACACCAGCGCATTGAGATTGAACGCCAGGTTCGAGGCGGCCAGTTCGTTCTTGCCGATCTGGCCGACCAGCACGATGAACACGCCGAACGCCCCGACTTCGATCAGATACTGCAAGCCGTTGGGCGCGCCGAACCACAGCAACCGGCCGAACAGCTCGCGATCGAAACGGCAGCCGGCCAGCGTCTGGTACTTCACGCGGAACACGGGCCGTAGCCAGAGCGCGATGTAGACCAACACGCGAAACAACGTGGCCACCGAGGTCGCCCAGCCCGCCCCGGCCGCGCCCCACTCCGGGAACCCGAAATGCCCGAAGATCCAGGCGTAGTCGAGCGCCACGTTCAACCCCGCCGCCAGGCTATCGACGATCATCACCGTCCACATGTCGCCGCGGCCGGTGAAAAAACTCGACAGCGCCGCGGCCAACACCAGGGTCGATTCGCCCCAGCAAAGCGCCCGGTAAAACTCGATTTCCAACGCCGCGACCTCCGCCGGATGTCCTGCCCAATGGATGACCGCCGGGGCCAAGGGGACCGTCAGCAACATCAGAGGGATCGTCGCCAGCCCCAGCCATGCCGCCTGCCACACGGCGAGTCCGATCCGCTCGGGGCGCCCGGCCCCGTGGTACTGGGCCACGAACGTGTTGACGTAACCGGCCACGCCCAGCGGAAAGCAAACGGCCAGGTAAATCAGGTTTCCGGCCGGCAAGGCGGCCGCGACCGCGTCGGTCGAATAATGGGCCAGGAAAACCCGGTCGGTGAAGATCATGATCGTCGACGAGAGGTTCGAGACGATCAGCGGCAACGCCATCACCAGAACCTCGCGCATCCCCGCCGGACGACGCCACCAGCTTTCCACACGATTGAGCATGGGCACACTATACGCGGAAGCGTAAGATTGACAAAGGAAGGGGGTTCGTCATAGTCGAACGCGGCGCAGCCGCAGCCGAAGGCCTCGGGCAAACGCATCGGACGCGGTTGCCGCGGCCAAACGTGCGGCAAGCCTCGCTCACGAGCCACCTCGGCGAATTCCACGCCGCCGCCGGAGAACGTGGCTCTCCCGCCGCGCGGCGTCATCGGGTTCTCGCGCGCCGCGATTCGACTGAGCGGTCGAGGGTGGGATCATGAATGGCCCTCCCTTGCCGGACGACAAGGAATGTTCACAATGCCTTGCTGGGCGTTTCCCACGGATTTCCTTCCAATGCGCATTGTACTCTGCTACCCCGTCGAACCAAAGCACCTCGACCAGATCGCGGCGGCGGCGCCGCGCGCCGAACTGGTCGACGCGGGACAAGAACGGATCGCGGCGGAGATCCTGGCGGCGGACATTTTTTGCGGGCACGCCAAGGTCCATCCGGTGCCTTGGAACGAAGTGGCGCGGCGTGGGCGGCTCAAGTGGATTCAGTCGTCGGCGGCCGGCATGGACCATTGCCTCGCGCCTTCGGTCGTGGCCAGCCCGATCGTGGTCAGCAGCGCGTCGGGCGTTCTGGCCGACCAGGTGGCCGAGCACGCTCTGGCCTTGATCACCGGTCTGCTGCGGAGCCTGCCCGTCTTCTTCCGCGCGCAACAGAGGAAGGAGTTCGTTCGCCGGCCGACGCGCGACCTGCACCGCGCGACGATCGGCATCGTCGGCTTCGGCGGCAACGGCCGCCGCCTGGCCGAGGTGCTGCGCGTGTTCAAGGGCCGGATTCTCGCCACCGACATGTTTCCCGTGGACAAGCCCGATTACGTCGAGGCCCTCTGGCCGGCCGACAGGCTCGACGAACTGCTGGCCCAGTCGGACATCGTGATCCTCGCCGCCCCCTTGAACGAGACCACGCGCGGCATGATCGACGCGCGAGCGCTGGCCACCATGAAACCCGGCGCGATCCTGATCAACGTGGCGCGCGGGCCGCTACTGGTCGAAGCCGCGCTTGTTGAGGCCCTCGCCGGCGGCCATTTGGCCGGCGCGGGGCTCGACGTGACCCAGCAGGAGCCGCTGGGCACGGAAAGCCCGCTCTGGGACATGCCCCAAGTCATCATCACGCCACACGTCGGCGGCCAGAGCGCGCGGCGAATCGACGACATGACCGACTTTTTTTGTGAAAACCTCGGGCGCTGGCTCGCCGGACGGCCGCTGCTGAACCTGGTCGACAAACGCCTGGGATTCCCCGTGCCGGAACGCCAAGCGGTCTGGACTCAAACGGCCTCCGACGCATAAAATATCAAAGAGTCGCTTAAAGGCCAGGATCGGCACCCGTGCCCGATTCTGTAGGGTGGGCACCGCACACCAACTCAACCGCGGCGGAGGGCAATGGATGATTACCACGACTTACCTCGAAGGCTCGTTGACGTTGTCGCGCAACGGCCATCCGGTGCCGCGCTGCCCGGAGGAACTGCTCAACCGCTACGACCGCCTCTTGTCCGATCAACGCCTGAATTGGACCGAGCACCTGCACCTGAAGAAGCTGCTGGGTTCCGGCGGCCAGGGCGTGGTCTTTCTCAGCCAGCGGCGCGGCGCCGACGGCTTCACGCTTCCGGTCGCGCTCAAGATCTTTTCGCCCAAGAGCTACGAAGACACGCGCGGATACGAGGAGGCGATGGCGCGGATCGCGCGGGTTTCCGCCCGCGTCGCTCAGATCCAGCAAGACAACCTACTCGACGTCCACAATTTCGTCGACCGCAACCGCATCCGCATCATGGAGATGGAGTGGGTCGACGGCTACGACCTGCACCGCCTGTTGATGCCGTCGTTTCTGGAATATGCCAAGGGCCGCGTCAGCAACAAGCGTTGGGTCCATATCAACGAGGTAATCATCACCGCCGGGCCGAAGCAGCCGCGGTTCAAGCCGGGGATCGCCATCGCCGTCTTGCGCGAGTGTCTGGGCGCCTTGGCGGCGCTGCACCGCGAGGGCATCGTCCACGGCGACATCAAACCTTCGAACATCATGCTCAAGCGCACGGGCAATTCGAAGATCATCGATATCGGCTCGGCGTTCGACGTCGAGGACGCGCCCCAGCGCCGAAGTTGCACTCCCAGCTACGCGGCGCCCGAGGTCTTGGACGGCGACGGCGCTTCGCCCCGCAGCGACCTGTGCAGCCTGGGTTACGTGCTGATCGAGATGCTGGCCGGCCAACCCCCGTTTACGGGCAACCTGAATTACCGCGAACTGTTGGAGGCCAAGCGCTCGCTCGTCGCTCGCTTGCCGGAATGGCTGCCCCGGGAAGTGGTCTGCAACGAACTGTTGATGAACCTGATCAAGAGCCTGATCGCGCCCGATCCGATGTGCCGTTTCTCCGACGCCGAAACGGCCGACCTGGGAAAAGAGCGGGGCGCCGCCAGCTTCCATCGCCAACTCGTCATGAGCAATCTGGCCAGCGACTACGAAAACGAAATCCGGCTCTGGCTCGAAGAACTGGAGTGAGCGGCAGTGGGACCATGAATAATCCGGCTCGATAGCGACCGGGGCATCGCTTAGGCTCTGCCACCAGCCACCGCTTTCTCGTGGCAAAACGTCTCATTGTCGGCCGCGTGAAATATATAATGGATATTGAGGAGGATCCCCACATGGCCACGGTCCCGAGGTCGTCCCACGAAATTGATGATCCCGGCCGCAAGCCGCCGCCCCCGGGGCCGCTGACGGAGGAGGAGTTTCTCGACTGGTGCGATGAAGACACGAAGGCTGAATGGGTTGACGGAAAAGTGGTTCTGATGTCGCCCGCGAATGTCCAACACGCGTTGCTGAGCGGCTTTTTTTACCGCGTGCTCTCCGACTTCGTCGACCACCATCGTTTGGGCACGGCATTCAACTCGGATTTAATGATCCGATTGAAGAACGGCCGTTTGCGAATTCCGGATTTGTCGTTCCTGACGAATCAGGGCATGTCGATGCTTAGCGATAAGCTTTGCGACGGGGCGCCGAGCCAGGTGGCGGAGGTGGTCTCGCCCGACAGCAAGGACCGTGATTGGCTCGACAAATACGCCGAATACGAGGATGCGGGAGTGGCCGAATACTGGATCGTCGACCCGCTCGAAGATCGGCTGGCCGCCTTTAGACTCAAGGGCGGCAAGCGGTACTCGCCGATTGACGAAAACGACGGAAAAATCGCGTCGATCGTCGTGCGCGGATTCTACCTCCGCCCCTTGTGGCTCTTTGGTGATGAACTTCCCAAAGTCGCCGCGGTCCTGAAGGAACTGGGCGGGCATTCATAGCCTCGTTCCCACGCTCCGCGTGGGAACGCGCGTCTCCGACGCTCCGCGTCGTGCCCCGTCGTGATGCACTCAACTGCCCGCGGCGCGGTGTAGGGACGCCGAGCGTCCGCGGAGCCGTTCCCGCGCGGAGCGTGGGAACGAGGTAAACGAGGTCATTATTCTTTGGCGACTTCCATCGCCTTCGACTCCAACTCGCTCAACAACGCCTGGTACGCCGGTTCCTTCTCCAGCGACAGCAGGTCGGGATCGGTTCTGATCGCCGCGGGGTCGCGGAAGTCGTCGCCGGCGGCGGTGCGCAAGGCGTCGATCGCCAACTGCGTACACTGCGATCGCTCGGCCGTTTCGGCCGCTTTCGCGGCGCAGACGGCGAAAGCGCGGGCCGTCTGGAGCAGCAGCCCACCGCCATGCGGCGCGCGGGCGGCAACGTCTTCCGCCCGCTTGGCCGCCTCGGCCGACCGGCCACAATGGGCCAGCGTCAAAGCATGGGCGGCCTGCCAGGAGAGGTTCGTGGGATCGAGCACCGACAACTCCTCGCGTATCGCCAACGCTTTGGCGTAATGGGCATCCGCCTCGGCCGGGTGCCCTTCGGCACGCTCGATCGCCCCCAGTCGTTCATGGGCCAAGGCCAAGAGCGCATAGCGCGCGACGTACTCTTGGCTGTCTTTGCCGAGACGCTCGACCGCGAGCGACACATGCTCGAGCGATTTCCCATACGCCTCGCGAGCCTTGTCGCGCGCGTCGAGCCGCCACTGGGCGTCGCCGTAGGCCCCGTAGGTGTCGGCCAGGTCGCCCTGGAAATCCCATTGGTTGGGAAACTGCTGGATCAGGGAGTTGACGATCTTCAAGCACTGGCCGAAGTTCTCATCAACGGCCGACGCGTCTCCCAAGTGCCAGGCGACCGTTCCCAACGCGAGGTCAATCTGCGCCATATACCCGGCGGACGAAACCTGGTCGCCTTGGCTACCGCCCTCCCGCATCCATTTGAAATGGGCCTTGCGGCGCGCAAGGGCGGCAAGCAGGCTCTCGCGCGCCTCCGCGGGACGGCCCAGTTCCAGGTCGGCCATGCCGGTGTAGTATTCGTAGAACGAAAGCAGCCGCTCGTGGACCTCCGGCTTGAAGAGGTCTTTTTGCCTGGGATGGTCGAGAATTTCCTGTTGCAGGGAGCGGGCCTCGATGAAGTACCGTCGCGCGGCGCGGGCATCGTCGTTGAGCTCCATCTCCATTTTGCCCAAATCCAGGAGCGTCACGCCGAGGTTCGCACGGGCCTGGTCGTTGTCGGGGTTGTCGTTGGCAAGCTTCCTTGCGAGCTTGTAGCCCCGCTCGAATTGCCGCATCGCCTCGGCGCCGTGACCTAACTTGGCGTACACGTTCCCCATCCGCTGGCAGGTGGCGACCAGGCCGTAGTCGGTGACCCCGCTCGACTCGATGCGATTTCCCAAGGCGTCCATGCCCTGACGCACGAACTGGAGCACGTCGCTGATGATCGTTTGCGCCTCGGGGTTGGGTTGCTCGCCGACCAGTTTCGGCCGTAAGCGCTGCTGCAATTCCGAGCTCAGCGTGGCGAGCAAATCGGCCGTCCGCGTGAACTCGGCCTTGGCCGTCTTGGCGTTCTCCGTGGCGACCTCCGCGTTCCGTTTGGCCTCGGCCGCGCTGTGGCTTGCTTCCGCTTCTTTCCGCTCGGCGATTTCGGCGTTCCGCTTGGCCTCGGCTTCGTTTCGGGTCGCCAACTGGAAGTTCGCGTTTGCCTGGAACAGCGCGTCGTCGGTCCTGCCTTTCTCACGATCGAGCCTCACCACCAGCCACGAAGCCGTGCCCGCCCAGACCACAATCAGCAATGACACCGCCGCGCTGAGCGCCGTGATCCTGGGATTGCGCCGGCACCAGCGCCAGGCGCGTTCGGCTGGGCTGACGGGCCGCGCCAGGATCGGCTCGCCCGCCAGATAGCGGCGCAGATCCTCGGCCAACGCGGCCGCGCCCGCGTAACGCTTTTCCGGCTCTTTGTGGAGACACTTCAAACAAATCGTCTCCAGATCGCGCGGCAGCTTGGGATCGAGTTGCGAGGGGGGTACCGGCTCCTTGCGCATCACTTGCTGCAGCGTGTCGAGCATGCTGGCCGAGCGGAACGGGGGCCGGCCGGTCAGAAACTCGTAGAGCATCGATCCCAAGGCGTGGACGTCGGCCAGGGGGCCGACGTCCTTGACGTTGCCGGAGGCCTGCTCGGGTGCCATGTAGTCGGGCGTGCCCAGGATCGTGCCGGTACGCGTCTGCGAGTTGTCTTCGTCCTCGACGCGTTTGGCCAGGCCGAAGTCGGTGATCTTGGCCGTGCCGTCCGCCGCGATCAGGATATTACCCGGTTTGAGGTCGCGATGGATGATGCCGTGCTCGTGGGCATAGGCCATGGCGCCGGCCAGCACCGCGAGCATCTCGGCCGCTTTGCGGTGGGGGAACGGTTTGCCGTTAAGCTCTTTTGTCAGCGTGCCGCCGTCGACGAATTCGAGCGAGAAATAAGGCCGGCCCTCGTCTTCGCCGACTTCGTAGATCTGCACGATATTGGCGTGCTGCAAATGGGCCACCGCCTCGGCTTCACTGCGGAAGCGAAGCAAGTCGTGCTCGCCGGCGTGCCCTCCGGCCAGGATCATCTTGAGGGCCACCAGGCGCTTCAATCCCGGCTGGCGCGCCTTGTAAACCACACCCATGCCGCCGCGCCCCAGTACGCCGAGAATTTCGTAGCCGGCCACATGTTTGGGTATGGCGATCGTCTTGGGCTTGGCCTTTGCGGGGCCGGCGGAGAACTCCATGTTCTCACTTTCCAAGGTGGCGTCCGGGTCGGCGGGCTTGAAATCAACGGTGTTTTGCGGCAGATCGTCGGTCTTGCCAACGCCGGGCCCGGAGGCGGGCATCACGCGTGACGGCGATCGCAACCCCGCGGCGCTGTCAAGCTTGCGCAAGTCGCTCATGGCACCTCCCGCAACCTGTGGGGCGGCAAACTGATGGACGGCATGCCCCCCATTATTGCAAGTCGCGGCCCCCTGTCCAGAAGAAATTTTCCACGCGGAGCGTGGGATGGTCCGTGAGATCGCGTTGGAGGCCGTCTTGCTCTGCCGCGGCGCCGAGCGCGATCCGCGCGACCGGTCCAAATGGCACACCGAACAAGGCCCGTTGTCGGTCTCCGGCCCCAAGTTCATGAACTGGCGGCGGGGCCAGGGGGGCGGCGGGACGATCGACCTGGTGATGCATCTGGCCGGGGGAGACTTCCGCACGGCGGTCGAATGGCTGGAGCAACACCTGGCGGTTGGCCCAATCGGCGGCGGCCAAACCGCCGCGCACCCCTTGGCACGCTCCGCGGCGGCTCGTGGCCCGTACGGCTCGTTGCGCTTGCCCGTGCCCGCCCATCGCTTGTTGGAGCGCGTCCGTCAGTATCTCACGCAACGGCGCGGTCTCTCCGCGACGTTGCTCGATCCGTTGATTCAATCCGGTGGGATCTACGCGGACGACCGGGGCAATGCGGTCTTTCTGTTGGTGACGGGGAAGGCCCAACGGCCCGTCGGCGCCGAACTCCGCGGTATCGGGCCGCCGGTCTGGCGTGGAATGGCGGGCGGCACGCGCAAAGACCTGGGATACTTCTGGATCGGCGCCCGGGATCGGGGAGCATCGTGCTCTGCGAGTCCGCCATCGACTCGATCAGTTGCTTCCAATTGCACCCCCAGCACGTCTGCATCTCCACCTCAGGCGTGCGCGCCAATCCGCCTTGGCTGCGCGCCCTGCTCGCCGCTGGATACCAGATCCACTGCGGCTTCGATGCCGACGCACATGGCGACGCGGCGGCCGCTCGGATGACCTCGCTGCACGGCGCGATCAATCGCCTGCGACCGCCCGACCACGACTGGAATGACGTGCTGCGATGTGCCATAGCATTCACATGGACGCCCGCCAGCGCAGCTTCCGAAAAAACTGGCAAAACCGTACCTTTACCCGACGAAAGCCTCGGCGCGTGTGGCACAGATGCGCGCTGCGGG
>DATKSN010000022.1:0-12426 GCA_035531595.1 Pirellulales bacterium | reverse complement strand
AGAATCCCACGCCCGAAACTGCTTGCCGTGATCGTCCATGATCCGTCTCCCATCGGGAAAAATCCATTTTCCTCCGCACCCCACGCAGTATCCCCATTCTCCCAATTCCGGTACAGGTCAATCTCGGACAGACTCCTAGCGAGCGTGCTCGTCCAACTCAAAGGCCGCGCCGGCGGAAATCCCACCGGCGCGGCCAATGATGAGCGCTGCCCACGTATGAACGTAATTCATGCTAGCGGCGAATGGCAATGCGGTCAAGTAATCGGCCGCTCAAGATTTACTGCCTTGCCTCCCTGGCCCGCCCCTGATACGATGAAGGGGTTCTCTGCCATGTTCGTGCTGCAACGACTACTTTTGGGGAGCCGATAAGAAAGTCCGCTGGGCGCCCAATCAGGCCTTGGCCGCGTGTATAGCCGACGCCCGGAACTTCGGTTCCGGAACCATGCGGACGGATCACACAACCCGAGGCTCAAGGCGCCCACTTTAGTACTGCGGGCTCTCGAAAACCGCGTTGCCACGGCATTGCGGCGGAGAACTTTTCAAAATGCCTGATTTGCCCCCGGAACTGGCGGCCAAGCGCGACCGCCTCTTGGCGACGCTGGCGGGCTATGGCAGTTGCGCCGTCGCATTTTCGGGCGGTGTCGATAGCGCGGTGCTGGCCAAGGCGGCCGAATTGGCATTGAACAGCCGGGCGGTGGCGGTCACCGGCGTCAGCCACAGTCTGCCCGAAGGCGAGTTGCCCGCGGCCGAAGCGCTCGCCCGGCTCATCGGCATCCGCCACCGGGTGGTCGCGACGGACGAATTCGCCAAAGCGGACTATCGCCGCAACGCGACCGACCGTTGCTATCATTGCAAGACCGAACTCTACATGCGACTGGAGGCGTTGGCTCCCGAGTTGGGTATGGCGGTCATCGCCAACGGGGCCAACCTCGACGACCAGGGCGATTACCGTCCCGGCATGAGCGCCGCGCGCCAACACGGCGTGCGCAGCCCCTTGCTTCAGTGCGAGCTCAGCAAGGCCGAGGTCCGTCTTCTGGCCGCTCACTGGGGATTGCCCATCTGGGACAAACCAGCCAGTCCTTGCCTGAGCAGCCGAGTGGCCTATGGCGAAGAAGTGACCCCCGAGCGGCTGGCGATGATCGACCGAGCGGAAAAGTTCCTGCGCGGCATGGGCCTGCGTGAGCTGCGCGTGCGATACCACAAGGGCGACCTGGCCCGCATCGAGGTTCCGCCCGGCGAGCTTTCGCGGATGGCCGAGCCGGCGGTGCGGCAAGCGTTGGCCGAGCACTTGCGCTCGCTCGGCTTCAAGTACATCACGCTCGACCTGGAAGGGTTCCGCTCGGGAAGTCTCAACCAGGTTCTGCCGGTCGAGGCGCTGCGAATGAGCCCGCCGTCCGTGGTAGGACGGCCTTCCTAGAGCCTGGATTCCCATCGTCACGGTGCCTCAACGCAACGACGTGTAGGTGGTCAGCCCGGCGATCAAGAGAAAAAACACTCCCGCCAGGAACAAGGCGATCCGCACGAACCAACCAGGACGCAACTCGCGGGGAAGAAGGATCAGGTTGACGGCCAGGGCGTGCCAGCAACTGAAGCCCAGCGCGTAGTTGAAGATGTTCGTGGCCACAACCATCAACTCCTCACCCGGAACGAACCTCAGCACGAGCAGCCCGAACACGGCGTAGCAACACAGAACGCCAAAGTAAAGTTTGCCGATCTGCTTCGGGTCGACGCGCCGCAAGCGGGCGCTGGAGGTCCAAAAGACGTCGAGCCAGCGGCGAATCACGCCGTCGGCGGAACTGGCCATGGTGGGCGCCAGCACCAGAAACCCGCAAAGCAACGTCAAAAACCAGAACACGTTGCCCCATGTCGGGCCGGCGATCATGCCCGTGCCGTTGGCCACATGTTCGCCCACGCTCTTGGCCGTCAGCCCCGCGGCCGTCCACCTGTCGGCCTCGGTGCCGCGCGGCAGGAACTGCACCGAAAGCATGCTGGGCAACCCCAGCCCGATGAAACAGGCCGGCATCCAAACCACAAGCTGGTCGCGCATCACGTGCCGATACCAGCGCCGCCAACGCGAAAGCGATTCGGGCGTCACCTGGAACACGCAACCGACGTGCGAAAGCTGCAAGTGGTGCCCGCCCACGACGCTCGGAATGGCGCCCACGAGATGCCCCATGCCCCAACCCTGGTCGCGCGTGTAGTTCGACAACGGCGTATTCGACAGCCCGCCTTGGCCCGATATCGCCACCATCGCGCACAACAGCGCCATCATGCTGAGGTTGATCCGCGGGAACCCGCGTCCTTGGAACAACGAGAGGAATACGTTGTCGATGTTGTCGCCGTCGCGAATGCCGTCGTGGTCAAGGTCGCGAAACGTGTCGGGCTTGCCGTCGCCGTCGGCGTCGGGCCAACTGTCGGGCCGGCCGTCGCCGTTGGAGTCGATCGTTGGAGGGAGCGATTCATCAACGTCGAGGTGCCCGTCACCGTCCCAATCTTCGCCGGGATCGAGCCGGCCGTTGCCGTTGGCGTCCTCGCCGCGCATGACCGGCACATTGCCGAACTTCACGAAACCGCTGATAATTTCCGTCCAGGTGCCGGCCCGCGAAAAGAAGAACGCCAGCACCAGCAAGAAGCCGAACACGGTGACGATCTTGAACGACATCACCACCTTGAGCGAGTTGTAAATTTTGCCGCCGAAGATCAAAGGAACCAGGGCCAGCAGAAAGATGGCGTAACCGAGTGTGTTGAGCAATGTTCTTTGCGTCATCGCGAGGCCGAGGAAATGGACCGGCTCGGTCGCGGCGGCGTCGGGCATTTCGCCAAGAATGACGGCCACCAAGGGGGTGGCGGCGCTGGCCGCCAGGTACGGAAAGATCGAGCCGAAATCGAGCAGCAGGTAAGCCACCAGCCAGAACCGCGGGCCGGGCAAGGTGCGAAACTTGCCGGTGAAAATCGGCTCGCCCGAATACAACGTGTAGCGGCTGATTTCCAGGTTGTAGACCACCTGGAACAAGATGCTCAGCGTGGCCAGCCAAAGCAGGGCGCCGCCATAGCGCGCCGTGACCAGCGGCCCGGTGAGCCACTCGCCGCCGCCGATGGCGGCGCCGCCCATCAACAGGCCGGGGCCGAGCAAGGCAAACCAGTTCTTCCAGGTGAAGGTCGGCGCGTCGATCAGTTCGCCGGTGTTCCAGCGCGGCATTTCGCGGGCGCCGGGATGCGGGGCCTCGAATTTCGTCGCTATCGCGGGCTGACCGGGAGCGTTCGCTAATTCGGCTGCGGATGGCATGCTTGGTTCGCCGGGACGGATGGTTAATCGCCCTTGATGATGCCAGCAAACTCGCGCGTTTTCAAGCGGGCTGGCCGAATGCGGCGGCGCTGACCATCCCCATTTGACGGCGACATCGTATGTGATATTATAGGGGTGAAGAAGGCCATCCTCCTCATCCCACTTGACCTACTTGGAGTTCACCGACTCGGCCATTGAATTGATCCCGCCGCGCGAGGAGCCCCGTCAAGTTCCCACTTTCGACGCCATCTCGGCCTCGTCGGCGTCGAGCAGGCCGTCGTGGTCGGCGTCGAGGCGATCGAAGACGTCGGCGGGTCCGACGAACTCGCGGCGGCTGACGTCGCCGTCGTCGTTGCGGTCGAGCTTCTGAAACCAGATGGGGCCTTTCTTCGGCGATGTTCCGCGGGCCGCGGTCCCGCCGCCGCGCACGGGCCGCGCCGCGGCCGCCTGGGCGCGAGAGGGCGTGTCGCGCGAGACCTCCAACTCCATCCGCAGTGGGATCTCCCGGCCATTCAGCCGGCCGTCGCCGTTGGTGTCGCGCCGCGCCAGCACGCCGGCCGCGCCCCGCAGTTCGCGCACCGTGAGCCGATGGTCGAGCTTGGTGTCCAAAAGCCGGAACAGATCCTGACCGTCGTCGGCCACTTCCAACAGCAGCCGGCAGGCCGCCGCCCGGCTCAAGCGCTCGGCATAGGCGTTGAATTCGTCGCCAAAGATCTTGCCGTCGCCGTCGCGGTCGACCGAGGCCATGGCGCCCGCCAGGTTCGGCACGTTGGCCGCTTCCTTTTCGTCGAGATAGCCGTTGTTGTCGGCGTCGAACTGGTCGAGCCGCAGTTCCTGGTTCTGGCTCTTGGCCGGGTTGCGGTTGTTGCGCCGCAGCTCGATGTCGGCGTCGGCCAGCGAAACCCGATAAGCCTCGCCAGGCAAGACCTTGACGGTCGCATCGGACGCTCCCGACCGCGCCGTTGAATCGCCGCGGCGGCGGACGACACGGCGCGGCGCTTCGCCCAATCGCACGCTGAGCTCCACCGCGGGCGAGAGGGTGACAAATGCCGCCAGCTCGTCGCCATGGAGTCGGCCGTCGCGGTCGATGTCGAGCGCCGCCAGTTGGTCGGCGGCCAGGGCGACCTCGGCCGGCGCCTCGGCAGTTCCTTGCTCGGCGGCCCCTTGATCGGGGCCATTTACCGACAGCGTCGCATCGCCGTCGCGGTCGTAACGCTTGAGCAAAAGCGCCCGCACGACCGCGCCGTCGGTCTCGGGCGCGACGAGCGCGATGCGTCCGGCACCGGGAAGCGCGGCGGGCAAGTTGGCCGCCGTAAGCTCGGCCGCGTAGGGCGCGACCGCCAATTCTCGCTTGCTGATCAGCTCGTCGTCATCAAAGTCTTGCCGCCGCAGCCGCACTTCGGCCGCGTTCAGTTCGGCGGCCGTCAGTTGCTGGTCGCCGTCGGTGTCGAGCAGCGGAAACAACGCCTGGCCCGCCACGGCGCGGCCGGGCACCTCGATCGCGGCAAACGGAGGCGAGACGCGCTGGAGGTACTCGGCAACCGCCTCGCCGGTCAGCTTGCCGGCATGTTCGTTGGCCACTTGCCTTAGCGCGTCGCGGGTGCGGGCCATGTCCTGCCCCAGGTCGGCCGAGACGGCCGCCGCGAGCGCATCGAACTCGGCTGGTTGCGTCGGCGGCGGGACCGGTGGCTCCAACGGCACGACGCCGTCGCCGTCGAGGTCGCCGTCGGCAAACACCTTGGCGGTGTTCTCCCGCCACACCTGCCGGAACGGCTTGCCGTAAATCGTCACATGCAGCCGAATCAGAAGCGGACGCATCGGACCCAGAAAAATCAGATCTTGCGAGTCGGCCTCCTGCCCCAGAGCGCAAGGGGAAACCACCTGCCCGCAGACGAGCGCAACGAGCACCGCCGGAACGCCACGGAGGGCGTTCCCTACAGAATCGGGGTTCACGACAAGACCTCGGCGATCGGGTTCGCGCTGGGATCGACCACCTTGATCGGCCGCCCGACGTTCGAGATGTTTTGCGTCGCCGGATCGATCTTCAACGCGCTGACGATCGTGGCCAACAGGTCGCCGACCTGGACCGGGCGATCCTCGACTTGCTCGCCGTCGGGGCTGGTGCGGCCGACGGCCTGGCCGCCCTGGACGCCGCCGCCGGCCAGCACGGTGCTCCAGGCCTGCGGGAAATGGTCGCGCCCGCCGCTCGGGTTGATCTTCGGCGTGCGGCCGAATTCACCCATCCAGACGATCGTGGTCGTGTCCAACAGGCCCCGCTCGGCCAGTTCGATCATCAGGCGGCTCCAGGCCGCGTCGAGCGCCTGGCTGAGCTTGCGGACCATTTCGAAGTTATCGACGTGCGTGTCCCAACCCAGGGCATTATTGCCATCGACCCCGCTCAGCGTGACTTCGACGAACGGCACGCCACGTTCGACCAATCGCCGCGCCAGCAGGCACCCCTGGCCGAAACGATTGCGGCCGTAGGCGTCGCGCGCCTCGGACGATTCCTCGTCGAGGTTGAAGGCGCTGCCCGACGCGCTGCGCATCAGCATGACCGCCCGCTCGTAGGCGATGCGGTGGCCGAGCGAGTTGGCCGTGTCATGGGCGCTGATGAAGCGATCGTTGAGCGAGCCAAGCAGCCCCAACCGCTGATCGACCGTCGCCCGACTCACGTCGGCGGGCGCCGCCAGGTCGGCCACTTTGAGGGCGTACCGGTCCCCTTCCTCTTCGCCGCCGCCCACACCGTCGCCCACCAGGAGCGGATCGAATTGGGGGCCGAGAAAGCCCGCGCTGAAGGCCGCCGGGGCAAAGAAGCGGTAGGGAGCGATACTGACGAAGTTCGGGATTTCAGCCTCCGGCCGGCCCAACTCCTTGGAAACCAGCGAGCCGAGCGTTGGATAGCGAACCGGGCCTTGTGGCAGATAGCCGTTGCGCATCAGGTACGTGCCGCGGCTATGGTCGCCCTCCTTGGTCGTCATCGAGCGGACGATGGCCAGCTTGTCGGCTTGCTTGGCCAGGCCAGGCAAGTGCTCCGAGATCTTCAAGCCGGGCACGCGGGTTTCGATCTCCTTGAACGTGCCGCCATGGGCATGGCCGGGCTTCAAATCGAAGGTATCCATCTGGCTGGGACCACCGCTCATCCAGAGCAGAATGCACGAACGAGAGCGCGCCGGCCGCGCCGCGGCGCCGCGGGCGAGGGCCTCAAACCAGCCCGACATCGAGCCGGCGATGACGCCCGCCGACGACAGCCGCATCAAGTCGCGGCGCGAGAGAGGGGGATATTGGAACATGGCTGGCTCCTAGTGATTCATGATGAACTCCGCGCTGTTCAAAAGCGCCCAGAACACGTCGGCCAGCGCGGCCTTTTCGCCGTCGGGCCCGGCCTGCTGGACATACGCGAGGAACTGCTCCGCCTCGGCCGGTTCGCTCGGGCGATTGAGGCTCGCCATGAACAGCGCTTCGATCCGCGCCGGCGTATCGAGGAAGGGCGCGTCGGCCACGGCCGCCAAGGTTCCGCCGCGCTGGAGGTCGGTGGCGTCGGCCACGAACGTGCCGTTCATCAAGGCCAGCGCCTGCAAGATCGACGTCTGCGCCTCGCTGCGCCTCGCGCTCTGGTCGGCGAACTTGGCTTGAAACGCCGCCCGGCCCGTCTCGACGCCGAACACCGCCCCCTGCTGGCGCGGCGTCGTGTCGCGGAAGCCGGTCGCCTCGACCAGGCTGTCGTAAAGTTGTTCGGGCGTCATCCGCCTGAGCGGCATGCGGGCGAAAGCGCTCGGATCGTCGGTGCCGCCGAAGTCGGTGCGGCTGGTCAGTTGGTAGGCGCGCGATGACGTGATGGCCCGGATCAGGTACTTGAAGTCGTACCCGTGGTCAACGAACTGCCGCGCCACCTCGTCGAACAGTTCGGGATGGCTCGGAGGGTTGCTCTCGTCCATGTCGTCGACCGGATCGACCAGTCCGCGGCCGAAGAAGTGTTCCCAGATCCGGTTGACCGCGGCGCGGGCGAAATACGGGTTGCCGCGGCTGGTGATCCAGCGGGTCAATTCCCGCCGGGGATCGTCGCCCGGTCGCCAAGCCGGCGAAGATCCATCGAGGAATTTCGCTTCGACGACCATCTCCGTGTCGGGAATCTTGATCGACAAGCCAGGAACCGGCGCCGACGGACCTGCCGGCGTTTGCGTTTTACCGTTTTCGCCCGCCTCGTCCGCCGTACTCGAACCACGGGTCTCGGCGGGCGCGGCGCTTCCGAAGAACGCGGCCAAGGCCCAGAACTCGCGCCGCTTCCATCGCGCCAGTGGATGGTCGTGACACTGGGCGCATTGCACCTGCGTGCCCAGGAAGACCCGCGACGTGTTCGCGGCCAGGTTTTCGGGCTTGCGTTCGTTGAACTGATAAAATGCCAACGGACTGGCGACCGTGGAGCGACGCGCCGGCGGGTTCGCATCGGCCTCGGTCATCGCGACCGGAGTGAGCAACTCGGTGACCCAACGGTCATAGGGCGTGTCGGCCGAGAAACGGATCTTTAGCCAGGCCTCGAACGGAGGCGCCAAGCCTCGCGTTTCGAGGTTATTGTTGGCGCCCGGCAAGAGCAGTTCTCGCCACGCATTGGCGAAATGCGTGGCGTAGGCGCCACGGTCCAGCAACCGCTCGACGAGCCGCCGTCGCTTCTCGGGGCCGCGGTCGTCGAGAAACGCGCGCACTTCGGAGACGCTGGGGATCTTGCCGACGATGTCGAGCGACACCCGGCGGAGAAACTCCGCGTCATCCGCCGGCCGGGCGGGGACGATTCCCTCGGCGTCCCAGCGGCCGGCCAGATCCCGGTCGATCAGGGCCGCCAGGGCCGCGGCGTCCAGTTCGCGCCGGAGCGAAATACCGGGAACATCACCGGCCTTCGCGGTGCCCACCCATAACACCGCGATCGACAACGCGGCCAGCGCGCCCTGGGGCGTGAGCGTGCGGCGCCTCGCCCGGGGTTGGCGCCACCCTCGCCTCGAAGTCATGCACATCCGACAGCCTCCGATGATGATGAAAATTGCCGTCGCTCGCAATTATACTGTAGCAAGTGGGATGGATGCGATACAAGCCTTTCCACACGAACCCGCGGCGCAAGCAAGGCTCAGCCCTAGTACGGCCAAACCATGGGCACGCCGCGGCACCGTTTTGGGGCGATACGCTACGCGAAGAAAACCGACTCCGAAACCCCTCCCAAGCGATCCAAAACAACGTGGCGTAGGGCGAAGTGTGGCGCGGCAATTATGATGCCGCGAACGCGGCTTGCTCTCCGGCATGGGGTTCTCGGAGATCGGTTTTCTTCGCTTCGGTTTCTTTGCGCACTCACATTGCTGCGCAACGTGCGTGCATTCAGTTTGAAAAGACCCTGCCCGTTTCGTGGGCCGGCTGGCATCAGCTTCTCGATGATCCCCACCGATGCTCGTATGGGGGGGACGCGGACTGCGCGCGTTTCCCCTGGAGCATGAATAATCCGGGCTAAGGCGCTACTTTGCCAACGACTGGCATTGCCGGTTTCGACCGTTTCGGCGTAAAACGTCGATCGGTCATGTTACTTCGATCGGTCCCTGCATCAACTCCAGGAGGGTATTCCCATGCGGCGGCGCGTTTTTTGGCTGGCGGCGTTGTCGGGGTTGGCTTTCAGTTTTCCAGCGCCGTTCAGCGCGGCGGAAGAGCCGGCCGACTGGCTGGGTCAGTACGTCCTTGTCAAGACTTCCGAAGTACGCCTTCGAGAGCGGGCCGACGACACGTCGCCGGTCGTCGGCGCTTCGCCGGCGGGCTTATGGTATCAAGTGAGGAAACTCCAGGGCGACTGGCTCGAACTCGATGGCGGTTGGATCCCGACGAGTAGCGTCGTTCGGGCCGGCGAGGCCGCGGATTACTTCACTTCGGCGATCGCACTCGCGCCGTCGGCCTTTGCCTACGTCGGCCGTAGCCGCGCGCGGGCGAAGGCCAAAGACTTCGATGCGGCGCTCGCCGACGCCGACGACGCGATCCGGCTCGATCCGGGGTTCGCCCGCGCCTACTTCGCGCGCGGGCGCATTGCCGAAGACCGGGGCGACGTCGAGAAGGCGATTGCGGACTACGGCCGGGCAATCGACCTCGATCCGCTTGCGCCGCCACTCTTGATGACGCGCGGTTGGCTTCTGGCGGGCCGCGGCGAGCACGACCAAGCGCTGGCGGACTTGAACGAAGCCATCCGCGGCGACGCTCGATGCGCCATGGTATTCGCCGTTCGCGCCGCCGTGCTCGCCAAGCGAAACGAATTTGACACCGCCGTCGCCGACGCCGACGAAGCCCTGCGGCTCGATCCCCAAAACGCGTTCGCTCACGCCATCCGCGGCGCCATCCGGGCTCGCCGGGGCGAATCCGACAAAGCACTGGCCGATCTCGACGAGGCGATTCGTTTGGATCCGACCCAAGCTTGGGTTTACCACGACCGCGGCGAAGTGCATGAGCGCGAGAACCGATACGACGCGGCTCTGGCTGACTTTAGCCAGGCGATTTTCCTCGATCATGAACTGACCGCGGCCTACCTGGCCCGCGCAAACGTCTGGCGCCGGAAGGGGGATGACGCCAGTGCGATCATCGACCTGACGGAGTACCTTCAGCGCCGGCCCGATGACGTGGGAATCTGGGCCATGCGTGCCGAAGCGCATCTGGCAATGCTTGACACCGATAGCGCGATCACCGATTTGACCGAAGCGTTGCGGTTGGCACCCAACCAGCCTAACTATCTGGCCGGCCGCGCGGTTGCGCATCTCATGCGCAATGAGCTTGACAAGGCCATCCAGGATATCAGCGAGGCCATCCGGCTCGACCCGCAACATGCCGAGCACTATCTGAAGCGCGCTGAATACCAGTTGAAGCTGGACGAATTCGATCAGGCGGTAGCCGACCTGACGGAGTACCTTCAGCGCCGGCCCGATGACGTGGGAATCTGGACCATGCGTGCCGAGGCCTACCTGTCGATGCCTTACGCCGGCGCCGCGATCGCGGCTTTCACTGAAGCGCTACGGCTGGCGCCCAACCAGCCCGACTGTCTGGCCGGCCGCGCGGATGTCCATCTGGCGCGGAGCGAGCCTGACAAGGCCATTGAAGATCTTGGCACGGCGATCAGAATCGCGCCCGCGCGTTCCGAGTTCTTCGCAACGCGCGGCCACGCCTGGGCCATGAAAGGGGATTATCACAAGGCCATCCAGGATTTCAACGAGGCCATCCGGCTCGGCCCGCAAGACGCCGAGTATTATCTGGACCGCGCCGAATACCAGTTGGAGCTGGACGAATTCGATCAGGCGATAGCCGACCTGACGGAGTGCCTTCAGCGTCCGCCCGATGGCACGGCGATCGGAATCGGTCCCGCGCGTTCCGACTTCTTCGCGACGCGCGGCGACGCCTGGGCCATGAAAGGGGATTATCACAAGGCCATCCAGGATAGCAACGAGGCCATCCGGCTCGATCCGCAAGGCGCCGAGTATTATCTGGACCGCGCCGAATACCAGTTGAAGCTGGACGAATTCGATCAGGCGGTAGCCGACCTGACGGAGTACCTTCAGCGTCGGCCCGATGACGCGGGAATCTGGACCATGCGTGCCGGGGCGCACCTGGCCATGCCTTACGCCGCCGCGGCGATCGCGGCTTTCACTGAAGCGTTACGGTTGGCACCGAACCAGCCCGACTGTTTGGCCGGCCGCGCGGATGCCCATCTGGCGAGGAACGAGCCTGACAAGGCCATTGAAGATCTTGGCAAGGCGATCGGAATCGCGCCCGCGCGTTCCGAGTTCTTCGCAACGCGCGGCGACGCCTGGGCCATGAAAGGGGATTATCACAAGGCCATCCAGGATATCAACGAGGCCATCCGGCTCGACCCGCAAGTCGCCGAGCAGTATCTGAAGCGCGCCGAATATCAGTTGGAGTTGGACGAATTCGACCAGGCGGTAGCCGACCTGACGGAGTACCTTCAGCGGCGGCCCGATGACGTGGGAATCTGGATCATGCGTGCCAATGCCTACATGGCCACGCCTTACGCCGGCGCCGCGATCGCGGCTTTCACGGAAGCGTTACGGTTGGCACCCAACCAGCCCGACTGTCTGGCCGGCCGCGCGGTTGCCCATCTGGCGCGGAACGAGCCTGACAAGGCCATTGAAGATCTTGGCACGGCCATCGGAATCGGTCCCGCGCGTTCCGACTTCTTCGCAACGCGCGGCGACGCCTGGGTCATGAAAGGGGAATATCACAAGGCCATCCAGGATATCAACGAGGCCATCCGGCTCGATCCGCAAGACGCCGAGTACGATCTGGACCGCTCCGAATACCAATTGAAGCTGGCCTGGATCCTGGCCACATGTCCCGAAGCGCAATTCCGCGACGGCCGGCGCGCGGTCGAGTTGGCCCGGCAGGCGGTCGCCGCCGACAGCGACGCCGACCTCTACGTTCTTAGCACGCTGGCCGCGGCTCACGCCGAAGCCGGGGACTTCGACGAGGCGGTCGATTGGCAGACGAAGGCGTTGGATCTCGTAGACGCCGACGACAAGGAAATGCGCGACGACCTGGATTCGCGGCTGGAAATGTATAAAGCGCGCAAACCGTATCGCGAAACCCACGAGGTCACGGGGGCGCAGCTGAAGTGATAGATCGAGCGCAAATCGAACCTGTGCCGTCCATTCGGCGCTAGCTGTCATTCGGCGCTCGACGGTCGTTGCTCAACTCCCTACGGCGACACCGCCCCTTCGGGGCGGACGACATTCTTCACGGGACATTCCTGGGGCTGGCGCCCCAGGCTGTACGCCCGCGCCCCTGCGAGGCGGAAAGCCCGCGCTCAAGCGGCGTTTCATGGCGTGAAGTTGGTACAACGTGTCCGCCGCGAAGCGGCGATGGCATCAAGCCTGGGGCGTCAGCCCTCGTTGTTCTACACATCTTTCGTTTGATATTGGCGAAATGGGGGCGTTGGGAAATCCCGGTCTCTTCGTAAGATGCCAGGGGCTTGCCCCGGCTTGCCCCCTGGAGTTTCACGTTGGTTTCTAGATCGAATGCGGCCGCATTCCCACCGTCCGTGTCGCCCCGCAGGCCGCCGAAGGCGGCCTGCGGGGCGACACGGGGAAAGGCAGGTAATCCGGGGAGCCTGCGTGTGT
>DATKSN010000021.1:0-13229 GCA_035531595.1 Pirellulales bacterium | reverse complement strand
CCTCGACGGCGGCCTCATCGGCCTCGCCCACGCCCCAAGCAACCACCGGGGACGCCTTCGTCACGCCACATCTTGCCAAAGAAACTCACTCCACGCAAAAACATCGCGCGCCGAGACGGGGGGTTCCGCGCGCCCCGCTCGTCGTGGGACGGCCTTCCGAGGCGTGGGACGGCCTTCCCAGGCCGTCCGTGGCGGAAGGCGGCCTGGGAAGGCCGTCCCACGGTTTTCACCCCCCCAATATGTCGGAAACCGGCGCGCATTTTTTTCCGTTTAGCAATTCCATGTTAGCAGGAAATCAAGTGCCACGACGGGCGGACATGCGTATTTCCCGGAGATTTTGAGGCAGTGCCGGGATGGTAGATAGTCGGTTGTTGCTTGAAAGACGTTGAATCGAACGATTTTGAGGTGTTTTGACCGATTTTTGAGCGAAAACGAGTGGCGGGAGCGTCACGCAAACGCCTACGCGGGCAGCAAGCGAAAGCGATGGCACGCCTAAGCGATGCCCCGGTCGCTATCTAGCCGGGGCATCGCTTAGGCTCTGCCACCAGCCACCACGTTCTCGTAGCAACCGCATCCCGTTGCCGATCACAAGCAAGCTGGCGCCCACGTCGGCCGCGACGGCGAGCCAAAGCCGGGCCAACTCGACAGGACCGAAGACCGCCAACGCCAATACGCCCAACTTGAGCGTCAACGCCAGCGCGATGTTCTCGGCCAGCAGGCGGCGCGTGCGGCGGCCCAGGCGAACCAGGTCGACCAGCCTGTACACATGGGGCGAAAGTACGGCCACGTCGGCGGTTTCCAACGCCGCGTCGCTGGCCTGCGTCCCCAGAGCGATCCCGATCGAGGCGGCCGCCATGGCCGGCGCGTCGTTCACGCCGTCGCCGACCATCGCCAGCCGTGGGTGTTCCGCGGCCAGCCGCCGTACCCAGCTTACCTTGTCTTCCGGCAATAGGTCCGCTCGCCAATCGTCGATCCCCACCGCCTTGGCCACATGGGCGGCGACCGCTTCGGCGTCGCCCGTCAGCAGCGCCACGCGCCGCACTCCTAACCGCCGTAACGCCGCGATCGCCGCCCTGGCGTCGGGCCGCGGTGGATCGGCCAACAGCACGGCGCCGACCAGCAGTCCCGAACTGCCCACCAGCGCCACCGTGGCGGGCAAAGCCGCCGTCGCGTCGCGGACGAAAGCGCGCACGGCGTCGACGTCGGCCAACTGGCGGTCCATGAAGAAACGCGGGCTGCCGACGTGCCATGTCGCTCCGTTCCACTTCCCTTCGACTCCGAAGCCGCGGACGGCCGCGAAGTCGGTCGGCTCCTCCCAGGTCATGCCACGCCGGCGGGCGGCGGAGACAATCGCTTGCGCCAGCGGGTGTTCGCTGTGGCCCTCCAGCGCGGCGGCTGTCTGGAGCACGTCGGCTTCGGTGTGGCCTGGGCTCGGCACGACGGCAACGACATCGGGCCGGCCGATGGTGAGCGTGCCCGTCTTGTCGAAGGCGATGCAATCGATCCGGCCGGCCTGCTCCAGGAACTGTCCCCCTTTGATCAGCATCCCGCGCCGCGCCGCCGCATGCAGGCCGCAGACGATCGTCAAAGGGGTCGAAATCACCAGCGCGCACGGACAGGCGATCACCAACAGCACCAGCCCGCGATGCAGCCATTCGCCGGCCGGGTGGGCCGCCGCCCAAGCAATGCCCCAAGTGGCCAGCCAAGGCGGCAGTGCGGCGACCACCAAAGCCAGGGCGATCACGGCGGGCGTGTAGCGCCGAGCGAAACGATCGACGAAGCGCTCGGTGGGCGAGCGCGATTGTTGGGCCTGCTCGACGAGCCGCGCGACGTGGGCCAACGTGCTCTCGTCGCCGGTCCGGTCGGCGGTCACTTCGAGTGAGCCTTCGCCGTTGAGCGTGCCGGCATACACGGCGTCGCCCTGCTGCTTGTCGCAGGGAAGGCTTTCGCCGGTGATCGGCGCCTGGTTGACGCTCGACGCGCCGCGTTCGACCGTGCCGTCGCAGGGGATACGTTCGCCCGGCTTGACGAGTACGCGGTCGCCCGGCCGCAAGCCGGCCGCCGGCACGTCGCGGACACCGTGGATTTCGAGTTGGTGGGCCACGGGCGGGACCATTTCCACGAGTCCACGAACGGCGCGGCGGGCGCGGTCGAGGCTGGTCCCTTCCAGCCAAAGCGAAATGCCGAACAAGAACATGGCCGTGGCGGCCTCGAAGTAATCGCCGGTTGCCAGGGCCCCGCCGGCGGCCAGCGTCATCAAGGCGTTCATGTCGAGCGCGCCCAGTTTCACGGCCCGCCAGGCGGCGCTGACGACCGACAAGCCGGCGACCAGCGTGGCGGCGACCGCCAGCGCATCGGCGCTGAATGTGGCCTGGCCCATCGTGAAACGAACGATCGCCGCGGCCACAAGGAGCAGCCCCCCCGCCAGCGTCGTGGCGCGGATGCGGCGCGCGGCCCCGCCGTGCCGGGCACCGGCTTCGGCGGTGACTTCCGGCGCCGCTCGGTTAGCCGCGGCACGCGGTTCAGAAGCGGTGCCGCCGGCGTCAGTTGTTGACACCAATTCGCCGGGAAACCCGATCTCCCGCAGCCGTTGGGCGATTTGGCCGGCGTCGAGTGTCTCCAAGTCGAATTGAACGCGCAGCCGCCGATTCAGGTAATCGGGCGTGAGTTCGGCGATGCCGCGCAGCCGCGCCAGGCCCTTTTCGATCAGGAGCAACTCCTCAGGGCAATCCAGTGCGGAAACGTGGAACGTGGCGGTGGTGATTGTCACGACCCATTCGGAGGTGTTGCTGGACTGCCTATCCTCACCGGAGGACGTGGCCGCGAGGCGAAATCGGGGGGAACCGCTGGTGAAGGTCAGGGTTTACGTCGAAGGTGGCGTGTCATTGATTGAGCGCCTTCAGGGTGCCAAGGATGATCGCCATGGTGAGGATTACGGCGAAGGACGCCAACATGAACTGGATTCCCAGAACAGCCATTCCCCGTGGAGGCGTTCCGGCGATCAGAGCGATGCCGAAGCCAACGAACAGCGAGACCGCGATGAAACGCGCGGTAAGGTACATCACCAAATGGCCGGGCTCTGGGAGCGGCGGGGCGACGCGGACGAAAGCAGGGTTTATCTTGAAGATTCCAATATGCTCCACCGTAGGACGGGGCGTTGCAAGCGACGCCAACGTTAGAAGCAATCCGAGGCAGCCCATCAGAACGAACAACGGCCCCAACACGAAGCGCAGCAACACGATGCCGACTCGCAATAGGTCGTCAAATTCGCCGACATCCCCTAAGCTGATGGAATTCTGCCGCCTTTTCCGACCCGTCTGTGGTCGTGCGGTGGACGCAATCACAGGCCGCTGGGGTGCGCTTCCGCGCGTGGGCAACGACGAGAGCGCATATAGCCCCCCAGGCGAAACCGCGTCGTTTGACAGATCGGCCAGGCCCGGCGGGTTGGGCGGCAGGTCCGCCAACAAGGGCGATGGCGGCACGGGCGATAGGGGCAAAGTCGGCCAAAGATCATCGCCCCCGCTGGAACCGCCATCATTCGAGGCCATGACCGCCGACCCCGGCGCGAACGCCCGGCACTGCTCGCACACGAGTGGCGCGCCCGCCCTCTCGGCCTCCAACCAGAATTCCAGACCGCATTGGCGGCACTTCTCCAAGACCGACGCCGAAGCGATCGTTTCGACAGGTATAGCAGGTATTGAAGCCTGAACCGGCGCTTGCGGCGCCGTCGAGGTTGTCGAGGGGGGCGCCGCGCGCGATGGCACGACGGCCTTCGCCGAGGCCGGCGCCGTCCGTGGAGTTTCCATCGCCAACACCGGCGACAGCGTGCCGCACTGATTGCACTTGAATTGCCTTCCAACGGTGTCGGCAGGCAGGCGGTACTGTTTGCCACATTCTTGGCACTTCACCCCAACCGACGTCGCGGTGGCGCGCTTTGCGGGCGAAGGCGCGGCGCCGGCGTCGACCGGAACGATTGGAGACCGCTCACCGCAGCTTGGGCAAGTGAATTCCGTGCGGACGTTTGCGTCGCGCAGCGCATATCGTTGGCCGCAATGAACGCACTGGAACTTCATGGGAGGCGTCTCTGCTAATACGTGCGTCGATTGATCCTGCCTTGCACGCGCCCCGGCAGTCCCTGGATTCGCAAGAAGCCCTCGGCGTCGGTCTGGTTGTACGAGCCGCCCCCTTCCATGCTGGCGATGCCTTCGTCGTACAGACTGAGCGGGCTCGAGCGGCGAGCGATCGTCAGGTTCCCCTTGTAAAGGTTCAACGTCACTTCGCCGGTCACATGCTTTTGGGCTTCGCGGATGAACGCCATCAGGGCGTCCATCTTGGCATGATACCAAAAACCATAGTAGACTATCTCGGCGACTTCAGGGGCGAGCCGGTCGCGGAGATGGGTCAGGTCGCGATCGAGCGTGAGCTGCTCGACGGCGCGGTGGGCCTCGTAGAGGACCGTCATGCCCGGCGCCTCGTAGACGCCGCGGCTCTTCATCCCCACGAAGCGGTTTTCGACCACGTCGACCCGGCCCACGCCGTTGCGCCCGCCGATCTGGTTCAACTCCTTGACGATCTCCATCGCATTGCCGCGGCGGCCGTTCACGCTGACGGGTACACCCGCATCGAAGCAGATCGTCACCGGCTCGACCTTGTCGGGCGCCTGCTGGGGAGAGACCGACATGCCGAAATCAACCAACTCGACGCCATTCACCGTAAGGTCTTCGAGCTTGCCCGCCTCGTAGCTGATGTGCAGGCAGTTCTCGTCGGAGCTGTAGGGCTTGGCGGCCGACGCCTTGACGGGGATCCGTCGCTCCTCGCAATAGGCGATCAATTCCTTGCGGCCGGGGAACCGCTTGCGGAACTTCTCGCGCCGCCAGGGGGCGACGACCTCGATGGCCGGCTCCAGCGCCTCGGCGGCGAGCTGAAAGCGGCACTGGTCGTTTCCCTTGCCGGTGGCGCCGTGCGCAAAGGCGTCGGCCCCCACTTCGCGGCCGACCTGCAAGCAGGCCTTGGCAATCAAAGGCCGGGCAATTGACGTGCCCAACAAGTAGACGCACTCATATTTGGCCTGCCACTGCAAGACGGGGAAGGCGAAGTCGCGGCAGAGCTCCTCTTGCGCGTCGACGATCCGGGCCGATTTGGCGCCGCAGCGCTTCGCCTTGTCGAGAATCGCTTGCCGGTCCTCGCAGGGCTGGCCGAGGTCGACATAGACCGCGTGGCACTCGTAGCCTTCGTCTTGCAGCCAACCGAGAATGACCGACGTATCGAGACCGCCGGAGTAGGCGAGAATGCAGCTTGGCATGGCGGGGAAGGGAGGTTATAGGGGACAGGTTACAGGGGACAGTCATCGTAGGATCGGACAAACGGGCGCAGCCCGCGCCGGCCCACCATTTGACGGCGATGGTGGGCCGGCGCCCGCTTCGCGGTCTTGTCCCATCCTACGTGCCATGTGCGGCACCCGCTCGTGAATGTCTCATTCGTGGCCGCTCCGAGTATAGGCTGTCCAGCCTGACGACGGCGGAGAACGATTCAGGAGTCGGGCGCCAGTAGGGCCAGCGCGAATCGACGCTCCGACTTCCAATCCAAAATCCAAAATCGACTACCGCGCGCTCATGTCGCAACTCATACCACCGGCGGCCGGCAGGTACGCGCTTTTCACGTAGTCCATCACCATCCGGTGGGCGCTGAATCGCCAGGCGAGTGAACTGATCGAGTTCATCATCCGCTGGATCCAGTGACGCGGCAGACCGTCGACGTCGTGGTCATAATAGAGCGGAATCACTTGCTCTTCCAGTACCCGGTAGAGATCAGCGGCGTCGCGGCGGTCGTTGATCTCGTCCGAGACGTGGCTGGTTCCCTTGCCGATGGCGAAGCCGTTGGCGCCGTCGTAGGCTTCGGCCCACCAGCCGTCGAGCACCGAGAGGTTCAGTCCGCCGTTGAGCACCACCTTCTCGCCGCTCGTGCCCGAGGCTTCCAACGGCCGGCGCGGGTTGTTCAACCACACGTCGACTCCCTGCACCAGGTGCCGGCAGACGTTGATGTCGTAATCTTCGACGAAGACGATGCGTCCCGCCAGCTTCGGGTCGTGCCGCAAATTGGCGATCTTCTTGATCAGTTGCTTGCCCGGCTCGTCGGCCGGATGGGCCTTGCCGGCGAAGATGAGCTGGATCGGACGTTGCGGATCGTTCACCAGGTCGTAGAGCCGCTCGATGTCGGTCAAGAGCAGGTCGGCCCGCTTGTAGGTGGCGAAACGCCGCGCGAAACCGATCGTAAGCACGTTCGGGTCGAGCATGTTGCGGGCGGCTTCCACGGTTTCGTCGCTCTCGCCGCGGCGGCGGCACTGTCGGCTGACACGGCGGCGAACGAAGGCCAACAGCAGGTTCTTCAGCGCGTAGTGCGTTTCCCACAGCTCGCCCGGATCGACGTGGTGGATGCCTTGCCAGACCTCCGGCTCGCCGATCCGCTTGAACCAGTTGACCTCGAAGTTCCGGTCGTACAGTTGCTGCATCTGCCAGGCGAGCCAACTGGGCGTGTGGACGCCGTTGGTGATGTGGCCGATGGGGATCTCCTCCTCGACCCGCCAGGGCCAGAGGTGAGCCCACATCCGGCGGCTGACGTAGCCGTGCAACGAACTGACGGCGTTGGCTTTCCGCGAAAGTTTCAACGCCAGCACGGTCATGCAAAACGTCTCGCCACCGTTGTGCGGCTCGACCCGGCCCAGTCCCATGAGCTGGTCGTGCGAGATGCCCAATTGGTCGCGCAACGGTCCCAGGTGCTCCTCGATCAGCCCCGAATCGAAGCGGTCGTGGCCGGCCGGCACCGGCGTGTGCGTCGTGAACACCGTGTGCTGGGCCACGTCGCGCAGCGCCTCGTCGAAGCTCACGCCGTCCGACTCCATCATGTCGCGGATCGCCTCCAGCGTGGCGAACGAGCTATGCCCTTCGTTCAAGTGGTAAACGCCCGGCGTGATGCCCAATGCCTTCAAGGCACGCGCGCCGCCGACCCCCAGCACCAACTCCTGGCGAATGCGCGTGCGGTGGTCGCCTCCGTAGAGCCGGCTGGTCAGGTCGCGGTCTTCGGGGCTGTTGCCGTCGACGTCGCTGTCGAGCAGATAAAGATGAATCCGCCCGACCCGCATCAACCAGACCTTGGTCACCAGCTTGCCGGTGCGGGTGTCGATGGAGATGTGGACCGGCTTGCCGTCGCTCCCCAGGGCCGGGACCATCGGCACATTATCGACCTTCGTGTCGAGATACTCTTGCAACTGGTAGCCTTCGTGGTCCAGGTGCTGCTTGAAATAACCCTGGTCGTAGAACAGGCCGATCGCGACGAACGGCACGCCCAGATCGCTGGCCGTCTTCACATGGTCGCCCGACAGCACGCCCAAGCCGCCGGAATAGATCGGCACCGATTCATGAATGCCGAACTCGGCCGAAAAGTAAGCGACCGGCTTCGAACCCAACACCCCCACATGCGTCGTACCCCACGTTTGAGTGCTGCTGATGTATTCCTTCAGCAACCGGAAGGCATGGTTGATGCGGCTATAAAGCACCAACTCGGCCGCCCGCATTTCGAGCCGTTCGGGTGTGAACTCACTCAACAGGGCGATCGGGTTATGGTCGACCTGCCGCCAGCGGATCGGGTCGAGATCCCTGAACAGGTTCACCACCTCCGGCTGCCAACTCCACCACAGGTTATTGGCGAGCGCCAGGCACTTTTCATAAGGTGTCGCCATGCTGACACCCGCGTTCGGCGATCGCGACTGGTACGTTGGGGGCGCAAGTTCAGCTTGGCTCATCCAGTAAATTCCTTCCGCATGGGGGGCGGCGCAACAAACGCATGATTATAGCGGGGGAGCGGAAATAATCCTACCCAGAACCGCCATTGTGGTGTAGGCGTTCCGCCTGCCGGCTGGCTCTGGCAAAGGCTCTTACACTTCGTCGAGTAGTTCGCCCCAGGAATCGACGCCGAGCAGTCGCTCCGCCAGGGCTTCCAACCCCTTGAGGTCGGTGATGGCGTCGATGGTTTTTTGCTGTCTCTTGGTCGCGACTTTGCCAAATTTTTGCCGCCCTTGGCGCAAAACGAGCGCGCGCATTCCTTCAACCCGGCCCTCTTCCCGGCCCTCTTCCCGGCCCTCTTCCCGGCCCTCTGCGCGAATTTCATCAAAGATCGGTGACGTTTTCATATTCCACCCTCGTAAACCATCTTCCCATGCCGGCCGGCACCCGGCCAACGCGGCGAATACTTCCGTCGTCAAACCGAGATCCGCTCGGTCGCGCTCGTCGGTGAAGCGGCGTTCCGCCTCTGACAGCCACCCTCCAATTGTACCCGATTCGCCGCCGCCTTGCATCAGCGGAACCCAAGGCAGGAGCCACGGGGATGTCTTTCCAGCCGCCACGTCCGACAACAAATTCACTGCGCTCTCATCCGCCAAGTGACGCCGGAGAATGGTCAATTCCAAACGGCAGCCGGCCGCGATCTGCGAAAGCAGGCTCAACTCATGAGCGGGACTCCGCCCGGTCAAGTCGAATACAGCCCCGACAATGCAAGAAAGAGGCAAGCTACCTGGGCCAGCCGGCTCCGTCCAGAGCCGGGTCAGGTAATCGAGCGACCGTGTCACTGCGTCCGCCCTCGCTTCCGCCTCCAACTCAAGGCAAATGCCTTCCAGGACTTCGCCGCTGCGCAGCGCCGCGACGAGGTCGTTGGTCAAATCGTTCTGATTCGGCAAGGCCACTCGCCTGGCATCGATCCAGGCCTGAAAGGAGAGGCGAGGGTTGCCCAATAGCCAGCGAAAGAACCCGGCCGGGTCGCGCTTTACCAGATACCTGCCAGCCTTGTCATAATCATTCATCGCCGTCGAGTCTACCCAGTCTCCTAAGCAAATAACTCAACCAGCGGCTTCCCGAGCGCGAGACGGTAGGGCCGTTCGAGCCGGTCGAAAAGATCGGTGGTGGGGTCGATGCCCAAGGCATGGTAGATGGTCGCGGCGAGGTCATCGGGGGTGACGGGCAAAGTCGCCGGATAGGCGGCCAGGCGGTCGGACGAGCCGTACACCCGCCCGCCGCGGATACCGGCCCCGGCCAGAACCACTGAATTGCAAGCCGCCCAGTGGTCGCGCCCGGCGGCGGCGTTGATTCGGGGTGTGCGGCCAAACTCGCCCAGGCAAACCACCAGCGTCTCGTCCAAGAGTCCCCTCGCCTCCAGATCTTCCAAGAGCGCCGAAAAGGCCAGGTCGAAGGGGGGCAACAGACTGTGCTTGAGCAGCTTGAAGTTGTCCTTGTGTGTGTCCCAGAAGGCGTCGTCGCGCGCCCAGTTGACCGTCACCAGCCGCACGCCGGCCTCGACGAGCCGCCGCGCCAACAGCGCGCCCTGGCCGAAGGCCGAGCGGCCGTAGCGCTCGCGCACCGGCCCGGCCTCGCGCGACAAGTCGAACGCCCCACGCGCCTCGGGCGAGGCCACCAGGCCGAACGCTCGCTGGTAATCGTCCTTGAACCCGCGCACGGCGGCGACGCCTTCCAGCTCGCGCCGCTGCCGATCGACCTCGGCCAACAGGCCGCGGCGGCCGGTGAGACGCGCGCCTGAATCACTCAACTGTGGAAACGGCTGGAAATCGGCCGCCGACGGATCTTGCGAAATGAACAACGGATCGTACTTGTTTCCCAGGAACCCCCCGAAGAAGCCCGGAAAGATGTGATTGTTCGCCGACACCTGGTTGGCCGGCGCGTTGAGGCTGATCGCCGACGGTAACGCGCCGCGGCTGGGCCGCAGCCGTTGAATCACCGCGCCGAAGGTGGGAAAGTCGGTCGGTTGGTTTTGCGGATTGGTGGCCGGCTGGGTATGTCGGTGGCCCGTGAGCATGTAGTGCAAGGCCACTGTGTGCGTGTTGTCGGGGTGCTCGACGGAACGGAGCAGGGCGAAGCGATGGGCCGTCTGGGCTGTGCGCGGGATGTGCTCGCCCAAAAAGGTGCCGGGCACGCTCGTGGCGATCGGCTGGAACTCGCCGCGCACGTCGGCGGGCGCTTCAGGCTTGAGATCCCAGAGATCCTGGTGGGCCGGAGCGCCGAACAAAAAGCAGAGGATACAGTTCTTCGCACTGCCGAACGAGCGGCCGAACGAGCGGCCGCGGGGCTCGGAGGCCGTAGCCGCCGACCTGGCGGCGAGCAAATCCGGCAACATGAGCCCCAACGGCGTCAGCCCCCCCACGCGCAGCCATTCGCGGCGGGTGATGCCCTCGCAGAGCCGCACGTTGCCTGGGCGAATGGAGAACACGATCAAGTTCCTCGCATAAAAAAACGTCGTGTGGGCACCGTCCACAACGGGCGCGGGCTCAAGTTCCGGTAGGGTGGGCACCGCCCACCGCGAACGCGGGCTCAAGCCCACGCTACGAATGTTCCGCCCACGACCTATCACAAAAAAAACTCTCTGCCTGATTGTCCGCCGACGGTATGAAAAAGGCAAGTCCTCGCGCCGGCGGCTTGACCGGCGGCCGGAATGACGTAGACATTGATGATGATATTATAGCACGGTGGAATAGATCCTCCGATCCTCCGGCCGCGCGGCAAGTCGCGAGAAAGAAAGAGCGAGGTGATCGTCGATGGAACACGCCCAAGTCAACGCTCCGGGCGCGCCGGGCATGCCAGCCCGCTGGACGTCCAGCGCCAAGGACGGGGTCGGCACGTCGCTCAGCCCGAACAGCCGCGTCTGGTTCACCCACAGCCACGGGATCGTCGACGAAATCTACTACCCGCGGGTCGACTTGGCATGTACCCGCGATCTGGGCCTGTTGGTGACCGACGGCCGCGACTTCTTCTCGGAAGAGAAACGGCACACGAGCCACCACATGGAGTACCTGGCCGACGGCGTGCCCGCCTTTCGCATCACGAATACCTGCCTCGCCGGGCGCTACGCGATCGAGAAGGAGTTGCTCACCGACCCCGTACGCGACGTCTTCTTGCAACGCATCCGCTTCACCGCGGTACAAGGCTCGCTTGCCGACTACCAGCTTTTCGCGCTGCTGTCGCCCCATCTGGGCAACCACGGCGGCGACAACACGGCCTGGGTCGGCGAGTACAAGGGCGTGCCGCTGTTGTTCGCCGAGCGGGATGGAATCGCTTTGGCGTTGGCTTCGTCGGCGCCCTGGCTGGCTCGTTCGGCGGGCTTCGTGGGAACGTCCGACGGCTGGCAGGATCTCTCGCGTCATCGGCGTTTGAGTTGGCGCTACGAGCGGGCTGAAAAGGGCAACGTCGCCCTGACCGGGCAAATCGACCTGTCCGCGGCCCAGCCATCGTTCGTGTTGGCCTTGGGGTTCGGCCGCAACATCCACGAGGCGGCCCACCGCGCCGTCGCCAGCATTCTGGGCGGTTTCGATCGCGCGCGCGACGAGTACCTCCGCGAGTGGCAAGACTGGCAACGGAAGCTGTTGCTGTTGGACGACCGGCATTGCGGCGAACACGGCCGCACCAACGGCCAATGTCCCCATTGCGGCCGGCAGAACATCTACCGCGTCGGCGCCGCGATCATTCATGCCCACGAAGCCAAGAACTTTCCGGGCGGCGTGGTCGCCAGCTTGTCGATTCCCTGGGGTTATTCCAAGGGCGACGACGATCTGGGCGGCTATCATTTAGTGTGGCCCCGCGACCTGGTCGAGACGACCGGCGGGGTGATGGCGGCCGGAGCCCGCAACGTCGCACGGCGCGTGCTCCGCTACTTGCAGGTCACGCAAGAGGCCGACGGCCACTGGGCGCAGAACCAATGGCTCGACGGCACGCCCTACTGGGACGGCGTGCAGATGGACGAGGCCGCCCTGCCGGTGCTGCTGCTCGACCTGGCCTACCGCGAGGGGATGCTCGACGAGAACGAGTTGGCCGGCTTCTGGCCGATGGTCGAGCACGCCGCCGCCTACATCGTGGCCAACGGCCCGGTCACCCAGCAAGACCGCTGGGAAGAGGACTCGGGTTATTCGCCTTTCACGTTGGCCGCCGAGATCGCCGCGCTGCTGGTCGCGGCCGACATCGCCGAGCGCCAGGGTGAGCGCGCCGCCGCCGTTTATTTGCGCGAAACCGCCGACTTTTGGCACAGCAGCATCGACGATTGGATCTATGTTCGCGACACCGACCTGGCGCGGCGCGTGGGCGTCGAAGGGTATTATGTGCGGATCGCGCCGCCCGAGACGGCGGACGGCGATGCGCCGCTGTCACGTTTGGTGGCGATCAAGAACCGCGCGACCGACCATAGCCAGGCGCTGGCCGACGAGCTGATTAGCCCCGACGCCTTGGCGCTGGCGCGGTTCGGGCTGCGGCGCGCCGACGACCCGCGGATGGTGAACACCGTCAAGGTGCTCGACTCGCTGTTGCGGGTCGAGTTGCCGGCGGGTCCGTGTTGGTATCGCTACAACGAGGACGGCTACGGCGAGCACGACGACGGCCGGCCCTTCGACGGTACGGGCGTCGGGCGTCCCTGGCCGCTGTTGGTCGGCGAGCGGGCGCATTATGAACTGGCCGCGGGAAACCACGACGAGGCGCGCCGGCTACTGAACGTCTTCGAGAGTTTCGCCAACGCCGGCGGGCTGTTGCCCGAACAGGTTTGGGACCGGCCCGATCTGCCGGATCGCGAGCTTTTCCTCGGCCATGCCGCTGGCTCGGCCATGCCGCTCGTGTGGGCCCATGCCGAACACATCAAACTGGTGCGGTCGCTTCGCGACGGGCGGGTGTTCGACATGCCGCCGCAGACGATCGAGCGTTACCTGGTCGAGGGCCGCGTCTCGCCGCATGCCGCCTGGCGCTTCAACCACAAGATCCGCCGCTTGGCTCCGGGCAAGATCTTGCGCGTGGAGACGCTCGCCCCGGCGGTGCTCCACTGGAGCGCGGATCGTTGGCAAACCCTGCACGACTCGGACGTCGCTGCGACGGGGCTTGGCATCTGGTACGTCGACTTGCCGACGGCCGAACTGCCGCGCGGCGCCGTGATCGACTTCACATTCTTCTGGACCCAGGCCCAACGCTGGGAAGGAACCGATTTCCAGGTGACCGTGGATTCCTGAAAGGATCGACCATTGAGCGGATGAAGCAATGCCAGGACCGCCTTGGAAGGCGGGCGGTTGGCACTCGCCAGATCCAAAAAAGAAGGCCTCGCCGCAAACGCGGGGCGGCACGGCGGTTTCGGCGCAGCCGAAAATGCCCAAGAAAAAACTGGCAAAACCGTACCTGTACCGACAAGGAAATCCGTCTCGG
>DATKSN010000020.1:0-28047 GCA_035531595.1 Pirellulales bacterium | reverse complement strand
AGTTGGCCGCCGCCCTCGGCGTCCAGGCTCGACTGATCGACGTCCGTCAGGCCCGGCAGGCTGTAGCCGGTGCCCGCGGGGTTTCCGTTTACCGTCAGCGTGCCGCTGGTGAACTTGGTCCAGGAGTCGGCGACGTGCGGGTCGGTGCCGTCGAGCGTAACGCCGACCCCGTTAAGGCTGGTCAGGTTGCCGTCCAGGAGTGTGCCGCCGCCGGTGTCGTTGATGGAGATGCCCTGGGTACTGGTCAGGCTGGTCAGGCCCGTCAGCTTGACCTCGCCCCCGCTGGTGGCGTTGACGGTCCAGCCGCTCTGCTGCGTCACCTTGGTCAAGGCCGAGACGTCGAGCACGCTCCCCGTGCCGTTGGCCGTGAAGGTGCCGTTGGTGATCGTGCTTGTCAACTCGGGAAAACTTAGGGTGGCCCCGTTCTCCGCGTCCAGGCTGGCCTGCGAAACTGTGGTGCTGCCGTTGACCGTCAGATTTCCGTCGGCCTCGAGCGAGCCGCCGGTCATGTCGAGCGGCCCGCTGAGGGTGGACGTTCCCGAGGTCACCAACGAGCCTCCCGTGATGGCGAGCGTGTCGTTGGCAGTGGTGTTGAGGCTGCCCACCTGGATGCCGTCGCCGGGCTGGATGGTGATGGTGGCCACCGTGGCGCCGGTGTCGATCGTCACGTTGTCGCCGCTGCCGGGAACGGCGCCGGTGCTCCAGTTGGCGGCCACGTCCCAATTGCCGCCGGCGGGGTTGATCCAGGTGTCGATAGCGAGCATCCGGCGCTCTTCGAGCCCTTCGAAGCCGCGCGCCGCCAAGTGATGGGCGGCACTGCGGCCGGCGGCACTGCGGCCGGCGGCACTGCGTCCGGCGGCACTGTTGCGGGCGGCACTGTGACGGGCGGCACTGCGTGTCGCCGGAGTGGGACGACGGCCGCGGGCCTTGCGATCGCGACCTGCGCGGCCAAGCCACTGTCGCAACGAGAACTGCCGCAACGAAAAGCGTTTCATGGTCCTGATCTCCGCATCGTGGCCGTCGCGCTGGGCGTTGGGCTTTTCAGCCGGGGCGCGAAGCGCGTGAGGGATTTCCATTGAGGCGAAAGCGATATGCTAACTTGGCGATTTGGGGATTGCAAGCACTTTATTGGATGACCGGCAAAAATAATTTCGGCGGCCCAGGCGTTGGCGATAGGCGTTGGGCAACCCTCCTTCGGCGGATTTCGCTTTCCGCTCAACGGGGCGAAACGCGCCACGCGAATCGCGCCGTCGGGCCATCGGGTGTCAGCGGCGCCTGTCGCCTTTCGCTCCGCGAAAGGGCGTCCTTTCGCGGAGCGAAAGGCGACATGACAGGCAACCCACGCACATGCCGCGGCAGATTCCGCAGGATGCGCGTCGCCGAAGGCAGACCTTCCCATGGTTATACCTCGGGCGCGCCGGAATGTGACATCGTGTAGCCTGACGCCGAAACGGACCATTAAGCCCCGGTCGCTATCTAACCGGGATTATTCATGGTCCGGGGAGGAACTCGCGCACTGCGCTGTAGCAGAATTCGAAAGAATTCTGGCGTAACTCGCGTCCGCGGCGCGCGCGCTCGCTCCCGCGCGCCCCTCCCGGCCCCCGAAGGGACCGACAGAGCTTAGAGCCTATCCCAAAACCGCCAGGCAGGCGGGACGCCTGCACCACAAGGCGGCTTTTGGATAGGCTCTTAGCCTGGGGCGTAAGCCATCGTTGTTCCACACAAGTCGGGGTCGAAAACAGGCCAGGGGCTTGCCCCCTGGTATTTGACGCTGGTTTCTACATCCAATGCCCCCACTCCCCCCGTCGTCCGTGTCGCCCCGCGGGCCGCCTTCGGCGGCCCGCGGTCGAGCGGACCTCCGCGCTTTCGTCCTTGAGCGCGACGACCAACGAGGCTTCGGCGCCCTTGCTTTGACTCCCCAGGCAACCGAGCTTGCGGGCGGCCTCCTGACGAGCGTACTCGCTTTCGTCGCTCAGTTGACGTTCGAGCCGGCGAACCGGGTTTACCCGGTCGGCCAACCAGACGCTGAACAGCGTCACGACGATGAACAACGTGCTCAGGCTGAACTGGAGCCAACGCCGCTTCAGCTTCAGAAGATTGATGACCTTGGCAAAGAACCTGACCATCTCCGTAGCATGACGCGCCGCTTTCCGGCTGGCAAGCCGGCCTTGCCGACTTATACTTCACGCGCTCGAGAATGAGACATTCACGGTGGCTGGCGCAGAGCGTAAGCGATGCCCCGGTCGCTATCTAGCCGGGGCATCGCTTACGCTCTGCCACCAGCCACCACTTTCTCGTGACAAAATGTCGCATTGTCGGCCGGGTGAAGTATAGAGCCTATTCCATTGCATAGCTCACATGCTGTGGGCGGTGCCCACCCTACCCGTGCGGGAACTTGATTTCCCGGCCGCTTTCGTCGTGGCACTCCAGTACCAGGTGCTCGGGCGAAACGTCCTCGCTGCCGAGGATTTGCACGACGATGCCGCTCTCATCCTCCAACCGCGACAGGTCGCGCCGCTTCTTGTTGTTCAGGTAGGTCGCGACGTCGTCGGCCACCGTGATCGAGATGCGGGCGATCGTGTCTTGCTGGGCCGCCAGGATCAAAAGCCGCACGGCCTCGATGGCCATGCTCTCGGCCGTCTTGACCACGCCCGTCCCGTTGCAATCGGGACAGTCCTTGAACACGCTCCGCTTCAAGCTCGGGCGGATGCGCTGCCGGGTCATCTCGATCAGGCCGAAGGGACTGATGCGGAGAATCTTCGTGCGCGCCCGGTCGCGCTTGACCGCGTCGCGCAAGGCCCGCTCGACGTTGCGACGGTGCCGGTCCTTGCGCATGTCGATGAAGTCGTTGACGATCACGCCGCCCAAATCGCGCAAGCGCAACTGCCGCGCGATCTCCTTGGCGGCCAGAAGGTTCATCTGGTAGGCCGTTTCCTCGGCGTTGTCGTCGGCGCGGAAATTGCCGCTGTTGACGTCGATGGCCACCAGGGCCTCCGTCTGGTCGATCACGATGCCGCCCCCCTGCTTCAGCGACACTTTCCGCTGCTGGATCAGGGCGATCTCGTCGTCGAGGCGGTACTTGTGGAACAACGGTTCCTTGCCTTCGTAGAGTTGCAAGCGGCTGACGTAGCGGGGCATGACGATTTGCAGGAACTCCTTGGCCCGCTCAAAGGCGGCCGGCTCGTCGATGTAGATCGAATCGACGTCGCCGGTGAAGACGTCGCGGATCGTGCGGATGATCATGTCGCTTTCTTCGTAGATGTCGATCGGAGCGGGGTACTTCTTGATCCGCCGCACGATCACCTTCCACAGCCGCAAGAGATAGGCCAGGTCGCGTGAAAGCTCCTTCTTGGTCCGATCGACGCCGGCCGTGCGGACGATGAAGCCCAGCCCCTTGGGCGGGTTGAGTTCGAGCATCACGTCGCGCAGCTTGCGCCGCGCGTCGTCATCCTCGATCTTGCGAGAAACGCCGACGCGGCCCAGGGCGGGCATCAGCACCAGGTAACGGCCGGGAATGCTGATGTAGGTCGACAGCGTCGGGCCCTTGCTGCCGATGCCTTCCTTGATGACCTGCACCAACACCTCATCGCCGCGGCGGAGGATCTCTTGGATGGGCGGCTTGACTCGCGGCCGGGCACCGGGCCGCAGGCGCCGAACACGCGGCCCTCCTCCTCCGCCGTTGGACCGCCCGCCGCCGTTGGGGCCTCCGCCATTAGGGCCGCCGCCATTGGGGCCTCCGCCGTTGGAGCCTCCGCCGTTGGAGCCGTCTTCGCCATTGGGGCGGTCTTCGCCGTCGCCCTCATCGTCGGCGTCGTGGGCGTCGCCAAAATCGAAATCGCGCGCGCCGCGCACACCCGATTCGATCGGCTTGCCCGGATCGTAACCGCCTTGGCGGAAATACTGCGATTCGACGTCGCTGATGTGCAGGAAACCATTGCGGCCGACGCCGAAATCGACGAAGGCCGCCTGGATGCTCGGCTCCAGGTTCACCACCCGCCCCTTGTAGATGTTGCCCACGTAGTTGTCCTGGCTGCTACGCTCGATGTACAACTCCTCCAGCATCCCGTCCTCGACAATCGCAATCCGGCATTCCTCGGGCTGCGACACATTGATCAGCATCTCTTGTTTCATGATTTCGCTTTCTCGTTCGGCTCCAACTCCACGACGGTGCGCGTGAGGTGGAAGCCTTGTTGCTCCCCATCTTCCAATCCGAGCGCCGCGAGCACTTCGCGCGGCCGGGCCGTACCCTGGGGCGTGACCCGAATTCGCATGCGCAACACGTTGCCGTCGAGTTCGACGTCCTCGACCAGGGCGGCCAGGTCGATTGGCCTGCGCCCCTGCCCGCGGTCGACCGTCGTGGGCCCCTCGCCGGGCCAGCGCGCGACGCGCTCGGCCAGGCCAAGGGGCCAGGGGCGCGGGACGGGCAACTCGTAGACCACCCGCCGTACTTGCGACGGCGGCGTGCCCGCGGGCAACCATTCCACCGTCGTCACGGCCAGGCCCTCCGGCGCGCACCGCGCCAAGGCCGCCGCCAACTCGGCGGCGGATCCCTCGCAGGTGATCTCGGCCTCCAGCACCTCGGCGGCGCCGCAAACCCCCACGGCCAGGGCCGAGGGAAAACTCAGCCGCGGCTTGGGGTGGAATCCCTCGCTCATCCGCAGGCCCACGCCGGCGCGACGAAACACCCGTTCCCAGGCGCGCGCCAAATCGCGATGGCCCAGGAGCCGCAGGTCTCCGTGTTTGCAATATCGAATGCGTACTCGTCGTCGAACCATCGGTTCGCTCGTTCGCGCCACGGCTGTCGCGGCGCGGATCGCTCGTAGGTGCCCGCCGCCGAAACCCCGCGACCAGTTCGCGGGCAACGACGGGTGAAATCTCGCTTATCCCGCCAACTCCGGCAGGATCTTCTTCAACTCTTCCTTCAGGTAGCTCTTGACGTCGCGCGCGTTCTCCAAGCTCATCGCCCGGGCCGCCACCGCCCGGCAATGCTCCACCGTCACGCTACGGCAGATTTTCTTGATTTCCGGAATGGCGCCGGGCGTGACGCTCATCTGACGCAGCCCCAACCCCAGCAACAACATCGTGTAGGTGGGACTGCCGCTCATCTGTCCGCACAGGTTCACCGCGATGTTCCGGCGCCGCGCCGAGTCGACCGTCAGCTCGATCAGCTTCAAGACCGCCGGATCGCTGGCCGCGTACAGCGGGGCCACGTCCTTGTTGCTGCGGTCGACGGCCAGCGTGTACTGGATCAAGTCGTTGGTGCCGATCGAAAGAAAATCGACCTCCTCGACGAAGCGGTCGATCAGCACCACGACCGACGGAACTTCGACCATCATGCCGACCTTCAAATCGCGGCGAAACGGCTGGCCGTGCTCCTCCAGGTCTTCCATCACGTCGGCCAGCAGCATCTTGACCTGCCGTAGCTCGAGCATCGTCGAGATCAGCGGGAACATGACCCGAACGTCGCCCAGCACGCTGGCGCGAAGGATGGCGCGCAACTGGGTGCGGAACATCGGCAGGTTGCGGAGACTGAGCCGGATGCTGCGTAGACCCAAAAACGGGTTTCGCTCGTTGTCGGCCGAGCCGATGAGCAGCTTGTCGGCGCCCAGGTCGAGCGTGCGGATCACCACGGGCCTGCCGGCCATCGTCTCGATCACTCCGGCGTAGGCCTGGTAATGGGCCTCCTCGTCGGGTTCCGTTTCGGCGCCCAGGTAGAGGAACTCGGTGCGGTACAGGCCGATGCCTCCGGCGCCCTTCGCGACGCAGAGTTTGGCCTCGTGCGGAAACTCGATGTTGCCGAACAGGTCGACGCGGTGGCCGTCGGCGGTTTCGGCGGGCAAGTCGCGCAGCGCCTCGAGCCGGATCGTGCGCGCGCGCCGCTGCTCGACCTCGTGCCGGTAGCGCGCGATGGTTTCCTCGTCGGGGTGCAGGATCACGAGCCCCTGGTCGCCGTCGATGATCACCATTTCGCCGCCGGAGACGTCGGTCATGAAGGGGCCGGTGCCCACGACGGCGGGGATTTCCAGCCCCTCGGCGACGATGGCCGTATGGCTGCCGGCGCCGCCGACTTCGGTGACCAGCCCCATCACGAAGCGGCGGTCGAGGTTGGCCGTTTCGCTGGGGGTGAGGTTGCGCGCCAGGATCAAGACGGGCGAAGTCAAACGCGAGAGCTCCTCGCGGCGGCGGCCCAACAGGTTTCGCAGCAGCCGTTTTTCGATGTCGAAGATGTCGTTGGCGCGCTCGGCCAGGTAGCTCGAATCGAGCGTTTGGAAGACCTTGGCGTAGCGGCGCAAGGTGCGGCTCACGGCGTATTCGGGAGCGTAGTGCCGCTCGCGGATCATTTGCTCCAACTCGCCGCGCAGCCGCGGGTCGTGCAGCATTTGCAAGTGGGCCTCGAAGATCGCGCCGTATTCCACGCCCAATTCGCGCGAAACCGCATCGCGGTTGCGTTTGATTTCGACCGCGGCGGCCTCGACGGCCCGTTGCAGGCGTTCCAACTCGTCGTCGACGGCGTCTCGATCGACGAACCGACGCGGGATGCGAAATCCCTCGTTGTCCATCACGAACGCCTCGCCGATGGCCACGCCCGGCGATACGGCGATACCCTGCAGTTTCTGCATCTAACCGTGCATGTTTTCTTCTTCGGCCTGGTTTCCCGCTTCGGAAAACTGGCGGCCGAAAAGTTCCGCCAAGGCGTCGAGCGCCGCCGCGGCGTCCGGACCCTTGGCTTCGATCGACAGTCGCGTTCCCGCCACCGCGGCCAGCGTCAGAATCGCCAGAATGCTCTTGGCGTCAACGCGCTCGGCCCCCTTGACCAGTTCGATCTGGGAAGCGAAACGCGACGCCGTCTTGACGATCATATCGGCGGGACGCGCATGCAATCCCTGGGAATTGGCGACCTCGACCATCCGGGTGATTTTCTCTTCGTTCATCCCTCACGAAACAAATTGGTTATTGGTTGTTGTCGGCCTCGTCCAGTAATTGCGCCACGTCGTCCGCGTTCCTGGCTTGTTTGAGGAACTTGCAGAACGTATCGTCGCGCAGTTGCCGCGAGACGCTTTCCAAGGCTCGCAAATGGTCGCCCGGCCGATCGGGAGGCGAGATCAACAGGAAAAAGAGATGGACCTTTTCACCGTCGAGACTGCTGAAATCGACCCCCTTGGCGCTGACGGCCACGGCGCCGATCAAGCGCTCGACGCTGGGATGCTTGGTGTGCGGGACGGCCACGCCGCGGCCGATCCCCGTGCTCCCCAACTCCTCGCGCTTGAGGATCGCCTTGACGATGCTCTCGAGCTCGCTGGCGGCGATCTTGCCGGCGCCGAGCAAGGCCTGGGCCATTTCCCGAATGACTCCCTCCTTGTCCTCGGCCGCCAGATTCCCTTTGATCGCCTCGCGGCTCACAAAGTCGGCGAACTTCATGCACCAAGCTCCTTTCTCTGGACCCACGACGCTCATTCTTCCCCCGTGGCCGGTAACTCACCTGGATCCGGCGACTCGTCGGACGCGTTCTGCTGCCGGAGTCCGGGGCTTTTGTGGTGATCCTGGACCTTTTGTTTGTATTTTCGGAGTTGCTGTTCGACCTTGTGGATGCTGCCGTCCAGCGAGGCCATCAGATCGCCCGCCCGCTCGGTGGCCACGAAATCGTGCTTGTGCTCGGCCGAAACCCGTAGATCGACCGTGGGGGTATCCTTATGTTCCAAATCCACCGTGACTTCAATGGCGGAAAGCCGCTCAAAGAGGCGAGGCAACCGTTCCAACTTGGTGGTCATCTTAGCCTGAGTAGCCTCGCTCAAGTGGCCGTGCCGCGTCGAAATCTTGATCTGCACCGAAGAAATCTCCTTCCACCTGATGGGCGACCGCACGGCGCCGACGCCCGAAATACGCCATCCGGCGGCAAACCTAGCATTCTAGCGGCCGGCGCGCCGGGGGCTACCCCAGTTTAGCTTGTCTCGCCGAGCGGGAAAGGGGCATTTCGCACCGGATCGAAGGAAACCGGCGTGCCGGAAACCTGACAGTTACTCGTTCCCACGCTCCGCGTGGGAACGGCTCCCCGGACGCTCCGCGCGCCCGAGCTCCTCGATCGCGCTGGAAATGAAAATTGCTGACCGACTCACGTCGGCGTAAGGTACATTAACAAAATTCCTGAGGTGAACATTCGTGGAAGTCTAGAGGAAAAAGAACCCGTCAATACCAATTTTGGGAAAAAATTTGGGGCAACGCTACGGCGCTCCGCGGCGGTTCGGACGTCCACGCGATCGCCCGCGCCGCCGTCAGAAAAAACTGGCAAAACCGTACCTTTACCCGACGAAAGCATCGGCGCGTCGGGCACAAATGGACGCTGCGGGGGAAGAAGTCTTAACGCGTCTAAAGCCGGGCAATCCGCCGAGACGGATTTCCTTGTCGGAACAGGTACGGTTTTGCCAGTTTTTTCTTGCGCAGTTTCGGCTGCGCCGAAGCCGCGTTGCTGCGCAACGCGGCGGCTTTTCATGGCATCTCGTGTCGCCTTTGCCGCTCGGCCCACCAATCGAGGGCTTTCCTTCGCATGGCGGGCGAAACGAAGCGATAGTTCGGCCCACCCACCTCGGCAATCAAGCGGTCCCCGGCCCATTCAAGGCCAAAGCGGCCCCAATCGACGTGGTGCCTCGCCAACAGGATGGCCGCGGCCGTCGCGCCCAGATCGGGCGGAGCGAGGCCGAATGAACCGGATGAAGCGGCGTCCACGGTCGAAAGCGGATCAGTCCGTTCCATCAGGCCGGCCAGCCACTCGTCGCAGCCGGGCAATCCGCGGCCGTCGGGCAACGCCTCGCCGGCGGACTTGTTACTGGCGGCCCATGGATCGCGCTGGGCAATGGCCAGCCCGGCGAGCCAGTGCCAGGCGCAGGCCCCTTCGCCCGCCAAGGGCGGAAAAAGGTCCGCCGTAAGCGCCGCGATCAGTCCCGGCGCCGCCTCGCGCGTACCGTGCTCGACCAGCAGACAACAGAGGTTCTGGTAGGGGCTGGCGCGGCCTATGCGGCGTTCGGTCTTCCGGTCGGACGGTTCGGGATCGCCTTGGATTGGCAAATAACCACTGGCGAAACGCGAAACGGCGACCGCGTCGAGTTTCTCAAGCATCACCAACTCGGCTTCCTTGAGGGGCCGCTTCTGGATCAGCAGATCGTCGAGCGTACGCCGGGACAACTCGGCAAAGCGCTGCGACTCCTGGATCTTGAGGTATTGCTCGTAGGCCATCCGCCGGCGCGGCGTCGGCAAGTTGACGAGCCGAAACTGGGCGTCGGAGCCCAACGCATTGGGGGTCGGAAACAGCACGCCCACGCGGTAGGTGCCCGGTAACAGGTTGTTGCCACTCACGCAGTGGGCCGTGAAATCATCGACCTGATCGAAAAGGCAAGGATGGGCGGCGCCGGTCACGTAGTTCTCTTCGCCCACCCGAAGGTACTGCACCAAGACATTTTGACCACGGCCGAATTCTTCCATCCATCGCTCGGCGACGAGCATCGGGCGAGTCCATTCGAGCAGGTTGTCGATGCGGCCCTCGGCGCCCGCGTCCAGGTCGCCGGCGGCCAGGCGAGCTTCCAGCGCCGCCTTGACCTTGGGCAGATACTCGTCGCGCGCCAACAGGTCGAGCAACTCCTGTTCGGCCGCTTGCCAACGGGCCGCCGCCCGCCGCTTTGCCGGCTCGGTTGCGAGCTGCGTAGCCGGACTCGCACGAGTTCTGGAGGGCGAGGGCCCAACGACCAATTCGTCGATCCAACGGCGAATCTCGGCCTCGGAAACCGGTGGCATTCGCCAGGCGGCCGGATCGCTGGCCAGCCACACCCGGCGCGCCGCGTCCCAAATCGGTTCGATCCGTTGGCGCGCTTCCGCCGAAAGCGCCGCGTCGCCGCGGAGCCGCTTGAGCCGCTGGATCACCTGGCAAGCCCATTCGGGCCGCTCGATGAGCCACGTCAATCGGCTCGCGGCGCCCAAACGGGCGCCGAACCGCTCGGCATCGAGCCCGGCAATCAAGCGATCGAACTCGCCAGGCGGCAGTTCGGCCGGCGGTTCGGGCGCAAACTTAGGCAATCGTTCGGCCAACGGACCCAATCGCCGGCGGACTTCGATCGACGTTTCAGGGTCGAGCAAGGCTCGGCCGATGGCGGCGGCCAGGCGCTCGCGCCACGCGGTTTGCGCGGCCAACTCGTTTAGACGCTCGCCGCAATGGCGGCGGACCTCGAAGCGGTCGGCATCCAAGCCGGCAATGAGCCGCGGCAAGTCGTCGCTTGGCCCGTTCGGTTCGGCGGCGCATACCATCAGCCGGCCGGCAAGCGCAAGCAACAGGGCCAACGGCGCCATCCAACGTCGCAAGTGCGTCATGGCAACGGAGCTATACCCTGGGAGTCTCTTACAGCTTGACGCCTTCGCGCTTCGGCTTGGGTTTTTCGAGCTTCTTGAGCGCGTCCTGGGGCGTGCCGCCGGCGCCGCCACCGCCCATGGCCATTTTCTTCTTGGCCAGTTGGTTCGACTTTTCCGACCATTTCCAGCCGATCGGCTCCTTCAACTCGGCCTCGGCCAGCATGCCCCACGGGGTATCAGCGTGTTGCGTGCGGACCCGCTCGAGGTACTCGCGGGCTTGCTTGGCCAGCTTTTCGGTGGCGCTGCCCACCGTGATTTCGTCGGCCGCCACGAGGACGAAGGTGTCGCTGTCGGGCTTTTCGAACTTCATTCCCCCCTTGGCCTTGGCCAACATCATGTTATAGCTTTCGGTTCGCACCTTGTTGGCCAGTACGCGGCCCATCGCCAGGTCGAAACCGGCTTGCCAGCGCGGTTCGGTCAGCTTGGCGCGGTCCTTTTCACCTTGCTTGAGGGTCTGGTAGAGCAGGTCGAGCTTCGGGCCCAGCTTGGCCGCCGCCAACTGCGCCTCGTCGAACAAACGCTTCAAGCTCGCTTCGTCCTCCTTGGGAAACTCGATACGTGGGTTCTCCAAGGGACCGACCGCCGCCATTTTCGACGCCTCGAACAGAGCTTGGCGCGCCTTGTTGTGCCGCATCTTCTGTTCGTACTCGCGCATCGAGACGTATTCGGGCTGGTAGCTCCGCATCACGGCCGGGTCGAAGAAGTGATCGAGCCGCGACGACATCACGGCGATGGGCTGTTTGCTTTTGCCGGCCTCCTCGTGGCGGTTCGGGTGGACCGCGAAATAGATGCCGCCCGTCTCGTAGCACAGCCGGGTCAAGGCGAACGGGCCGAATCCCGAATCGAGGTGCAACAGATCCTCATGGCGTTTGCCGGCGAAGGGCAACAGCACCCCCTCGGGAAACAGCGACTCCGGTCCCTGGCGCACCGTGGGCCACTGGTCGCCCTGGTCGTACTTAGGGTCGGGATCGACGTAGCGGACTTCGATGTCTTTACGGCAGAATGGGGCGGGAACGCCCACCACGAAAACCGGCATTTCGTGACGCCGGCAAAGTGACAGGGCGTCTTCCATGCGGGCTTCGTCGTCGCCCACTTCGTCGCTGAAGACCATGATCAGAACATTGCGGCGCGGCGCTTGCATGCGAAAATGCTGGTACTTCTTCACCGTCAACGCGATCGCCGTGAAGGTCATTTCCACGCCGGACGGATCGTTCTCGATGCTCGCCACGGCCTGCTTGATTTCGGCCAGGTCGGCGGTCGGCTCGTCGATCTTGAAGGTCACGTTCTTGCCGAACGCCACCACCGAACTCAACAGCGGCGACTGGGCCGGCGAGGTATCCGGCTTTTCGGGCAGCCGAAGTTCCTGGTAGATCCGGTCGAGTCGCTTGGCGATCGCCTCGCGCTGCGGCTGCATGCTGAGCGACTGGTCGAGCAACCAGACCACCAGCGTGCGGCGCTCTTCGAGCGAGGCCGCCACTTCCTCGGTCAGGCGGTCGACCGCGCCCATGGCGCCGGTCGCCCCCACGCCGGCCGCTCCCTTGACCGAAAGGTTCTCGTCGATCGTCGAAGCCGAGGTCAACGCGTCCAAGACGGGAACGACGACCGTCGGCGAATCGGTGCGCACTTCTTCGTTCTTGAGGTTCGACTCCGCCGAATAAAGGGGCGCGACGGCCAGCGCCGCTTCGACGCCGGCAAGACTGCTCGCGCCCGTATCGACCTGCCGATCGGGAGAAAAACTGAATTCCTCGACATCTTGCAGTTCGACGTCGGCCGGCTCGTCGAGGGTGGAAATCACGAGGCTGAGCTGGTTGCTCTTGTGCTGCTGAAAGATGATTGCCAGGGTCACGAGCACCGCCAGATGCACCGCCACACTGACGATCCAGGCCGGGGTATCACCGTCCAGCGGAGTTTCCTCCTCGCCGGTCCATTCCTGCCACTTGCGTTTCAGCGCGTCGATTGCGTTCACCGTGCTTCTCCTAGTACCATCGCTTCTCCGAGTACCATCGATCGGGCTTTTCAGAATCCCGCAACCTTATTCTCTAGGATCGACAGGCCGCTGGCAAGAGGACGCGAGCAAAATTCTTGGAATCTCGCGGCGGTGCGTTTTCTGATGGACGGACCAGCAACCACGAATGGCACGGATGACGCGGATCGCACGGATGTGGTTGCGGGGAAAGGCTTTAGGGATTTGAGAAGCCGATCATGGCGGTTTTCTTCGAGGTGGTACATACTTCACGCGGCCGAGAATGAAACATTTTGGCACGAGAAATGTGGTGATAGCGACCGGGGGCATCGCTGACGCTCTGCCCCAGCCACCGTGAATGTTTCATTCTCGATCGCGTTAAGTATCTACTCCGTCCGCGCGTCGAAGCACCGGCGTGGCTCGGAAATCTCAATACCCACCTGTCGGCTTCTGGAAGCGGCCGGCTGCCCTTGCCGGCGGCATGATACGTGATCCTGTTTGCCGTGTTGGGGCTCGCCGTCGGCGGGCTGGGGCGTTGAAACCGTTCTTCCAGTATAGTTGTTCGCCGCGCGCACTTTGCTAGAATCAGCATGGCGAGGGCCAACGACGCGGCGGAGTGATTCTTTCTCATGAGCATCGACTTGATGACCGAAATCGGCGCCGTACCGGCGATATGGACGCGGCGGCACTTGTTGGGCCTGGAAGACTTTTCGGCCGAGGAACTGAACTGCGTTCTCGACGCCGCGGTGATGTTCAAGCACGCCACGGGGGGCTGCAAACAGAAGCTGTCGGTCTTGCCCGGCCGAACCTGCGCCAACCTGTTCTTCGAGGCCTCGACCCGCACGCGCACCAGTTTCTCGTTGGCCGCGCGGCGGCTGGGCGCCGACACGGTCGATTTCACAGCCTCGGGCAGCAGCCTCTCGAAAGGCGAGACGTTCATCGACACGGCCAAGAACATCGAGGCGATGGGGGTCGACGTGGTCGTCGTCCGCCACCGCACGCCCGGCACCCCCCACCTGCTGGCCCAGCAACTCGATTGCTCGGTGATCAACGCCGGCGACGGCCCGCACGAGCACCCCACGCAGGGACTGTTGGACATCCTCACGATTCGCGAACACCGCGGCGACCTCACCGGGCTGACCGTGGCCCTGGTGGGCGACATCGCCCATAGCCGCACCGCGCGCTCGAACATCTGGGGCCTCAAGAAACTGGGGGCGCATGTGATCGTCTGCGGTCCTTCGACGTTGGTCTCACCGCTGTGGCGCGAGTTGGGGGTGGAAGTCTCGCACAACCTCGACACGATCCTGCCCCGTTGCGACGTGCTGAATCTGCTGCGGATTCAGTTCGAGAGGCAATCGACGCGCCCCTTCCCGTCGGTTCGCGAGTACGCTCATCTCTATGCCATGAATGGCGAGCGGCTGGCGCGTGCCAAGGACGACATCCTGATTCTGGCGCCCGGCCCGATCAACCGCGGCGTCGAGGTGACGCCCGACGTGGCCGACGGTCCCCACTCGGTCATTCTCGAACAGGTTACCAACGGTCTGGCGATTCGCATGGCCGTGCTGTGGCTGATCTGCGGAGTGGGATAAGGAGGAAGGAGAAGGCGAGCGGGGGGCGTTAGCCCCCTGTTTGCCCCGCGTTGAGACCAATGACCGATGACCAATGACCAATGACCGATGACCAATGACCAATGACCAATCTCCTCATCAAGAACGGCCGCGTGATCGACCCCAGCCAGGGGCTCGACCGCGTGATGAACCTGCGGTTGGAAGACGGCCGCGTGGCCGGCTTGGACGTTTCGCCCCACGGTAACGACGATGTGCTCGACGCGGCGGGCAAGATCGTCGCGCCGGGGCTGATCGACATGCACGTCCATCTCCGCGAGCCGGGCCGCGAAGAGGATGAGACGATCGCCAGCGGCACCGCCGCCGCGCTGGCCGGCGGCTTCACCTCGATCGCCTGCATCCCCAACACGGAGCCGCCGATCGACACTCAGGCCACCGTCGAGTTCATCCGGCACCAGGCCGCGCTGGCCAACCATTGCAACGTGTTCGTCGTGGCCTGCGTGAGCAAGAATCGAGAGGGAAAGGAGTTGGCCGAGATCGGCCAATTGGTCGAGGCCGGCGCCGTGGCCTTCAGCGATGACGGCGCCCCGGTCTACGACGCCGAGTTGTTGCGGCGGGCCTTTGAATATTGCCTGATGTTCGATAAGCCGATCCTGAACCACGCGGAGGTCCGCGAGCTGACCCACGGCGGGGTGATGCACGAGGGGCTGGTCTCGCTGGTGCTCGGCCTGCCGGGCATGCCCTCCGCCGCCGAGGACGTGATGACCAGTCGCGACATCGCGTTGGCTCAGGCCACCGGCGGACGCATCCACATCATGCACGTTTCCAGCGCCGGCAGCGTCGATCTGGTCCGGCGGGCGAAAAAACGCGGCGTGCGCGTCAGTACCGAGGTCTGTCCGCACCACTTCACGCTCACCGACGAATCGCTGCGCACGTTCGACTCGAACTACAAGATGAGCCCGCCGTTGCGGAGCCAAAGCGACGTCGAGGCCTGCATCGCCGGGCTGGTCGACGGAACGATCGAAGTGATCTGCACCGACCATGCCCCGCACGCGCAGGAGAAGAAGATGCAGGAGTTGGACCAGGCCCCGTTCGGCATCCTCGGCCTGGAAACGGCGTTGGGGCTAGTCGTCACGCGGCTGATCGAGCCGGGCCACCTCACCTGGCCGCGGGCGATCGAAAAAATGACGATCAACCCGGCGCGCGTGTTGGGGATTGCCAAGGGGACGTTGGCCGTGGGGTCCGACGCCGATGTGACGATCATCGACCCCGCGCATTCGTGGAAGGTCGATCCGCAACATTTTCGCTCGAAGAGCCGCAACACGCCGTTTGCCGGCTGGGAGCTCCGCGGCCGGGCCGACACGGTGATCGTCGGCGGCCGGGTGAAGTACCAGGCCGGCCTTTCCGTGGCGAGCGGGGGGCGTTAGCCCCCTGTTTTCCGTCGCCCAGATGCGTGAGGGAACCCGCCCGAATTGATCGCCAAGGCAGAGGCAAGCCACGAAAAGTTCCTGACCCATGTTGCCGAACGGCGCCGCCAGCAAGTCGTCGTTCATCACCAACTTGACATGCGTGAATGACCGGGCGAAGATGGGCTTGGTTCACAGGAGGGAAACCCAGTGCCCGGTCGAACGGTACGGATGACACGCGCCGCGAGTTTTGCCTGCCGGTTTGCTCCGGCATGGTGCGTCCTGGGGCTGTGTACCTGGCTCGTGCCGCGCATGGCGCGGGCCGACGAACCCAAGCCCGACGCGGCGGCGACGCGCGACTATGCAGTGGCGGTCGGCTTGCAGAACAAAAAACTCTATCCGCAGGCCGCCGCTCGCTGGACGAAGTTCATCGAGACCTACCCCAAGGACGAGCGGCTCGATCGGGCGCACCACTACCTGGGCACCTGCCAGTTGCAGGCCGGCGACTTCGACAAGGCCGCCGCCACGTTCCGCCTGGCGATGCAGAAGTACCCGCGGTTCGCCTCGCGCGACGCCTCGCAATTCAACCTGGCGCTGGCGCTCTACAACCTGGCGTTGAATTCGAAGAAGCCCGATGAATTCAAGACGGCCGCCGAGGCCTTCGCCGCCGTGCCGGCCACGTTTCCCCAAAGCAAGCACGCCGCCGGGGCAACCCTTTACCAAGGAGAGTGCCTCGTTGCGGCCGGCGACGCCAAGGCCGCGCTGCCGCTTTACGAAAAATTGATCGCAACGTACCCGCAAAGCGAGCTGGTGCCCGACGCCCGCTATGCCCTGGGCGCGGCGCGGCAGGAGCTTGGGCTGGACGAGGCCGCCGCGGCGACGTTCCAGGCGTTCCTGACGGCGCACGCCGCTCATCCACACGCCAGCGAGTGCAAATTGCGGCTGGGACTATCGCAGTTACGGCTGAAAAAATACCCCGAGGCCGCCCAGACGCTGGCCCAGGCCGCCGCGATCGCCGATTTTCCGCGGGCCGATCTGGCCCTGTTGCGCCAGGCCCAATGCGTTGGCGAGCAGGGCCAAGCCGACCAGGCCGCGGCGCTGTACCTCTCGCTACCGCAAAAGTTTCCCAAGAGCGCGCACATCGGGGCGGCCCAAACGGCGGCGGGCAAAGCGCTCTACCAAGCGGGCAAGTTCGCCGAGGCGCGAACGGCCCTGGCCGCCGCCCTGGCCGGCAATAACACAGCAGGCAATAACACAGCAGGCAATAGCGAAGTCGCGCCCGAGGCGTCGTACTGGCTGACGAAAACGCTGGTCAAGCTCAACCAGGCGCCGGCCGCGCTGGTCGAGGCCGACCGGGCGGTGCAAGCCTACGCGCAAAGCACCCTCTTGCCCCAGTTGCAACTCGGCCGTATCGACGCGATCTACGAATTGCCCGATCGCCGCAAGGAAACCGTGCCGCTCTACTTGCAGTTCGCCGCCCAACGCCCCGACCACGAATTGGCGCCGCGGGCCGCGTACATGGCGGCGCTGGCGGCCTTGACCTTGGGCGAGCACGCCGAGGCCCACAAGCAGGCGACCGCCTTCTTGGCCAACGTGAAATATGCGAAACACGCGCTCGCGCCCGAGGTGACGTTCATCGCGGCCGAAAGCCTGCTGCTGGCCGCGGGTGTCAACGACGCGGTGCCCCAGGCGGCCGAGGCGGAAAAACTTTATCGCGATCTGCTCGCCAAGCACCCCCTGCATCGCCATGCGCCCCAAAGCGTGGCGCGGGTGGGACTCTGCCTCTATTTGCAAAAGAAATACGATGCGGTGGTCGCCGAATTGACGCCGGCCTTGCCCAAGCTGCTCGATCCGGCGCTGGCGGCCGAAGCCAGGCTGCTGGTGGGCCGCGCGCATCGCGACGCGGGCCGCTTGCCGCCGGCCGTCGCGTCGTTGCAAGACGCGCTGCGCGTGAAGCCCGACTGGACTCGCGCCGATGAAGTCTCGCTCGTTCTGGCCGACTCGCTACATGCCCAGGCCAAGCCGGCCGAAGCCACCGCCGAGTTGAACCGACTGCTCTCGGCCTATCCCATGAGCCGACTGCGCGACCAGGCGATTTATCAACTGGGCGAAATCGCGCTGGCGCGGGAAAAGTTCGACGATGCGGTCCAGCAATACGAGACGTTGTTGTCGCAATTCCCCATGAGCACGATCGCGCCGCGGGCGGCCTACGGCGTGGGCCGCGCCAAGTTCGCCAAGCAGGACTTCGCCGGCGCCGTGACGGCGCTGTCGGTGGTGGTCGATCGGTTCGGAATGAGCGACATCGCCCCGCGGGCCAAGTACGTGCGCGGGCTGTCGCAGCAGCGCCTGAAGCAGTTTCAACCCGCCCTGGCCGACTTGCAAGCCTTCCTGGCGGCCAAGCCGCCCCCCGACGACGCGCTCGACGCGCGCTACGCGTTGGCGCTGTGTCAAATGGGCCTGAAGCAGCCCGACCAGGCCGCCGCCACGCTCACGACCCTGTTGGCCGAGGCGCCCAAGTACGTTCATGCCGACAAAGTCTATTACGAACTGGCGTTCGCCTACGATGAACTGAAGAAGGAGAAGGAAGCGGCCGACACGCGCCGGTTGCTGGCGACGTCGTTGGGCGACAGCCCATTGGCGGCGGAGAGTTGGTTTCGCGTCGGCGAGTACCACGAGAAAGCGAAGCGCTGGACCGAGGCGGCAACGGCCTACGCGGCCGGCGTGACGAAGGCGAAGGAACCCGAGCTCAAGGAGAAATTGCAGTTCAAGCTTGGCTGGTCGCACTACCAGGCCGAAAAGTTCGCCGAAGCGGTGGCCGCGTTCCGGGCGCAGTTGCAGGCGTTTCCGCAAGGGGCGATGGTGGCCGACGGCACCTACCTTGCCGGCGAGTGCCTGTTCCGCCAGGACAAGTTCGCCGAGGCGCTTCCGCTGTTCGCCAGGTCGGTCGAGCAGAAGCAAGAGAAGTACCTGCCGCGGGCTTTGTACCGCTCGGGCGCCTGCGCGGCGGGCTTGAAGCAATGGCCGGCCAGCGAGGCGCATTACCAGGCGCTGGTCACGCAGTTTCCCAAGTTCGAGTTGGTCAGCGAAGCTCGCTACGGTCTTGGCTGGGCGATGCAGAACCAGGAAAAACTGCCCCAGGCGAAGCAGGTTTACGAGCAGGTCACCAAGGAGACCGAGACCGAGACGGCGGCCAAAGCCCGCTTCATGATCGGCGAATGCGCCTTCCGCGAGAAGAAACTCGATGAGGCGGTCGAGCACTTCCTCACCGCCGCCCTCGGCTATCCTTACCAAGAATGGCAGGCGCTGGGGCACTTCGAGGCGGGCCGCGTGTTCATCGAACTCAAGGAGAAGGAGAAGGCCATCGACTCGCTCGAAACGGTCATCAAGAAGTTTCCCCAGCATCCCAAGGCCAAAGACGCGATGGCGCTCGTGGCGAATTTGAAGAAATCGTAGGGTGGGCACCGCCCACAGAAAATCATCGACGTCGCTCATGATGAAAAACCAGGAACCACGGATAATACGGATGTCTCGGATAACACGGATTTTGGATTTTGGGGTTTGGGTTTTGGGTTCTCGGTTACGTCACGTCGTCGCGGTCGTCGCGCTGGTCTGGCCCCTGGTCTCCGCGACAACATCACCACTCCGCGCCCAAGAGCCGCAGTCGCCGAAGCACGCCGCCATAACGGAGCACCCGGCAACCGATAAGGCCGTGGCTGAAAAAACGGCTGCCGTACCTGCGACGCCGCTTTCCTATACCTCCAAGAAGGCGCCGCCGGGCAATCTGTGGGAGATGATCGCGGCGGGCGGACCCGTGAACATCGCGTTCATGGGCTTTCTGGGCTTCATCTCGCTGGTCGCCGGCGCGGCCGCGATGGAACGCCTGGCGCACCTGACGCGCCGCCGCGTCGCGCCGGCCGATCTGGTACGCGATCTGGCCGACTTGGTGCAAAAGGGCGAATCGCGGGCCGAAAGTTTTCAGGAAGTCTGCCGGCGCAGTCCGTCGCCGCTGGCCCACATCGTCACGGCGGGGCTGCTCCGCGCCGGCCGGCCGCTACCGGAAATGGAGAAGGCGATGGAAGACGCCGCGGTGCGCGAAATGGCGGAGTTGCGGGCGCGAATCCGTCCCTTGTCGGTGGCCGCCAACGTGGCCCCGCTCGTGGGCTTGTTGGGGACCGTCGTGGGCATGCTCGAGGCCTTTCGCGTCACCAGCCAGGTAGGGACGGGCAAGGCCGAGGTCTTGGCCGAGGGCATCTATCTCGCCTTGGAGACGACCGTGGCCGGGTTGGTCATCGCCATTCCGGCGCTCTTGTTCGCTTCGTACTTCCATAGCCGCGGCGAGCGGCTGATGCGCGAGATCGACGACCACCTCACCGCGGCGCTCCCCGCATTCCAGCGCTTGGAGCAGGCGGGCGGCGCCGCAAAGCCCGCCGGTGGCAACCCGTTGACGGTGAACCGATGAAGACACAGGGCGGGGCGCACGAAAGAAGGCAGTGGTTAGAGGTTAGAGGTTAGGTTTCGGATCGTTTCGGATCCCAACCTCTAACCTCTAACCTCTAACCACTAACCACTAACCTCTAACCTCTAACCTCACAATGCGTCTCCCTCCCAGCGAAGCCGAAAGCGACGGGCCGAACATGACGCCCGTCATCGACATGGTATTCCTGCTTCTGATCTTTTTCCTCTGCGCGACGCGCTTCGACCAGGAGGAGCGGGAGGTGAGCGCGGTGTTACCCGAGGTGGCCGAATCGCAGCCCCTTTCGATGCCGCCCGACGAGCTGGTGATCAACGTGACCCGCGCCGGCGAGTACATCGTGGCGGGGGAAAAGCTTTCCGAAGACCAGGTTGTGGCCTTGCTGTGGCGGGCGGCACTGAAAAACCCCGGCACCGCGTCGGTCTTGATCCGTAGCGATGAAGAGGCCGCCTGGAAGTTCGGCGTCCGCGTGATGGGGTTTTGCAACCAGGCCAACATCACCAACTATCGCGTCGGCGTGATCCCGGGGCAGTAGGGCGCAGTCGGCGAGCCTGCTTCCGGTACATTCTTGCGACGAGGCGCGCGATATGACCCTGAATATTGGCGTCAGCCAGCAGCGCGATCACCATTGCGCTCCTGGCTCCGTTTCTTCTTTCCGCGCCCCATTTTCACTCGAATGCGGTCCAAAACACGTCAAAACCGTTCGATCCAACTCGATTCAAGCAAGAACCCATGGTCCACCATCCTGGTACTGCCTTAAAATCTCCGGGAAATACGCATGCCCGCGCGTCGTGGGACTTGATTTGTTGCTAACATGGAGTTGCTAAACGGCAAAAAATGCGCGCCGATTTCCGCTCTGTTGGGGGGGTGTGTGGGGGGGCATGCTCTCGGATGGCGACGGCGCGTTCCGCCCTGTTCGAAAACGCCCCAAGCCAGTTTGCGGCTAGATTGACCATCCACCCGGCGAGGCCGAACTTGTGATGCACGTCGATGATCACCTGGACGAGATCAAGCTCGATGTTCTGAAGCGTCTGCTCCAAGCCGTCGTCAGGCGTCGCGGGAGCGCCTGCCACCTTGGGTTGGTCTGCCATGTCAGAACCAGGGCCACCGCGAACGGCAGCCCGACTGCGAAAAGCAGGAGTACCGCCGTCGCCTCTTGCCGCCAACGGCGGTAGCCGAATCGCTCCTGGATCGTCGGGGAACCATCCGACGGCTGTTCTGCCGCCCCAAGGAACACTTTGGCATCGTGACCGTCGTACGCGAACGTCCGCAAAGCGACGTCGGCGTACCTTGAAATCGTGAGGTACGAACACCATGTCGCGGCCAGATTCGGTCGATTTTGGTCGCTCTTCCGATCCTCGTCCTCGTAAAACCGAGATTCGCCATCCGACCGTGGTGGCGGCTGGCGCCGAAGTGGCCGCTCAATGCAGTCCGCGCAATACCAACCCGGGGAAAGCTCCGTCATCGCGGTCTCCCGCGAGTCGTCCGCCGTCGAAACGGCCCTGGCGGGCGTCCGAGCGTCGTTCACCGCATTCGGCGTCCGTTGTATCGCCGTCTTTTGCTCGGGCGCCAGCCATACTTCGGCGCGCCGGCCGGCAGGATGGACGGCGATGCGCTCGCACTGGTGAAGGCTGAACTGGCCGTACTCCTTGTGAAACGGCAGCTTTCCGTCGACTGCGACCTGGACGCTGAAGACGATTTGCGCGATCATTGCCAACGGCAGGACGAAATTGGCCGCCGGCTTGCTGCGGCGCGAGACCGCCGAGATGAACATCCCCAGGCCGGCGCCGGCACAGCCGACGAGCGGGAAATACACGCTGCTCCAAGCGCCGGCGTACAACATTCCACGCGCCTCGCTCCCACCGCGGAGCCAGCTCAATAGGGCGACGAATACAAGCGATTGCACCAGCGTGAGGACGTAGAGCACCAGCGTCTTGGCCGTGACATAACAACCGACCCGCAGGAAGAGTAGCCGTTCATGGTCGAACACCTCACGCTCGTTGACGATCGACATCAAGCTCAGGCTGGCGCCCATCCAGATCGACGATAGAACCGCCAGAAATCCGAGCGTGGCGACGTCGGCGACGTGGGCGTTGACCGCGAAGTGCAGCGCGAAGGCGAAGAACACCGGGGCAAGCAACAGGGGGACGACGCATTCTTGCACCGTTCCAGGAGTTCCCTCGCGGCTGACCGGTAGACGGATGCGTCGGCCGTCCAAGAGGGCTAACTCCCGCCGGACCAATTGCCAAGCCTGTCCGAACCATGCGGTCGCCGGGCGGTATTTTCGCCGCCGTGGCCGCGCCGGTTTCCCGCTGGCCGTTGTGGGCTCAACGTTGGGCTTAACCTTCCGGAGGTCGAGCGCGGCCACGTCGCCCGCGGGCGCCTGCTTCCGCAACTCCTTCGGCGAACCGTCGAACACCAGTCGTTTGTCACGCAGCACCAGCACGCGGGAGAAAGCCGCCAGTTGGCCCAGGTTGTGGGTAACGACCACGACGGTACAACCGCGATCGCGGAGCCGGCCGAGGAGCCGCAACACTTCGGCTTCGCGAGCCGGGTCCAAACCGCTGCCAGGTTCATCGAGCACCAGAAGTCCCGGCGCCGCGACCAACTCGGCGGCGATCCGAACGCGTTTCTCCTGCCCACCGCTGAGCTCACGGACGTACGCGCCGTGGCGCGAGTCGTCCAGATCCACGAGTCGCAACAGTTTCTTCGGGTCCACATGTGTGCCGCGGAAGTGCGCGCTGAATTCCACGACCTCGCGCGCCGTCAGGTCGCCGTGCAGTGCCCGCTCCTGGGGTACGTAGCCTAATCGGCCGCGGAACCCGTCCGGATCGTCGGCGACGTCCTTACCGTCCGCCAAAACTCGCCCCTCATCCAGCACGCCCGGCTCACCGATCAAGACCTTGACGAACGTCGACTTTCCCGCGCCGCTGGGGCCAACGACGGCCACGATTTCGCCGGGCTCAATCCGCAACCGCAGTGGCTCGAGCCGGCCGCGGACGGCGGCGCCGTCCATTTCGATCGCCATGCCGTCAACACCATCGACCGGCTCAAGCGTCCCGAGACGCGATTCGAACGTCCAGGCGTAGGGACCGATCCGCACGAGATCGCCTGAAACCAGCCGGCGGCACACGACGGCGATTCCGTTGACGAATGTGCCCGTCTCCGAACCGGCGTCGGCCAACCAGCAGTCGCTGTTCCGGTCCTTGATGCACACAACGACCGCGTGACGGTGATACACCCCCTCTCCGGGCAGCACGATGTCCCGCCCAGGTCGCGTATTGTCGAGACCCAAACGAACTGTGCCTTGCACGGCTTGTAACGGCACGGCACGACCATCGCCGCGACCGATGGCAAGCGGTGAAACAGCATCACCAGCCCTTGCCAACAAACGGGCGCGCACGTACCAACCGCCGCGGGAACACTCGCCGGGCAAGGAAATTGACCCAGGGACGCCGTCCAACTCCAGTCGCCCTTCTGAAGGAACCAATCGGACTCCCAATTTGTTCGTAACGTCCAATGGGTTCGTATTGTCCAATGGGTTCGTATCGTCGCGGAGATCGACTTCTCGCCAGCCCTGCGAGTTCGGCGGAGCCGGCTCGTCGCGTTCAACCCGCCTCCCGTCGCCGTCGGCTCGAACGCAGAATAGTCGTAGCGTCGCCTCCCAGGCACGGTTCCCGACGCGCAGCGCGTCCCGGAACTCCGGTATCCATTCGAGCCACCCCAACGGCGCGTGGCAATGCGCGCAAAGGGCCAGGCCAGGTGGTCCGAGCGTGAGGCATTCAGGGCATGCTCGCCAATCGTCCATCACTCGCCGACGCCCCCCTTCGAAATCAACTTTGCCTCGTAGTACGTGCGGACCTCAATGTCTCGGCTAACCCTCGCGCCGAACAGCAAATGGTCCCTCGTCGCCCAAAGCATATCGGCCTTCCAGGTCGCGTCGATATGTCGGATCAACATGTCCTCGCGCGAGTAGCGCATGGTTCCCTTTTTCGGCGTGACCCTGACGCTCTGCTTCGCGCCCGCTTCGTCGATTTCGATGTCGAACTCGCCGTCCTCGATTTCCAACTTCTGAATGGATTCGGCGTCGTCGCGACCGGCGCGTCGTAGCCTGACCTCGCCCTCGACTCGCCCCTCCTCACCCAGGTGAAACATGTCGCCGACGTCCTTGCTGTGGAGGACGATTGGGTCGTGACCTTCGTCGAGGGCCTTGTGGACGAAATAATCCATCAGCACCGTGCTGCCGCGCGCGACGTGGTCGAGCACGTCGGGATCGATCTTTCGGCCGTCCAAGACCTTGATCGAGGTTACCCCGAGACCGGAGACGTACTCCGACTGCAATCGTTGCCCGGCTAGTTCCCTGATTCGTTCGACGACCTCCAGGTGCTTCCCGTCCGGCAAACCGGGGATGAACTTTCTCAACCTCGTCAGAGTTTTCTTCGCATTCGGGTCGAGCGTGTTGAAGAGCTTGGCCAGGCCCTTGACCACCCGGTACGCCGGGACTTGGCTTAATTCGTCATCGGCACGCTCCCACACCATGTCCAGAATCGGCGATTCGGGCCAATGGAATTCAAGTTTTTGGTCCGACACGGCCCGCAACTCATCGACGTTGAGAAAGCGCTGCTCGAAAACGACGGTGGTCCCTCCGTTCTCTTTGACTTCCGTTTCGACCAGCACGCGGTATTGATAGTGAAAATTGACGTTATCGCGAAACACCCAATCGTCGTTCGTGCCTTTGCCGTCGATGAACAGGTAGGCGGTGCTGCGCACGGTTCGGCCTTTGCGATAAGCCGCAGTGAGCTTGTCCTTCGGCACTTCTTGGGGCCGCTCATCGCCCGGCCGCTCCAGAATTTTAACCTGATCGACCGGATCTTTTGCCGGCTGGCAGTGATCCTTGCACAATTGCGCATTCCGTTTGGCTTCCTCTCGCAGTTCGCTGCCTGACGGAAGCCGGTCTCGGAGGTCCCGCCATTTTTTCTCCGCATCACACCACTCTTCATCCGCTTGCAATTGAGCGGCTTGGTCCCGGAGCGATCGCCAGTCGGCATCATGCCCGTTCTTGTGTTCGTTTGCTCCGTTGTCCCGACCCCCGACCGCCTCATCATCACCGGCATCCTGCCCACCGTTGCGAAAATAGATCACTCCCAGCAGCACTACGATGGAGGTCACGATGATCAACAACATCTTCTTTGGCTTGTCGATCGTCATTGGGACTCCTCTCCATCTTGAAATTACTTGACCGCCTTGATGATCGTGTCCTTGATTTTCTTCTCGGTCGTGCGATTGACTTTCCAGTCGCGCGGCGGGCCCGGGCAACGGACGACGCGATACCAAAGTTTGGTCTTACCGTCAGCCGACTTGACGACCTGGGCCTGGTCGAATGCCCAGATCGCAAGCTTCCCGTCGAATGGCATTTCGATGAGGTTGGGGCGCGCACCGAACGTGTAATAATGCCAACCGTCTTCGACGTATACCTTAATAGGGTCGCCGGGCTTCCAATCGAAGGAGAGCTTGCCGTCCCGCGAATTATTCTTCTCGTATTGATACCACGATTCAAACCGTCCCTTAATATCTGGCTCCCACTCGTGTGATAAACCTTCAAAGACTGACCCTGCGTAGAGGCTGATTCGTCGGGACTTGTCGTAGCCGGCGTTTAGTGCTGTCCGGCCAGTTGTGAGCTGCACAGTCCAAGGTGAAGTAGTCAGTAGCTTCTGATACCAGGTGCTTAGAACTTTCTTCACAGCGTCGTTCGGCTCCACGGCAATGACTTCCTGCGCATCGACGGCGGGGTCGACGCACTGCTCCCAGCGGATTGCCGCAGTTCGTAGCGTGTCCAGTCGTTCGTTCGCCTTGTCGAGCTTTTCCCACGGTTCGCGACATGCCTCATCGCACAGACGTTTCAGGTCGGAATCCGAGTCGGCGTCTAACCATGGCTTTGCCAATCGCAGCAGTTCATCACAACCCCCGTTGTCTTTTTGTCCCTGTTTCCATTCCTTGATCAAGGCCGCGACTTTGCCGTCTTTGTTCCTCCAGACCACGTAAAGCTTCTGCGCTTGGGCCTTCTCATACGGCGGCGCCGAGCTTAACGGGCTTTTCGGCTGCGGGCGAAATGTGGCGCGCCACGCATCCTCGGCATTCGAGTGCGCCAAGCGGATTTTGTCGTCCTCTTGATTTCCTTTTGGCTGTTTCTTATTGACTGGTTCCCTAACCGATTGGCGCGCTCGATCGCTTGCCTCTTTCTCGTCGAGCCTGTGCCTTAGGTCCGCGACGTCGGAATCCCTGGCCACGATCTCGCCGTTCGCTTTGTCCAGCTTAGCCGTCACGGCGGCAATGTCAGCCTCGCGCTGTCGTCGGATCGCGTCCTGGCGGCGGCCCCAACTGACGGCCAGCGCGAACGCGAGTCCGAACAGCGCCAAGGCGAGTGCGGAAGCCGCGAGCAGCCTGTGCTTGGCCATTTCGCGACCCTGGTCGTAGCTGCGGAGGCGATCGATGACTTCCACGGCATCGGCCGGCGCTTTGGCCCTGGGGACCAACCAGGACATTAACCATGACCAGAGGCGATTGCGGGGTGGTGGCTCACCAAGCAGAATTGCAATGGTTGCCGTTAAACGACGTCGCGGCAGGTATTCGCCCCTGATGTAGCTCCTTAACCGATCGGTCCAGCCGACATCGGCGCGACCGCCCGTTCGTAGCGCACCGTTGCATGCCGCCCACAGCGTGCCGGAGGACGACGCCCGGGGGCATTCCTCCAACACCTCGTCCACGTTGGGAAGGGCCAGATCGCAGGCGGTTCGTGCCAAGGCATACAGGTCCGCGTTCAGGAGGTCCTCCCGGGACGCGTTCTCGGGAACGTCGACGCGGTAGTAAGCCTCGCGATCCGGAACGCGGATGTGGTTTCCCGAACGGAATTGCAAGGCGCCGAGAACGGGGTCGCCAATCCAGGTCACCGGCAAACCATGCTCGCCCGGCACTTCGTCCAGATAGATGTTTCCGGGGCGAATGTCGCCGTGCGGCAATTTGCGAGCGTGTAACGCGGCCACTCCCTCCAGAAGTTGCTCCACGACGATGCCCGCGAACTCCGGCGTAATATGGGCGGGGCGCGCGGCCGACAACTGCGAGAGTGACTGCTCGTGATATGGACCTACGACGTAAACGGCTCCTGAGGCCTGCCTTGCGACGTCAACCGGTAGGGCAAGGTGGGGAAGCTGTTGACCAGAGACGCTCGCCAACTGCTCTAGAAAGTCTTCTTTCCACTTAGGCCAATTGCTCCAGCCATCGCCATTGGTGCCGGAGTTGTACGGAGGAAGGAAACGAACGGTGCGGAGCAGTGGCCGGCGCGTTCCGCCGCGCGCGTCCTCTGCCGAAAACAAATCGCCGAAGGGTGCGCCGGGTGCGAGTCGCTCGACGAGCCGAAGGCCCTCGGGGAGCATATCTTGGTAATGGACTCGGATCGCGTCTTCGGCTGATGATTGATGCTCGTTTTCAGTCACCATGTCGCTCCCGGTCAACGCAGGTTGAAGGGCATCGTGAACCCCACGACGGATAAGGGCGCGGCTGCCCTGGCTGCTGCGATCTCCAACAAAATGGGTCGATCAAGCCGCCGGCACACTGCCAACGGCTCCCGACAGTTTAGCGGTGCCGATGTCGAGATGCAAACTCTCGGCGAAGAAAACTATCTGGTGGTCTCCTCTTCCAGGTGCGAGGGGCCGGCCAGCAGACAGGATCTGCCGCGCCGCGAGGCTCGCGACGCGGCCACGGTCGGAATTCTCACGAATTCCGCTACGCTTGGCGCGGAACAGAAACTCCGTAGCGGAACTCGTGAGAGTTCCGATGGACGCCGACATCACGCGGAAGGACGCTCGGCCAGGTCGCCGAGAACCTGGCTCACGCCCTCGTGGTCGAAGATGACGGGTACGCGCCCCGGCCCCACGAACGGCCAACCAAGACAACCAACGCCACAGCGTGCTGGGCGCCAGCGCTGCGCCCGCTTTGGCCAGTGGCCCGTCCTGTCGGTCGTCATACACCAGCGACTTTCCCTGGAACTGGCAGCTCCTGCGGTACGTCGACGTCTCGGAACCCAGAAAGTCCTGGGCGTTGTCCGGCAAAACCTGGCTCACGAAACGCTTGTGCGGCAAGGCAAACGAGGGTAATCCGTGAAGCGTTTCCCGCAGCCAGTGCAGTTCCAGCGCCAGAGGCCCGAGACCAGGACGCGGACCACGCCTTCGATGACCAGGCGAAACGTCCGCTGCC
>DATKSN010000019.1:0-2273 GCA_035531595.1 Pirellulales bacterium | reverse complement strand
TGAAGATGACCTCGTGTCTCAACCAAAACCCCGCGTATTCTACACGCCAGGTTGAGAAAGGTTGCCATCTTCGCGGAGATTTTTTCCAAAAGTTGCCGGGAAAATACGGGCCAAGCGGATTTTCCGACAGGCACTAGTTAGTAAGTGCTACTCGTCCTGCTCGCGTTGCTGGCGCTTGAGCGCTTTGCGCTCGGCCTTGTTCATGCGGCGCTGATTGGCGTCGAGTTCAGGGTCGTCGGGGCGTCCGCCCGGCTTGCCCTGGCGCGCCCCGTTTCCGTCGTCGTGTTCGAACTCGTAATCGTCGTCCGGTGCGGCCTTGCGCGGGTCGGTCTTGACCGCGGCGGTCGCCGTGCGGGCGGAAGCCGGATCGGCTTTCCTGGCCGGCGGAGTCGCATGCGCCGGATCGACCTTGACGCGGCCGAACCATGTCCGTTTGGGAGCCGCCGCGATGGGCTTGGGCGATTCGGCCTTCGCCGCCGTCGCCAACTTCGGCGCGGCGGCGACCTTCGCTTCAACGGCCTTTGGCGGCGGCGCCTGCGTCTTTTCCGCCGCGCTCTTGGCGGCCTGCGCGACTTTGGCCGGCTTCGCCGGCCTCGCTTTCTTGCGCGGCAGCAGGCCCTGCGCCGACAACAGCACGTACCGCGCGTGCAGCGTCACGGCCAACAACAAGATTAAATTTCCGGCCAGTTCGCAACCTTCCTCGACCATCACCGCCCGCGGCCCGCCTTGCGGCACGAACCAGCCCAACTCCGCGGCGACGGCCGCGACATAGCAGCCCGCGGCCAGCAGCAACGCCGCCGTCGATGAACGGCACTCGCGCATTTCCAGGAGCAGCCGCATGCCGACGACGCCCAGCACCAGCAGGTACGCGCTGATCCACCAGATGGAACCATCGCCGAAGCCGTGCTGGCCGGTGAGCTGGATCATCAGCTCCTTGAAGCCCTCGTGCAGACTGCTCCCCTCGTCGATGCTCATGGCCAACCAGCAGGCGGCGGCCCAAAGCCAAACGCGGTAGCGGCCGTGGTAGTCGTCGGCCTTGTGCCGGCGGATGGAGAAAACCAATACGGACACCAGCGACGCCAAGGTCAGCGTCGTGGAGGCGAACCAGGAGGCCAGGCTGCCTTCGGCGTCGAGGTCGAAGGCGGCCACCCGGCCGTCGATCGAAAACTTCGCCAGTTCGGGCATCCAGACGTAAAGCGTTTCCAGGCCGGCCACCGCCGTCAGCCCGGCCAGAAAGAGCAACACGATGATCCCGTAGCGTTGCGGTATCAGGTCGGTGACCCGGGGTTGCTGGTCGATCAAGGCCGCTTCTCCATAGAGGCGTGAGGGGGATGCCGCGCGTCGCACGCGCGCCGGCGCCGCGACGGGCCCGGCGGCCGACATGTCGGCCGCACTGCCGATCACTTCGTCGGTCAGCACGCGGCGCCGCCGCTCGTCAAGTTGGCCGCTGCGGGGCAGTTGCATGTCATTCGACTTCGGCATTTCAAGCCCGACAACTCTACTGGTCAAGTCGGCCAGCCCGGATTATTCATGCCTCCACACTAACCCGCAGACAAGCAAGGCGCCGCGTTGGACGGTCCTTGCCCCCAGGATCATTTTCAAACCACCCCAAAACAGCTACCAACCGTACACTAACGTATCGGGGCACAAAACGTTACGCCGTATACCGTTACAGCGATTTGCCCGGCTTTAGACGCGTTAAGACTTCTTCCCCCGAGCCGTTCATCTGTGCCACACACGCCGAAGCTTTCGTCGGGTAAAGGTACGGTTTTGCCAGTTTTTTCGTGGCCGCGCCCCCCTTCGTAGTCGATGTCCGCGGCTCGCGGACCGGGAGCCCGCGTCGCGCCGCCGTCGGATCACCCTGTCGGTTTCGGACGCCGTTCTCGCACAGGCACAGGGGGTGGCGGGCGCGTCCGCCGGCGGTGAAATACAGTTCGGTCTTTTTAACCCGTTGTCCTAGGGTACCTAAACGACGCGGTCAGTGCAAACCCCAGGCCGCCGCCGCCTCCCTCCTTCCGTCGTCCCTTCCGGAAGGATGGGCGGCCTGGGGACTTTTTTTAGCTGAAAACGCGCGAAATCGTCTTACCCAGCTCGGGCGCGCCGATGCGGCCGCCGGGTTCGTGACGATCTCGTCGCGCGCGAACAGCGGCGCGCAGCGGAGCGCCGGCGCGGTTACGAAGACTAATAGCGCACACGAGCGTCGGCGCTTTGCGAAAAAAAACGATTCCGAAACCCCTCCCAAAGAGATCCAAAAGAGCGTGGGGTAAGGCGAA
>DATKSN010000018.1:0-23996 GCA_035531595.1 Pirellulales bacterium | reverse complement strand
CTCCACCAAGCCAAGCAGCCGCAAAACAGCGCCACGCCATCATGCGGCAAAGCCGCTCGAAAAAAAACGGCGTCTGTTGCTCCGAACACTAGAAAGCCGAATCTTGAAAAACCAGTAATTAAGCGGATCGTTGTTTTTTTTAGCGTACGCCGAACCGTTTCGTAACTCACGGAGTCCACGATTTTCAACTCCACGACCTTGCGCGCCAGCAACCGTAGCGACCAATTGGCCCGCGCGCTGGAGCGCGAACGCGCCGCGCGGGAAGGGCCGGGACACGAAGACTAATCGCCCGCTGAGCATCGGCGCTGCGCGAAAAAAAACGATTCCGAAACCCCTCCCAAAGAGATCCAAAAGAGCGTGGGGTGCGGCGAAGGGTGGCGCGGCAATTGGATGCCGCTTTCGCGGCTTGCTCAGACGTCATGGGGTATTCGGAAGTCGTTTTTTTCGCTTCACTGCCGTTTTGTTTTTTGCACGTTCGTTGCTGCGCAACGAGCGTGCTTTTTTCGGGAAAATGATCCCTTCCGATTCGTGGGCCGCCCCGCGGACCCGTGGAGCTTGCGCCGCGGGTTCGTGTTGGTAAGCAAGGCGGCGGCCAAAGCGCAACGAAACCGGGCAGGGGAATCGCGGCCACGAACGGGCAGCAAGGCGGTGCCGCTAGACCGCACGCCCCGCAACTTGTAAACTGACGCTGACCTGCCACGACCTTGCCGCTCGCAGCCGGATACAAACGATGCGTGAATCTTATGTCCTGGAGCAACGCGTTGATCCTGCTGGCTTTGCTGGCGGGCCATATCGAATTGCTGGTGATGCTGGTCAACCGGCTGTACGCGCTGCCCTTGCCGAATTGGCTTCTGCGGCCTGTGCGCCACCTGCACGACGCCGTGCTGCTCGGTTCGCCCGTGGTCTGGCTGTGGTGTCTGGGGCTGGGGGGTCCGCGCCTGCTCGTTGGGGGAAACTGGTCCGATGTCAAGCCGGCCTGGATCGGCTACCTGGCGCTTTGCGGGCTGGGAACGGCCTGCCTCGTCGTTTCGGCGCTGGGCTTTCGCTTCCGGCGGCCGCCACGAGCGGAACTCTCCAACCACTCGCGGCGGGTTGACGTCGCGGCCCGGCTCGGCTTTCGGCCCCTGGGCGATGGACCGTACCAACTGCTGACGCGTGTGCCGGGCAATCAGCTCTTTCAACTCGAGGTGAGCGAAAAAGAGTATCGCCTGCCGCGCTTGCCCGCCGACTGGGACGGACTATCGATCGTTCACTTGACCGACCTGCACTTTCACGGCACGATCGACCGGCCGTACTATGAGGAAGTCGCGCGGTTGGCCGCCGACATGGCGCCCGACCTGATCGTTTTCACGGGCGACCTGCTCGACAAGCAATGCCTGGTCGAATGGCTCCCCGCCACGCTCGGCACGCTGCGCGCGGCGCTGGGCTGTTACTTCATTCTCGGCAACCACGATTGGTATCTGGACCCGGCGCCGATCCGCCGACGGCTCGTCGAGTTGGGCTGGCACGACGTGGCCGGCACGACGGCGACGATCGCTTACCGCGGCCATGACCTGCTGATCGGCGGCACGGAACGGCCGTGGATGGGCGAGCACCCGGATTTCAATTCGGCGCCGGCGGCGCGCGCATCGGACTCGTTCAAACTACTGCTCAGTCACACGCCCGACAACCTGCCGTGGGCAAGGCGGGCGGGGGTCGACCTGATGCTCTCGGGCCACAACCACGGCGGTCAGGTCGTGTTGCCCTTGGTCGGACCGGTCTATTCGCCCAGCCTCTACGGTTGCCGCTACGTGGGCGGCGCCTTCTGGCGAGAGCCGACCTTGCTCTACGTCTCGCGCGGCATCGCGGGCAAGCACCCGCTACGATTGCGATGTCCACCCGAACTCACGAAGTTGATTCTGCGACCTGTTCCGCAGCGCAAGCTCGCGGGGGCCGCCCCGGCCCACGAATGAGATAGGACCATTTTTACGGAAAAAAGCACGGATGTTGCGAAGCAACAAACGTGCAAAAGAAAACGGCAGCGAAGCGAAAAAAAACGACTTCCGAATATCCCATGACGTCTTTTGCCAGCCGCGAAAGCGGCCAACAAGCGAAACGCTCACATGCCGGGGCAACGCGGCGACTTCGCCTCGTTGCCGGCTACGGCGCGGATCAACGCGACTTTGAATCCCCCCTAAAAACGGAGATCCAAAACAGCGTGTGGTATTGCGAAGGAATGGGGGGCAATCCGCCGCCGCTTACGCGGCTCGCTCAGACGTCGTGGGGATGCCGAAGGTCGCGTTTCTCCGCGCCTTCGCCGTTCCCACGCTACGCGCGTTCACAATGTACAACGGAGCAAATGAACGGTTGATCTCTGAACAGTTGGTTGCTGCTTTGCGGCCTTGCTTGCGCTGCGGGTTAGTGTGGGGATCATGAATCATCCGGGTTAGCCGCGGCCGCATGGCATTTTTCGGTTCCGGGTATTAAATTGGAGATTCAAACGGGGCGGGAGTCCGAACCATGCATTTTCCCGCGTTGGGTTGCGGCCGCGCAAATCGAGGCCGCGTCAAGGAGTAGCGGAACCATCGAATCCAAAATCGAAAATCCGAAATCGAAAATCCAAATGGCCTTTGGTCTTTGGACCAGCCCCATCACACCCGGCAGCCTGGCCGAGGGAAAGCGACTCGACGGCGTCGAGTGGGACAGCGACGGCAAAACGCTCGTCTGGCTCGAGGGCCGCTCGGGCAAGGGAGTGCTGGTGGCCCAGTCGGCGGGCGACGCGCCGCGCGACCTGACGGCCGAGTTGAGCGTGCGAGCGGAGGTGGGCTACGGCGGCGGCGACTTTACCGTGTGCGGCGGATACGTCTACTTCGTGGTCCACAAGACGGGCCGCATCTTCCGCCAGCCACTGGCCGGTGGCGCGGCCAGGCCCATCACGCCTGGGTTTGGTCAGGCCGCCTCCCCGGTCGTCTCGGCCGATTACCGCTGGGTGGCCTACGTACACCATGACGGCGAGGGGAACGATCGGATCGCGGTCGTCGACGCGGCCGGCGCCACGTGGCCGCAAATCCTCACGGCCGGACACGACTTCTACATGCAGCCCCGCTTCAGCCCCGACGGTCGGCGCTTCGCTTGGATCGCCTGGGACCATCCGAACATGCCGTGGGACGGCACGGTGCTCTACCTGGCCGACGTGTTGGCGAGCTCATTGGGTCCGCCGCGTTTGGGCGAGCCGCGCGCCGTCGCCGGCGGAACCGACGTCGCCGTATTTCAAGCGGAATTCACGCCGGACGGCCGGCACTTGCTCTACGTCAGTGACGAGACGGGCTGGGGACGGCTCATGGCGCACGATCTCGCAACGGGCCAATCGCGAGCGCTGACTCCCGACGGCGTCGAATACGGTTCGCCCGCCTGGACGCAAGGGCAACGCACGTACGCCGTGCTGTCGACGGGCGAGGTCGTGGCGGCGGCCGGCGAGCATGGCTTCCAGCGGTTGCGGCGGATCAACCTTTCGACGGGCGACGGCGAACTCATCGCCGCGCTGGCCGATTACAGCGAAATCGGCTCGATCGTCGCGGCCCCCTTGGGGTGCCGCGTGGCGATCGTCGCCAGTAGCCCCGCCTTGCCGGCGCGGGTGGTCACGCACGACCTCGATTCGGGCCGCGCGCAAGTCGTCGCCCGCTCGAGCGGCGAGACGGTGTACACATCGGCGCTGGCCCGTTGCGAGGCGATTTCGTGGACCACGGCGGGCGGCGAGCAGGCGCACGGTCTTTACTACGCGCCGGTGAGCGATCGCTTTGAGTGCGAGGGAAGGCCGCCGCTGGTCGTACTGATCCACGGTGGGCCCACCTCGCAGGTCAAGGCGGGTTGGCGCGCCGAAGGGCAGTTCTTCGCCACGCGCGGCTACGGAGTGCTGTTCGTCAACTATCGCGGCAGCACGGGCTACGGCCGCGACTACATGCTCAAGCTCCGCGGCAACTGGGGCGTCTGCGACGTCGAAGACGCGGTGAGCGGCATGCGGCACCTGGCCGACGCCGGGCGGATCGACGCCGGGCGCGCCGCGATCATGGGCGGCAGCGCCGGCGGCTTCACTGTATTGCAGACGCTGGTGTGCCAGCCCGATGCGTTTTCGGCCGGCATCAGCCTGTACGGCGTGGCCAACCAATTCAGTTTGGCCTCCGACACGCACAAGTTCGAGAGCCGCTATCTCGACACGATGCTCGGTCCCTTGCCCGCCGCCGCCGAAATCTACCGCCAGCGGTCGCCCGTATTCCACGCCGCTGGGATTCGTCGGCCGTTGGCCGTGTTCCAGGGAAGCATCGACACTGTGGTGCCCCAGAACCAATCAGACTCGATCGTCGAATCACTGAAACGCAACGGCACGCCCCACATCTACCACGTCTATGAAGGCGAAGGACACGGCTGGCGGAAACGCGAGACGATCGAGCATTTTTATCAGGCCGTCGATGACTTCCTGCGGCGGTATCTTGTCTTTGCCTGAGCATGGTGTAGGCGCCGCTTGCGTCGGTGGTTGTCGAAACCTCGCCGGGGTCGAGGATGCCGTTGTTATTGGCGTCGATGAAGACGGTTGCGCCGGCGATGCCCGTATCGCCTTGAGTGGTGTAACCGCCCGCCTGCACGATGAAGCCAGGCATCATCCATATTTTTAGCCATACTGATGAGACTGTGTATCAATAATTATCAATATGACGCTTGACTCATCGGCATATTGGGCTAGAATCGCTATCGCTATTGATACAAAGTCGCATTTTCGCCGTATGTTAGGCTTTCCAGCCTGACGTGGGTTCATGCTTTCCAGCCTGACAGGAGAACTTTCATGGTACGTCGTCATGCATTTACATTGGTCGAATTGTTGGTCGTGATCGCGGTCGTCGGTTTATTGCTGGCACTCCTGCTGCCGGCGGTGCAGGCGGCGCGCGAAACCGCTCGGCGCGGCCAATGCACCAACAACTTGAAACAGATGGGCCTGGCGTGCCAGAGCTACCACGATTCCCTGATGTCGTTTCCGCCGGGCTACTGCGCCTCGATCTCCTACGTCGACGGCCAGACCGACACGACTCCGGGCTGGGGCTGGGCGGCATTCATTCTGCCTCAGATCGAGCAGTGCGCCGTCAAGGGAAACATCCATTTCAGCTTGCCGGTCGAAGACCCACGCAACAATCCGGCGGTGCAGTCGAACATCGGGGTGTACCTTTGCCCGTCCGATAGCTTGCCGCCGCGGCCGTTTACGATTCCCGATGGTGCGGGCAACCCGCTGGCGGTGGCAGCCCCATCGAGCTACGCCGGTTGCATCGGTGGCGACTCATCGGGCGTTTCCGACGCGACGGGTCTGGGGATCTTCTACCGCAATAGCGGTACGAGAATCAGCGATGTGCGCGATGGGACGAGCACGACGATTCTCGTGGGCGAAAAAGCCTGGGCCAATGCTCAAGGCGTCTGGGCCGGCGCCGTCAACCGGGGAGTTTGCTTGCGCGGGAAGTACAATCCATGCCCAGCCAACGGCGCCGCCTGGGATCCGGCGCCGGCGCTGGTTTTGTCGCATAGCCACTTGAACAACCCGCTGACCGACCCGGACGGCGGACTGGACGATTTTTCGAGCAACCATGTCGCCGGCTCGAACTTCGTGTTTGCCGACGCCTCGGTTCACTTCATCCGCAGTGTGACAGCCGACGGCTCCCAAGGGGGCTACACCAGCGAAAGCATCGTTTTCCAGGCCCTGGGCACGCGCGCCGGCCACGAGGTGGTCCCCGGAGATTGGGCTCAATAGTAAGGTGTTGTAACTTTCGGCGGGAATTGCGACACTGAACCCCGGGGCCAACGCAATGATCATTCCGCCAATCGTTCTCGAACGGACCACTCCCATGAACCCTTCGACCTGGCTTTCGAACCGCCGCCAATTTCTGCGTCGTGCGACTGCGGGTGCGGCCGCGTTTTATACGGTCCCCGGCGCTTTCGCCGAGGAATTGACGCGCACTCCCGCGCAGACGGAGGGGCCGTTTTATCCCGATAAGTTGCCGTTGGACACGGACAATGACCTGTTGATCGTCAACGACGAGATCACGCCTGCCGTGGGCGCGGTCACGCACCTGGGCGGCCGGATTCTGGACGCGCGCGGCGAGCCGGTGCGCAACGCCTTGGTCGAGATCTGGCAAGTCGACGACCACGGCATCTACCTGCATAGCGATGGCGGCGACCGCGACACGCTCGACAAGAACTTCCAGGGGTTCGGCCGCTTTTTGACCGGCTCGACGGGCGAATACTATTTTCGCACGATCAAGCCCGCGCTGTACCCCGGTCGCACCCGGCACATCCATTTCGCCGTCAAGCTCAAAGGGAAGAAGCGTTTCACCACCCAGTGCTACGTGAAGGGCGAAGCGGCCAACGACCGCGACTTCATTTTCAAGAGCATTCGCGACCCGAAAGCGCGCGACGCGGTGCTCGTCGATTTCGCGCCGATCAAGGAGTCGAAAACCGGCGAATTGGCTGCCAAGTTCGACGTCGTGCTGGGGTTCACGCCCGAGGCGTGATCTTCGACCGGGCGATCAACCGGGCGCCGGCAGCGGCGCCCCGGCGTCGCCGGGCGGTGGGCCAAAGGGCGGCGCGCTGACGCTGAGCAACTCAACCCGCGTCACGTGCATGTACCAAGTAACGACCCAGCGGTCGAAAGCCGTGTCGGTCGCGGCCGGATCGAGCAGGCCAATGATGGCAAATTGTCGCCCAACCGAGACGGTCTCGGGATGTCGAACGTCGACGGCGCCGCCGTCGCTGAGTACCAAGCGAAATGGCACGAAGGGCCTGGCGCTCAGCAACGCGCGAATGTCATTGAGGGTGAACATGACAGAATCATCTCCTCTCCGCCCCTGGATCTGTCCAATATTACCTGATGGTAAATAGGCCGTCCAGCGATTTCGGTTGCCGTCGCGGGATCCTGCTTGACAACGTATCGCGCGCATGACCAAACTGCCTACAGTCCAAGACCTCGGAGCACCCAGATGAAATCCCACATGACCTCGTTTCCCCGTTTCGCCTTGATCGGTTGCCTGGCACTCGCCGTGGGGCGTTGTTTGCTGGCGGGCGATCCGCCGCCGAGTCCGCCGGTTTCGCAGTTTGCGCCGGCCGACGATCTGGCGGCCCAGGTCAAGCTCACCATCGCTGGTTTCGGCCCGCTGGTGGCTTCCGAAGAGGCCTACACGACCGACGCCGCCAAACTGCGGCGCGATGCGCACACGGTGGCGGCGCTGGCTTTGGTGCTGGGCTTGCACGATTCGGAGAATTCGTTCAAGGCGGTGGCGCCCGCGCTGGTGGCGGCGGCACGCCAATTGGCCCAGGCCAAGGACTACGCCACGGCCAAGCAGGCTGTCCAAGCCGTGCAAAAGGCGGCCGCCGGAGAAGGGGGAGCGGTTGATGGCGAATTGAAATGGGAAAAAGTGGCTGGCCTGGGCCAACTGATGAAGCAGGCGACGGCCACCAACACCCGTCTCAAACGAGGCCTGAAGCGTTTCGACGACAAGAAAGCCGAGAACGCGCGCGACGCCGCAGTGCTGGCGGCCATCGCCCAAATGGCCGTTTATGACACGCACGAAGTGAAACACCCGCAGGATCTCGACCAATGGTATCAGTTTTGCGGCCAAATGCGGGACGCGGCGGGCGAACTCAACGCCAAAGTCAAGGCCGCCGATAAGGAAGGGGCCGGTGCCGCGATGATCCAATTGGGGCGGAGTTGCAACGCCTGCCATGCCGTGTTCCACAAGGAACTCAAGGAAGTCAAATGACGGCGGCCAGGCGTTCCATCCCACGCTCTCCGCTCACGCCGCCCATGCAAACCACGTACCCCGCTTGGCAGTTTTCCCACCTGCTGCCCTACGGGGCGATCCTGCGCGACGGCGGCGTGCAGTTCGTCGTCTTCAGCCGTTCGGCCACGGCCATGCGGGTGCTGTTGTACGACGATGTGGCCGACCGTGACGCGACGCGCGTCGTCGATTTCGACCCGACCACTGATCGCTGGGGCGACGTCTGGAGCCTGTTCGTACCCGGCGCGGGTCCGGGGCAGTTGTACCACTTCCAGGCCGATGGGCCCTTCGCTCCCCATCTGGGTCAGCGATTTGACGGCCGCGCGCGGCTGATCGATCCCTTCGCGCGGGCTTTGGCGGGCGAGTTCCTGTCGGCCGGCGACGGTATCGTCCGGCCGCCGAAGTGCGTCGTGATCGACGACACGTTCGATTGGCAAGGCGACCGGCAGTTGAACCGCAACCTTTCCGAGACCGTGATCTACGAGTTGCACGTTCGCGGCTTCACGCGCTCTGCGAGCAGCGGGGTGGAACATCCGGGCACGTACCTGGGCGTGATCGAGAAGATCCCCTACTTGCGGTCGCTGGGGGTGACGGCGGTCGAATTGATGCCGGTCCACGAGTTTCCCACCAACCACTGGACCGGGCGCGCCGAATCGCGGCCGAACTACTGGGGGTACGATCCGCTTGCTTTTTTCGCGCCGCATCGCGGGTACGCCGCGGGCTGTACACCGGGGGCGCAGGTGGTCGAGTTCAAGCAGATGGTGCGCGCGTTGCACCTGGCCGGCATCGAAGTGATTCTCGATGTGGTGTTCAACCACACGTCCGAGGGAAACCAGAACGGCCCGACGTTGAGTTTCAAGGGGCTGGCCAACCGCGTTTATTACATGCTGGCGAAATTCGGGGCGCCAGGGGAGGAGGGCGGCGAATACCGCAACTACACGGGCTGTGGGAACACGGTCAATGGCAACCATCCGATCGTGCGCGAGCTGATCTTCCTTTGCCTGCGGCATTGGGTGCATAACTACCACGTCGACGGCTTCCGTTTCGACCTGGCGTCGATCCTCAGCCGCGACCGCGACGGCGAGTTGCTTCCGAACCCGCCGCTGGTGGAATCCATCGGCGAAGATCCGCACCTGGCCCACACCAAGATCATCGCCGAAGCATGGGACGCCGCCGGCGCGTACCAGGTCGGCTCGTTTTCGAACCACCGCTGGGCGGAGTGGAACGGCCGTTATCGCGACGACGTGCGCCGCTTTTGGCGCGGCGACCGTGGGCTGGTCGGCCCGCTGGCCACGCGGTTGGCGGGGTCGAGCGATCTCTACGGACCCAGCGGCCGCCAGCCGTACCACAGCATCAACTTCGTCACCTCGCACGACGGTTTCACGCTCAACGACCTGGTGAGCTACACGGAGAAGCACAACGCCGCCAACGGCGAGGAGAACCGCGACGGCGACAACCAGAATTTCAGCGCCAACTACGGCGTCGAGGGTCCGACCCGGAGGGCCGCGATCGGGCGCCTCCGCCAGCGCCAGATTCGCAATTTCCTGGCGACCTTGTTCCTCAGCCAAGGCGTACCGATGCTCCTGGCCGGCGACGAGTGCCGGCGCACGCAGCAAGGCAACAACAACGCCTATTGCCAGGACAACGACATCTCCTGGTTCGATTGGGCGCTGGTCGAACGGCAGGCCGACCTGGGGCGGTTTTGCCGGGCGTTGATCGCGTTCCGCAAGCGTCAGCCGACGATCCGGCGGGCAAGCTTCTTGCGCGGCGAGCCGGCCGCACCGGGTCTGTTGCCCGACGTGAGTTGGTTCAGCGCCGACGGCGGCGCGGTCGCGTGGGAGCAATCCGACGCGAGCCTGGTCTGCTTGTTCGGCGCTTGGCCCGCCAGCGGTCCGGACAGCGCCGTGGCCCGGCATGTGATGCTGTTGGTCAACGCGGGCGAGTCGCCGCGCGAGTTCCATCTGCCGCCTCTGGCCCGCGACATCGAGTGGCGGCTGTTCGTCGACACAGGAGCTGAAAGCCCCAAGGACGTCTACCCCGAGGCCGACGGTCCCGCCCCCAAAGCCGGCGCGCGGACGTTGATCGAGCTCTCGCTGGCGTGCTACGTCGCGGCCCGCTAAGTGGTCCGTTTTACCAATAACGTCGTGGTTGCGACCACCTCCCCCTACGGGGCGGACAACCGTTTTTCATGGCGCGTTCCTGGGGCTGTCGCCCCAGGCTCGACAACCTCGCCGCTACGCGGCGGAATGCCAGATTCAATCCCTATCTTGGCGCGCGTTCGAGCTTCGCGGCGTGAGCGCCGTTGGCGGGGGCCGCCGAGACGTACTTCGGGTCGATTCCGCGCAGTTCCTCGGCCAACGCCTGAATGGTGAACCGAATCTGTTCTTCGGTGTGGTTCGTGGTGATGAAGAACCGCAATCGCGACGCCCGCTCTTCCACCGCCGGATGGACGATCGGCTGCGCGTTGATGCCTCGCCGCCGTAGGGCTTGCGACAAAGCGAGGCAGTGCATCGAATCGCCCAGGATGATCGGTATCACCGGCGAGTCCTTGCTCATACCGGTATTCAGACCTTGTTGCTTGGCCAGACTGAGAAACAGGCGAGCCCGCTGGTGCAGCCGTTTCACGCGCGCCGGTTCACGCTCCAGCAGCTTGATCGAGGCCAGCGACGCCGCGGCGTTGGGGGGCGAGATGCCCACGCTGTAGACAAAGCCGGGCGCCGTGTACTTGAGGTACTCGACCACCGCCTTGCAGCCGGCGATGTAGCCGCCGCAACTGCCGAACGACTTGCTCAGCGTGCCCATCCAGAGATCGACGTCGGCGGGGTTCACGTCCCAGTACTCCCCCACGCCACGTCCGCGCTCGCCGAGCACGCCAGCGGAATGCGCCTCGTCGACCATCAGGAACGCCTTGTGCCGCCGTTTGACTTCGATGAACTGCGGCAGTTGCGGGATGTCGCCGTCCATGCTGTAGGTGCCTTCGATGGCGATCAGCACGCGGCGGTACTGACCGCGCTGGTCGTGCAGCAGTTGGTCGACGGCCCGCCAGTCGTTGTGCGGGAATGGCCGGCGGCGGGCGCCCGACAAGATGCAGCCCTGAATGATGCTGTTGTGGGCCAGCGCGTCGTGCAAGATCAGGTCGCCGGGGCCAAACAGGTGGCCGATGGTCGATTCGTTGGTCGAGTGGCCGCCAACGAACACCACCGCGTCCTCGGTGCCGATCAGGCCGGCGATGGCCTGTTCCAGCTCGCGGTGGACCGTCTTTTCGCCCGACACGACACGGCTGGCCGAAACCGACGTGCCGAAGCGGTCGATGGCCTCCTTGGCGGCCTGCGTCACGACCGGATCGCCCGACATGCCAATGTAGTTGTAACTCGAAAAATTGATCAGTTCCCGACCGCCGATCGTCGTCGTATCGTTGGTCACGCCCTCATGCACTTTGAAATAGGGGTTGTCGATGCCGGAACGTTCGAGCAGATCCTGGGTTTGCTTGAGCCGGAGGTACTCGGGGTAACGGTCGAAGCGGTAGTTCTCAGGCGGCAAATCATCGGCCGTCGTACGCGGTTCGCCGCCTCCCAGGTGCTTCTCGACCGCGTCGACCACCTCGCGGCAGGTCTCCAACTGGGGCAGCACGTCCTCGGGGAACCGGCCCCCAAAACGCTCCTCGAGTGAGACGAGGATCTCCATCCGCTCGAGCGAGTCGAGTCCCAGCTCGACGATGCTCGATTCGAGCGTGAGTCCCTTGGCGCGTTCCTTGGCGATGCGTTGCACCTCGGCGAGCACCCGGGCGGCCGTGTTTCGGCTGGCCTCCGGTAGCGACAGCAACGACCTCTCGTGGTCGGCGGTCAATTCACCGTCGGCCTCGGGCCTGACGATCCGCTGCCCGTTGGACGCTTCGGCCGACGAGAGGCCCATGGGGGCGTGGTCGTCCATCGCCAGTTCGCTGCGTCCAAACTCGCTGGCCGCCGACTCGACGGGCGGTTCGGACAAGGCCGGCGCGACCGGCGCGGCGCCGTCCCATGTCTCGGCGCCGTCCGCGGACGAACGTCCGACGACTTCCAGCGTGTTCTCCAGGAACGCCTTGCGGCAGGCGTGCCGCTGAATCTTGCCGCTCGATGTCTTGGGTATGCTTCCGGGGCGGACCAGGACGATGGAATCGACGGGCAGTTCATGCTCGAGCGAAACGTCGCGCCGCATGGCCTCGTAGACCTCGGCCAGGTCGGCGTGCTGGCGGCGGTCCACCTCGTGGACGATCACCAATTTCGGCTCCCCGTATTCATGGGGGAGCGAGGCGCGGTCCACCGTGAACGCGGCGCCGCAGCCGGGCCGTAGCGAGGCGTGGCTCTTTTCGACCGTGAGCTCGATATCGTGCGGGTAGTGGTTCAGCCCGCGGATGATGATCAGATCCTTGAGCCTGCCCGCGACGAACAATTCGCCGTCCTGGAAGAAACCGAAGTCGCCGGTTCGCAGGAACGGTCCCTCGGCGGTGTCGCGGAGCCGTGCGCGGAAGGTGTGCTCGCTTTCCTCGCGCCGCCGCCAATAGCCCTGGGCGATACTGGGGTTGGCCACCCAGATTTCGCCGACCTGGCCCGGCGTGCAGAGGGTCATCGTGTCAGGCTCGGCGATCACGATCTGTTCGTCAGCCAACTGCTGGCCCGAGCCGACGAGCTTGCGCGCGTTCTCATCGATCGCCGAGACCTCGACCACCGCGCGGTTTTCGAGCGCCTTTGAATCGAAGGTGCGCACGACCGGCGGCTTGGCTTTGCGCCCGCCCGAGACGATCAGGGTCGCTTCGGCCAGACCGTAGCAGGGATAAAACGCCTCGCGGCGAAAGCCGCACGGCTCGAACAACTCGGCGAAACGGTCGAGCGTTTCGGCTCGAACCGGCTCGGCGCCGTTGAAGGCCACGTCCCAGCAACTCAAATCGAGCTGCGCCCGCTGCTCCGGCGTGATTTTTCGCACGCAGAGGTCGTAGGCGAAGTTCGGTCCTCCGCTGCTCGTGCCACGGTAGCGCGAGATCGCTTGCAGCCAGCGGAACGGTCGCTGCAAGAACGACATCGGCGACATCAGCACGTTGTGGCACCCCATGTACAAGGGCACCAGGATGCCGCCCACCAGCCCCATGTCGTGGTAACAGGGGAGCCAGAAAACGCCGTTGAAAGCACGTGTGTGCTCAAAGGCGAAGCTGATCATCGCGCAGTTGTGCAACAGGTTCGCATGGCTCAACATCACCCCCTTGGGCGTGCCGGTCGAACCCGAAGTATACTGCAAGAAGGCCAGAGCGCTGCTCCGCGCGCCCAGGTCGCGCCAGTCGGTTCCATCGCCTTCCGCGACGCGCTCGGTGGCCAGCCAGGCGATCCTCTCCAGATCGGGGGTATCCTTCAACAGCGGTTGCACGCGCTCAAGCACGGTGGTGGTGGTCAGCGCGATCCGCGCCTGCGCGTCGGCGGCGATCGACTGGATGCGGTCGAGCGAACGGTTCATCCGCGGCGGATAAGCCGGCACGGCGACCACGCCCGCGTAAAGGCAGCCAAACAAGCCGACGATGAAATCGAGCCCAGCCGGATAGAGTAGCAGAGCCCGCTCGCCTTGAAACGCCTCTGCTTGCAGCCAAGCGGCGACGGCCCGCGCCCGGCGGTCCAACTCGGCATAGGTCAGCGTGATTTCCTCGCTCTCGCCGTCCACCAGGAACGTATAGGCCGTTTGGTTCCCCTGATGCGCCGCGCGGTGCCGCAGCAGTTCGACCAAAGTGGGTGGACCAAAAAAAGAGCCTGGAAACCGATCGTGATCCACGGCAAAGGCCCTCAACCGAAATGGGCGACCAATTTACACGACACGGTCGGCGAAAAGCGGATCCGCGCATGGTTTACGTAAACCAACCAATCGCGTCAGTTTACCACGCCGGGAAGGTCGTATCAAACGCCTTTCCAGCGAAGAACCAACTATTTTCCCTGGGTGGCCGGTGTTTTCCCTGGCGTGGCCGGTGGGTTACACTGTTTTTATCGGGTCAACTGCGGCGGCAAATCTCTCGCCTTGGCCCGCATCGCAAAACCCGCACTACCCGTGAAGTCGTCCGTGATCATCGAAACTCCCAAACTTCAAGCCACGTTACGCGGCCATGTGGGGCTTGTCAACGTGGCGGCGTTTTCACCCGATGGGGGTCTTTTGATCACTGCCGGCGGAGCCGTCCCAACGCAAGGCCGCCGCGGCAAGATGGGTGAAACGCTTGTTTGGGACGTCGGCGGCGGAAAACTGGCGGCCACCCTGGGATGGCACCGGCAAGCCGTCCTCACCGCGGCGATCTCTTCAGATGGCGAGACGTTGGCCACCGGCAGTCAGGACCAGTCCGTGGCGATCTGGAACATTGGCCGTGGCCTGTGGGATACCGTGGTCGGCGTCTGCGAGCAGAGCTTGCACGGCCACCAGGGCGCCGTGACCACTCTGGCCTTCAGTCCCGACGGCGGGCTGTTGGCAACCGGCGACGACCAGGCGGTTCGCCTTTGGGACACGCGCACATGGCGTCAGACGGCGACGCTCGCCGCGGCGGCGGGCGCGGCATGTCGCCTGGCATTTTCGCCGGACGGTCGCTACCTGGCCGTCGCCTGGCGCAGCCGCGTTCCGGCCGTCGTTTGGGAGGTGGCGACGCGTGAGGAGGCATTCCAGCTTCGGCTGCGGAGCGAGGAGAGTTTCGAAAGCCGGGGCTTGGCCTTTTCACCCGATGGGCGCAAGCTGGCGGTGCTCAGCACGGACGAAGTTCGCGTCTGGGACATGTCGAGTTGTCAGGTGTTGACGGAGTTCGGCGCTAAAGGGACCGAGTCGTTGGCCTACTCACCGCGGATCGACTGTCTGGCAACGGGCGGTTGGGACGCGAGCACGCATGCGGCGGTGAGGCTTTGGGATGCCGGCACGGGCATGGAGTGCGCTCGGCTTCAAGGGCACAATCTTCCGGTGACGGCCGTCGCCTTTGCGCCTTCGGGCAAGTTGCTGGCCAGCGCCGGACGCGACGCGCTGGTGAATCTGTGGGACGTCGGAAGTTGAAAGGAGAAAGGAGGGAGAAAGGAGAAAGTTAAGTTACTCGTTCCCACGCTCCGCCGACCCGCTGCGCGGGTGCCCCGAACGGCTCCGCGGACGCTCCGCGTCCCCGCGAGCGAGCGGTTCTCGGTGGTCGCGGGACTGCGGAACGCCATTGCCCCGGTGCCCACTTTCTCCTTTCTCCTTTCTCCTTTTTCCTTTTTCCTTTTTCCTTTCTCCTTTCTCCTCTTTTAACTCCTCCTTTCTCCTCTTTTAACTCCTATCTCCTTTTTTTCACGCTTTCCAGCGTGACAGGCCGTCCACCTTGACGCTTGCTCTCGTCGGCGGCTTCCATGAACGCCATGATCTCGATCGTCTCCTCGGCGCTGACGGGGGGCTTGCCCGTCTTGAAAAAACGAGCGATCTCGACGACCAGCGGCTCGTAGCCCGCGTAGCCGCCGCTGGGCTCGATCCCCTTCGTGCCGAACACGAGCGCCCCGTAGTCGCCCTTGCCGGAACGAATGCCCCGGAACGTGCCGATCCGCCCGTCGCTCCAGACGCCCGTGACCAGATCGAAGTCCTTGGTCTGCGCGCGCGTCACCGATTGACAACCCGGCCCCATGATCGTGAACAGCGCCTCGACGCCGTGGATGCCGTACCAGAACAAGTCGGGATGGTGCTCCTCCAGCGAGCAGGGACCGTAGGCGTCGCAGCCGAGCACGTCGCCGACTTTTTCGTTGCTCCGCATACCGAGAATACCGGGACTGAACCGCAGCGACGAACTGGAGAAAAACGGGACGCCGCTTTCGCGGCTGAGACGCGCGATCTCGATGGCGTCGGCCAGCGTGCCGGCCAGCGGCTTGTCGATGAACACTCGTTTGCCCGCCGCGAACACCGGCTTGACCTGCTCCAGGTGCGGGCGGCCATCGACGCTCTCCAACAGGACGGCGTCGACTTTCTCCAGCAAGGCCTCGATCGAATCGACGATCTCGACGCCGTAATTCTCCTTGAGTTCCTTGGTAAAGCCGGCCAGACGATTCACGCTGTCCGGGATGTCCGAACTGCCGCCCGGGTACGCGGCCACGACCTTCACGCCGGTCAGGTCGCCCTTGGCCTTCGGCCCATCGGTTTTCGAACCGTTCAGCACTTTCGTGAAAGCCGCCACATGCGAAGTATCCAGACCGATGATGCCCACCTTGATCGGCGGGGCATCCGCCGCTTGCGAGTACGAGGTTGCTGGAAAAACAAGGCAAAGTTGGAAAGCGAGGCATGGGATCATGGGTGGGTGACTCAAAGGGGTTGGGGGGTCGAAAAATAGAACGACTCGTTTCAAGGCTAGAATGCGAAGAATGGACCAACTCTGTAGGGAACGCCCTCCGTGGCGTTCCGTGAAGCTTTTGCGACGTCTTCCGGCGCGACTCGGAACGCCACGGAGGGCGTTCCCTACAGAACTCGAAGCGACGATCTTAGCCTTTGAGCGGGTCGTTGAAAAGTAACCTATGACTTCAAAATGCGGCTGACGAACGGGCTATGGCGCTCGAAAAACCTCCATTCCAGTTCGGTGGCCCGCGAGACGCCGATCCGCCGGCTCACGGCCACCTCGCAAGGCCCCTGGGCGGCGAACAGCCGCACGGCGCCGCCCAGGGGCTTTCCGTTGAGCGCGAGGTCGATTCCCAGTGCTTGGCAGAGCTTGCCAGGACCGCTGAGCAACTGCCGCTGGTCGCTGACGCCTCGGCGAGCGACCATCGCACGGATTCCCACCAGCGGGGCGGCCGCGCGAATCAACACGGCGCCCACGCCTTCGCGTTCGGTGGTGAAGTTCAGGCAGAAATGGACTCCGTAGATCTGGTAAACGTAAATGTGGCCAAAGGTCTCGCGCATCAGGGCGGCCTTGTGCCGCCGAATCACGCTGTGCGAGGCGGCATCGGTGGTATAGGCCTCGGTCTCGACGATTCTTGCCCGGCAGCGTCCGACCGCCAGCACCGTGCCGATCAGTTCACGGGCCACCGTGAGCGTGTCGCGCGCGAAAAAGTCGGCGCCAAGTAGATCAGGCTTTCCAGCCTGACAGCCCAGGGGCAGGTTTTCAAGGGGCCGGTTCGTCATACGATTGCGGGCGGGCTGGTTCGTGTGCAAAAACTGACCGATGTCTCGTTCACGAACGCTCGCAGTATAGAGACTCATCCTCACCATGATAGCTTCGTGCATCCTGGGTTCCTTTCATCTGCCCGTGGCCGCTTGTATCCGCCGAGCACGACCGCTATGATGGCTGAATCGACGTTCCTTCGAGAGAACAGAGGAAAATGATCGTGAAGAAATTCCTCTTATCCTGTTCGACCCTGGCACTGTTGACTTTCGGCGCGCCATGGGCCAACGCCCAGGATGATTCGTCGGAAACCCGGCCGGTGGTTCTCGCTTCGTTTTCGGGCTACGCCGAGTTGAAGCGCGACCTGGAGTATCTCGGCGCGTTGTCGGGCAATCTCGACATGGCGGCCGGACTGGAGCAATTGCTGCTTCCCTTCACCCAAGGCCATGTACTGACGGGCCTCGATCCAGCGCGGCCCTGGGGGGCGTCGCTCAGGGTTGCGGACGACGGCTCTCGCTATTCCGTCGTGGCCTTCTTGCCCGTCGACGACCTCGGCAAGTTGCTCGACGCCTTGGCCGCCTCGATCGAGGTCGACGGCGTGGGCGACGGCATTTATGAGATCAAACGCAACGCCAACACGTTCTTCATCACACAGCAGGGCAAGTGGGCCTATGTCGCACGGCATAAAAGCAACCTGGAAAACCTGCCGGTCGATCCACTCGAGCAGCTTCGCGGCCTTGACCAACAATACGACCTGGCACTGCGAGTCAACGTGCAAAACATCCCCCAGGGCCTGCGCGACATGGCCGCCGGCCTCATCAAGCTGGGCTTGGATGGCAGGCTCCAGCACGAACTCGACCGGCTCACCGTGGGGCTGAACATCGACCGCTCAACGGGCCGTACCTACTTGGACCTGGAAGTCACGGCCTTGCCTGATAGCGACGCCGCCAAGCGGTTGGCCGCCGGCTCCGAACAACCGGCGGACTCGCGGCTTGCCGGCGTATTGATGCCCGATGCGATTTTCTCCCTCCACCTTAACTCGCCACTTTCTTCTTCTGAAGAAGTCGATGAGCAAGGAGCAACCTGGCTGAACAGCCTCCGCGGCCAAGTTCTGGCCAAAATCGACAACGAGGAAGACATCAACGACGAGCGAAAGGCGAAGGTCAAGGAGTGGGCCGGCAAGCTGCTGGACCTCCTCGACAAGGCGATCGAAAAAGAAGGCCGAATCAACTTCGGCCTGGTCGTGACCGCCGGATCGAAAGATGAGTTTGCCGACATCATCAACGACGCGATCGAGAACGCATTCCCAAATCGTGTCCATGAGACGATCATCGGCGCCGGACAGGTCACGGTCGTCGCGGGCGGCCTGACGGCCGACGGCGCCGAGTGGGAGGCCGCGGTGATGCAAATCGTCGCAATGGTCGCCGAAGGCGCCGGGCAGGATCAGCCGAAGTTGAACGTCGACAACTACAAGGGGCGGCGTTTCCACGCTTTTTCCGTGATGGCACCGCAAACGATGCGCGCGGAGTTGCCGCTGCGGACATTGCGAAACGTGCTCGGCAACCCGCTGAAGATCGTACTGGCGTTTGGCGACGACACGTTCTACGCGGCGGTGGGCGAAAAGGGGGCTGACGCGATCAAACGAGTGATCGACAAATCAGCGGAAACGCCCGCCGAGAAGCTGCCGCCGGTCACGGCGTCGCTGGCGCTGGCGCCGGTGTGGAAATTCATTGCGTCGCAGAATCACGACCCAACGGCCGCGACGATAGCCGAGAGTTTGCAGCAGGCCGGCAAGGACCACGTCAAACTCACGGTTGAGCCGATCGCAGGCGGCGTGCGCTACCGGCTCGAGAGCGAAGAGGCCGTCAACAAGCTGCTGGGCTTTAGCCTGGGCCGCGCCGCCGGCATGATTGTCAGTCGTCTCGATGAGCCGGTCGCGACGGTCCCCGCACCGAATCGAGCGGCGACGAATACCCAGGACGGCGACGCGACGACGTCCACGACCACAACCCAGGACGACGGCGCCACCACCACGACGACGACGCGAACCGAAACACGCGGCGAGGGCGGCCGGACTTCGCAGCGTGAGGTGACCATCACTCGCCGCGGTTCGTCGGGCAGGCCGCCGTCGGGTCCGAACGGAGGAAAGCAGCCTAGACCGGTGAACAAGACCGCCGGCGGCGACAAAAAAGAAGATGCGAAGCCGGAAACAACGATGCGCACCTGGTCGAGCAAGAGCGGCAAGTTCAAGGTCCAGGCGAAATTCGTCGAAATGCAAGACGAGTCGGTGAAGCTTGAAGATGAGGACGGCGACAAGGTGACCATCGCGATCGACAAACTGAGCGAGGCTGACCAGAAACTCGCGCGTCAGCTCGCCCAAGCGATGGAAGTGGAGGACGATTGACGCACAATCATTTCAGGAGCGAGGCGCCATGAGGTATCTGCTGAGCGGTCTTATCTGCGTGATGATGCTCTGCGCGGCGGTCGCGGCCGATAAAAAGTCCAAGTTTAAGGTCGGCGACAAGGTGATCGTCGACTGGGGAGGGCCGAAGACGGGCGAGGTCGTCGAAATCACCGGAACCGGCTGGCTCAAGGTGAGGATCAAACAAAAGGGCGGCATCGAACAGACGCCGGTGTTTCCGCCCGAACAGGTCAAGGCGGCCGGGAAAGGCGGAAAGAACGCCGACAAGAAGAAAGCCGCCGCGAACAACGCCGAATTGCGGACGTGGGCCAGCAAGAGCGGTAACTTCAAGATCAAAGCCAAGTTCGTGAAGCTCGACGACGATCAGCTCACTCTCGAAAAAGAGGATGGCGACACCGTGACGGTCGCCCTCGGCAAATTAAGCGAGGCCGATCAGAAAACGGCAACGCGGCTTGCTGAAAATGCGGAGGAGAATCCGTTCGAGTCGGAAGGCGAAAACCCGTTCAAGTCGGATGCCAAGGAAGCAAGTGACGCGGACGACGACGAACCGCCCGAAGGCGATTGGTCGGAGGTCGAGCAGGTGGTGATCGAAGATCCAGGCCAATGGTCATTGGCGCCGGACGCGGCGCCCGCGCCATCACGGCCGCTCGCCTCAAAGCCGGTCGTACTCATGTCGGCGGCAAAGAAAAAAGGCAAGGCGGAGGCCTTTGGTTTCTTTGAAAAAATCGAGGGGCTGTTGTTCAATCGCTCGATGGCGGAGGGGTTCGTCGTCAGCTTCGACAATGCCTCGGGCGGTTCGCCGCTGGCGCGAGTGCAACATGTCGATCTGGCGCAAGGAAAAGCCGATGCGCCGATCGAGGTGCCCGACAAGGTCAAAGCGGTTGACATCGACCCGTCGGGCAAGCGATTGTTGGCGCGGAGCGACTTTTTTGTCTCGGGCAACGCGCCGGCCGAAGTGAGCGTATGGGATCTGGGCGCCACGAACGCGAAACGCGTCCAGCGTTGGAGCCCGCACGATCCGGGCAATGCTCACAAGACGGCGCCCAATTTCGCCCAGTTTCTCGATTCCGACCACATCCTGACGTCTGAATTTCCGGGCCGTCTGGCGTTGTGGCAGGTTTCGGGCGCCAAAGCGGTCTACCGCCTGGAGCTCGCCAACGGCGGCGTGCCCGCGCTCAGCGCCACGCGCAAGTATCTGGCGGCGCCGGTCGGCAACAGCCTGTACCTCTTCGAGTCCCTGACTGGCAAAACGCTGGCGAAGCTGCCCGGCGACCCCGGCGTCGTGAGCGGGCTTTCGTTCAACATCAACGGCAAGCAGCTCGCTTCACTTTCGCCGCAACGACTGATCGTGTGGAACCTGGAAAATGGGGAGCTCTATCGCGACATCTATTTCCCGACGCCGCTGAACACCAGCAGTATCGACTGGCTCGCCCATGGCTATGTGCTCTTGGGGGGCGAAAAGCTGATCGATCTCGAACGGCGCATCGTGCTTTGGCAATATCAGCACGATGTCGGCGGCGGCCAGGGATACGGCGAAATGGGCGGATACTTTTGGTACGTGATCTCGAACCACGGCCGTCAGGAACGGGGCCTGTTCCGGGCCAAGCTGCCCCATGACGAGCCGATCAAGATTGCCGCCGGCCTGAACGCCGAACAGTTGCTCGCAATCAAACCAGGCGCGCAGATTAGCGTGGACGTGGCCGTGCAGGGCGATCAGCAAACGGTGTCGCAGACGTTGATTGGTCAGTTGCAAAACCTCGGCATGACGGTGGCGCCGGGCGGCAGGCTCGTGCTCCGGGCCACTACGGAGGCCGGCAAGACGCAAGAGGTCTACTATCGTGGTTTCGGGCGAAACCGCGGCATTCAGCACGCGCAGGTGACCGAGCAGATCGCCCGAGCGAAATTCATCGAGGACGGCAAGGTGTTGTGGGAGGCGACATCCGTCAGAAGCAACCCCCACATGCTGAAGATGAAGGAAGGGCAATCGCTGCAAGACGCCCTGGCGCCCTATCAGAAGCCCAACATCGAATTCTTTTCGCATGTGAAGCTGCCGCAATACGTCGCGCGGCCGCACGAAAAAGGGGCTTACGGGGCCAGCAAGCTCAGTTTCCAGGGCATTCTGCCCTCGCAAGTTTCAATGCCGAAACCGGGTGGATAGCTCGAATACGAGTTGTCGCCGGCTACCCGAGGAATCCGGTGCGTGATGCGACCAAGGGCCGTCACGTTCGACGCGCGGACAGGCAGCGTCGCCGTGATTGACGCCGTGGCCCTCACGGCCCCCATTCCCGCGGAGGCGGCCACCGGGGCGTCACCCGCGCGACTGCCGGCTTTCGACTTTGAATCGCTGATGCCAGAAAACCTTCTGAATCTGGTTAATCGCCAAGAGCTGCGAGATCTGTTCAGCTTCCTCGAAACCACGGAGATTGCCCATGGAACGAATCACTAGGCGCGACGCGCTACGGACAGGCGTCACCTGCGTTGTGGCGGCCGGCGCGCTGGGCGCCGAGGGGAAGCCGGCGACACCCGCGCCGCGGAGCTACGAGAACCGCTTAACGCCGCTGGTCGATCCGCCCTCCGTATTGGCCGATTATCCGGAGTTCATCGAGCCGATCCGCGAACTGGCCCGATTCGAGGCCCCGCGGCTGGTGGACGACCCGCAGGCTGATCTCGCCGTTCGGTCGTGGCGATTCTCCTACAACGCGCGTGGGATCATCGAGGCGCCCAACCGGCTGCGGGCCGCCGCGACGGCGGTCGTCATGGTCCACCCCTGGGGAATCGACGACGGACAAGGCTGGAACACACCCGAGCCGGCCGGAGTCTGCGACTTCTGCACGCCGGAGAAGAACCATCTGGCGGCGCGGCACACTCGCGAGGTGATTGATCCGCTGCTGAAATCGCTCCGCGGCAAGGTGGCCCTGGTGCTGCACAGCCTGCCGGGAAACGACGGCCGGCGAGCCGCCGACGCCGGCGGTGCTCGATTCAATCGTGGCAACTGTCACATCCGGAAAATTCCCTCACCTTCCGGATTACCGCCGGCCGATCTTATCTGAGGAAAGGAACGATCCCATGCGATTCGACCTTGCGCGGTCAGCCGTCCAGCGGCGGCGGTTTTCCCTCGATCACCGGCCTCCTTTAGGCGGACTCACGGAACCCAACCGCTTCCGGCACCAGATCTACACCGGCGCGGCGCCGACGGCCCCCTGGCAATGCTTGCAGGCCCCGGCGAGGCCGAAGGTGGGCTCGCCCGAATTCCATCGCCGCATGAGCCGCGTGGGCGAAGCGCTGCGCGTGGCGGACGTGGGGGCCATCTTCCTGGTCCACGGCACGTTCGCCGGCATCGACGCCCTGGGCGTCCTGGCCGAACTGGCCCGCTGGTATCCGGCCGGCCGCGACTCGATCGGCCGCATCGCCAAGCGGATGGTCGACGCCCTGGCGGGCGACGCCGGCAACTATACCACCCGTTACGCCGAGTCGTTCGAGGAATCGATCGGCGGGGCCGGAGAATCCATTCCGGTGCGGCCTTTCCACTGGTCGAGCGAGAACCATCATCTGGGCCGGGCCGACGCCGCCGTGCGTCTGATCGACGAGATCGCCGCGCTGGAACTGCCTCCTCGCCGCCGTATTCTGATTTGGGGGCACAGCCACGCGGGCAACGTCTTCGCCCTGATGAGCAACCTGTTGGCCGGCGACGCGCAATCGATCGAGTGCTTCTTCGCCGCCGCGAGGCTCTACTACCGGGTGCCGTTCACCGGCCTGGTCGACATTCCCGTCTGGGAGCGCGTCCGCCATCTGCTCGCGCACGACGCGCGGCGTCTCGCCCAACGGCCGATCGACATGGTCACATTCGGCACACCCATCCGCTACGGCTGGGATCGCCGCGGCCACGGTGGGCTATTGCACTTCATCCATCACCGGCCTCTGTCGGGCATGCCGCCGCACCTCGCGCCGTTTCCGCCGCGTCTGGACGACGTATTTCAGGCCGCCGGTGGCGATTACCTACAACAGATCGGCATCGCCGGCACCAACACCGCCCCGAGCGTGTTGGCATGGCGAGCTTTCACCGCCGACCGCAACTTGAACGAGTTGCTCCAGCCCGGCCTTTCGCCCCGCGACCTGGTCGACCGCTTGCAGCTTGGCATGCGCGTACCCGAGTCCGGCGCCACGCTCTTGGTCGACTACGGCCCGGCCGACGGAAACCTCGCCGCGCACCTGGCCGGCCACGCCGTCTATACCCGCCACGAATGGCTCTTGTTCCACGCCGAGGAAGTCGTCCAGCGATTGTACCACGCGGTCGCTTGAACATGGTTATACTTCACGCGGCTGAAAATGGGACATTTTGCCACGACAAAGTGGTGGCTGGTGGCAGAGCCTAAGCGATGCCCCGGCTCGATAGCGACCGGGGCATCGCAAAGGCTCTGCCCCAGCCACCGTGAATGTCTCATTCTCGACCGCGTGAAGTATAGGATACAGCCCACGGCCGATGTACCGCGCTGCTGGCAGTCGGCCACGCGGGGATTTTTTGCCGAGTTCGATGGTCTCTTCACTTTCCGAGAACTCGTAAACTAACCGCAGCACGCGTCTCTTGCGAACCAGCCAAAATGCCGAGATTCCCAGGTCTTCCAACTCGATGGGTTGATTTATTGGCTGAGTGGGTGCGCGACCAGACAACACGAAAAGTCGAGCCGCAACCCCT
>DATKSN010000017.1:0-8538 GCA_035531595.1 Pirellulales bacterium | reverse complement strand
CCCGCAGGCCGCCGAAGGCGGCCTGCGGGGCGACACGGGGAAAGGCAGGTAATCCGGGGAGCCTGCGTGTGTAGATACGAGCGTGAAACTCCACGGGGCAAGCCCGTGGCCTCTTGGAAGATGTGTAGAACAACGAGGGCTATCGCCCCAGGCTATGCACCATCGCCGCTCCGCGGCGTCAGCATCGTGCGACTCCCAGGCCGATCGTTGCTCCCACAGAGCTACAGCACAGTGCGCGAGTTCCTCCCCGGACCATGAATAATCCGGGCTCGATAGCGACCGGGGCATCGCTTAGGTTCTGCCCCAGCCACCTTCGCGGAACGCCACGAAGGGCGTTCCCTACCGATGCCGTTGTCGCGACAATCCTAGCATTGAAGCGGGCGGTTGTTACAATAAGCGGTGTCCGAATCGTTGCTCCGGTCCTCCGCACGGGAAGTACACTTATGGCCACGGTATTGATCGTCGACGATTCTGCCATCGACCGCCGGCTGGCCAAGGGGCTGCTGGAAAAGAAGCCCGATCTGGCGTTCTCGTTCGCCGTCGACGGCAAGGACGCCTTCGAGCAGATCAAGCAGGCGCCGCCCGACGTGGTCGTGACCGACTTGCAGATGCCCGAGATGAACGGTCTGGAGTTGGTCTGCGCGGTGCGTGCGAATTTTCCACTCGTGCCCGTGATCCTGATGACCGCCCAGGGGAGCGAAGACATCGCCGTGCAGGCGCTCTCGAGCGGCGCGGCGAGCTACGTGCCCAAGTCGCGTTTGGCCGTGGAACTGCTGAACACGGTCGAAACCGTCTTGGGCGCGGCCCATGCCCAGCGGCATCATGCGCGGCTGATGGAGTGCCTCACGCGGAATCAGTGGAACTTCGTGCTCGACAACGATCCGAGCCTGGTCGCCGCGGTGATCGACCATATGCAGCAGCATGTGACGCGGCTGCGGCTGTGCGATGAAACGGGGCGCATTCGCCTGGCGATCGCGCTGGAGGAGGCGCTGCTCAACGCGCTCTACCACGGAAACCTGGAGATCAGTTCGGAGTTGCGCGAAAACGACATGCGGGCCTATTACTCGCTTTCCGACGAGCGCCGTCGTAGCGAACCTTATCGCAGCCGGACCGTCAAAGTGGAGGCCACGCTTTCGCGCGACGAGGCCGTGTACGTGATTCGCGACGAGGGTCCTGGCTACGACCCCTCGTCACTGCCCGATCCGACCGATCCGTCCAATCTGGAAAAAGTGAGCGGGCGGGGGCTGCTGTTGATCCGCACATTCATGGACGAGGTGCGCCATAACCCCAAGGGAAACGAAATCACCATGATCAAGCGCCGCGAACCATGACAGCGGCGGAAAGGCGATACCATGGCCCAAGTCGTGTTCGAAGGGGGCGCAACCGTGGTCGAGGTCGATCCGGAGTACGATTCGCTCGACGAACAGATGATCGGAGCGTTTTGCGAGTTGTTGCTGCGCGCCGTCGCCACGGCCGAGCCTCCGGCGCTGGTCATCGACCTTTCGCGAACCCGGTTCATCGGATCGAGTTTTCTCGGGGTGCTGATGCGCGCCTGGAAGCGCCTCCGCGACCGCGACGGTCGCATGGCCATTTGCTGCGTGCCCTCCAACTGCGCCGAGGTGCTGCGCGTCAGTAAGCTTGACAGCGTGTGGAACATCTACCCCACCCGTGACGAGGCCGTGCGCGAGGTGGTTCAGGCCAGTTGCAAGTAGAAATAGTACCCCGCCAGGCTGAAGCCGATCGCCACCACGACACGGCGCACCAGGTTGCGGTCGAGCCGGCGCGCCACATGGGCGCCAAGGAACCCGCCGGCGACGGCGGCCACCGACATCGCCAGCGCAAACGGCCAATGGACCTTTCCCTGGGCGATGAAGATCGCCGCCGCCACGCCGTTGATCGCGCTCGCCAGCAAGGTCTTGAGCGCGTTCATGCGATGGATGTCGCCCAGGCCCATCATCGCCAGTGAGCTGAGCATCAAGATTCCGATCCCCGCGCCGAAGTAGCCGCCGTAGATCGCCACCAGCGTCTGGAACACCATCGCCAGGGCGACCTTGCCCGGCGTGGGGCGCGACGACCCGCGCCCCACGCCGGCCCATACGGCAATCCGCGGCTGCAGCGCGAACAACGCCGCCGCGGTCAGAATCAACCAAGGGACCAGGGCCTCGAAGGTTTTCGGTTGCGCAATGACCATCATCGCTCCCAGCAGTCCGCCCGCCAGGCTCGGCAACACCAAGAGCCAACTCCAGCGCGGCGCCTCGCGCAACTCGCGTCGATAGCCCGCCATGCCGGCCAGTGAACCGGGAAACAACGCCACGGTGCTGGTGGCGTTGGCCACGACCGAGGTCTGAGCGGAAACGCCCAGGGCGGCAAAGAGCGCCGGAAACGTAAGTAAAGTTCCGCCGCCCGCCACCGAGTTGACGGCGCCCCCCGCCGCGGCGGCGAGACAAAGCGTGAAATAGTCAAAGTGGGAAAACATGGCGGAATGTTTGGACTGTAGCAGTTTCGCCAAAGCATGTGAAGCCGCTGGAAAAATACTTGTTTGGCATGAAAATTGAGTTATTGACCCGCGCCGGACTGCGATCCTACAGTGGGGAGAGTTGGTTGTCGCATAGGCTTCTGATCGAAGGGAGGTTTTCATGGCCATCGGCATGTTGGACGACGTCCTTTGCGAGGATGTCGAACGAGAACAACGGGAGTTGGATGAGTTCGTCGCCAAGGTGCGGGAGATGTTCCACCAGGAACACGCCGCCGCCACCGCCTGCGCGAGCCGACTGATCGATACGCTCGACGAGCTGCGCGAGCACCTCGGAATGCTGTTCGCATTGAAGGAACGAGGCGGCTACCTCGACGAGGCGATCGTGACGGCGCCACGACTGCGAGAGGCGGCGGCATCGCTGAAACAGCAGCACCAGGCGTTGTTCATCGCGCTGGGCAGGCTGATCGACCAGTGCGAAAACGATCTTGATCGCCGACGCTGGCGCGACCTCCGGCAATTGGATGAAATGACTTTCGAGAACTTCTGCGACCAGCTCCGCGCGCAACAGGAGCGCGAGGCCGAACTGGTGCAACGCGCGGCCGGCGACGACGTCGGCGACTGACGGTTTACGATGGACGTGAGCATGGTAAAAGGAACGCACTACATCCAGACGTGCCCCACCTGCGGTCGCAGCCTGCGAATTCGCGTTGAGTACCTCGGCCGGCAGGTGGCTTGTCTACACTGCCATGGCCGTTTTCTGGCCTGCGATCCCGAAAGCCCCGATTACAATCTCTCCGACTCTGGGCTGGCGCTGTTGCGGCGCGCGGAAGAACTGCTCGCTCGCGCGCCACCGATTGGGGCGGAGCCGGGAACTCGCGCGCAATGACCCGTAGCGGAACTCGCCGGAGTTATTCATGGTTCCGTAGCTGGCTTCGCAAGAAGTCAGGCCCTGGACGCGAGTTACGCCAGAATTCTTGCGAATTCTGCTACAGCGCAGTGCGCGAGTTCCTCCCCGGACCATGAATAACGCGGGCTAGGGGAAGGGCGCCCTATTCGTCATTCGTCGTCGTTATTCGTCCTCACTCCCCGCTTTGACACCCAAAAGTTCGACATCGAAGATCAAGGTCGCATTGGGCGGAATCACATGGCGCCCCGTGCGCGGATCCTGTTGCCCGTTGGGGCCATAGGCCAGTTTCGCGGGAACCACAAGTCGCCACTTGTCGCCCACTTTCATCAATTGCAGGGCTTCGGTCCAACCGGGAATGACGCGGTTCACCGGGAAGCTCACGGGCTGATTGTTATTGTTTTTGTAGGAGCTGTCGAACTCTTTGCCATCGATGAACGTGCCCTTGTAATGCGTCGTTACCGTGTCGGTCGTTTTGGGTGATTTGCCCTTGCCGCTCTTGAGCACCTTGTACTGCAAACCGCTCTTGGTTGTTTTGACCCCTTCTTTCTTCTTGTTCGCGGCCAGGAACGCCTCACCTTCCCGTTTGAACTTGGCACCGGCTTCCTTCACCATTTCAGCCTGGCGCTCGGCCATAATCTGGTCCATGGCCAGCTTGAGATCCTTCTTTTCCTCGTCCGAGATCTCCTTCGCTTTCCCAGCGAGCTCATCCTTGATGCCCTGGATGAATTCCTCCAAGACCAGGTCGATTCCCATGCCTTGATACATCCGCACGGTATCGACACCGATATTGTAGCTTGCTTTCTTGAGGATCTCGCTCTCCGCCGACGTGGCAGTGCGCGGCGCCGGCTTCTTGTTCTTGGCCGGAGTTTCATCGCCTTCGCTCTCCTCGGGAAGCGCGCCATCCGATTCCGGCTCATCGCCGGTTCGTTCGGCTTCGCCCGGTTCCGCGGCCCCATCGTCGGCAGGGTCGTTGGATTCGGCCCGCGTGTCCCCCTTCGGCTTTTTCGCTGCGGGTTCAGCCGCAAACACCCAACCGGCACACAACGTCAGGCCCAAGGCCCATGCGAATAAGACTCTCATTTCGATCCCTTTCCTGGTCAATGTCGCTATCTAGCCGGGGCATCGCTTACGCTCTGCCACCAGCCACCACTTTCTCGTTGCAAAATGTCTCATTGTCGGTCGCCTGAAGTATAACCGGGCCGGTCGCAACAGGAAAACCCCAAACCCCTTGATTTTGCCAACGTCTCTCGGCATTACGCTTCCGCCAACGGCTGCGCCGCCGACGCGGCCCCTAGAAAATGATACCGTGGCTGTTCGTCGACCACCGCCAGCTCGTAAATCGCCAAGCTGGTCGTCGGCGCGTTCGGCTCGCCCGTCTCGCGGTCGAGCAAGCGGAAGATGTTGCGGCTGATGGGAAAGGCCGCCATGGACGCCAGGGCGGTGGGTGGGATCGAGATGGGTTGGCGATGACCATCGAACGGTCCTCCAACAAATTCGACCTGGTAGATCGGTGATCGCATGACACGGATCCTTCGTGCTTGTCGCGGGGCTGCGGGTTACGCATTGATTGGCGATTATCCGCACGTTGCGTGCCAAACACGAAATCGCCAGGGAAACAGGGAAATTCGGCGGTGCCGCGTACCGCATCGCGTGGCGCCGCGTTCCGCTTTGATACACTTTGATACAGTTGTCTCAAAATGCGCCTACGATGCGGGTACTTAAAGGGCCCGCAGCGCGGCGAGCACTTGCTCGTCGTGTCCGTCGACTTGAACCCGCTTCCAGACTTTGCGGACGACCCCCTCGGCGTCGATCACGAACGTCGAACGCTGGATGCCCCACGACTTCTTGCCATACATGTTCTTTTCCCGCCAGGCACCGTACTTCTCGGCCACTTGGTGCTCGACGTCGGCCAGCAGGGGAAAATTGAGCTGGAACTTGTCGCGGAATTTCACATGGCTCGGCTGGTCGTCGGTGCTCACGCCCAACATCGTGGCCCCGAGCTTGGCAAGCTCCGCCTGGCGGTCGCGGAAGGCGCAGGCCTCGCGGGTGCAGCCGGGCGTGTCGTCGCGGGGATAGAAATAGAGCACCACCGGCCGGCCGCGAAAGTCCTTGAGTTTGACTTTCTCGCCGTCGTCGGCGGCCAGCGTAAAATCGGGAGCCTTCCGCCCTTCTTCGACCCAGGTACTCATGGCGTGTTCGTCCGAATCGTGTTTTCTGAATGTTGCCGATTCCGGGGCATCGCCGAGGCTCTGCCCCGGCCACCGACATGGCGTGTTCGTCCGAATCGTGTTTTCTGAATGTTGCCGAGGCGAGTTGCCATCAGGCTCTCGACTAGCGATTATAGCGGCAGCAAGCGGCCGGTCCACGCATTTTTTCAACGACCCGCCTGATGGCCAGGGTTGCAAGGCGGCGCCGACTCTGTAGGGAACGCCCTCAGTGGCGTTCCGTGAAGCGGGTGCGACGTCTTTCCGGGCAGTACGCGGAACGCCACGGAGGGCGTTCCCTACAGAGCCCAAAGCGACGATTCCCGACATGAAGCGTGGCGTCGTTGTTTTGGCGGGGACCGGAAGTCCGCGGCCCAGGTCGCGAGGGCCACCGAACCCGGAGGGTGGCACGACCGTCCTTCCGATGTACAATGAAGTAGGGCCCCCACTTCCTTATGCGAAAGGACACTTGTGGCGATTTCCAGCATCGGTCAACATTCGCTCGCGTCACAATCTGGTCGTTCTCTCGAACTTGCGCTGGCGGCGGCCCACTGTGCCGCCGAAAACCGTGGTCGAGACGTCATGGTGCTCGACATGCGGGAGTTGACCGCTGTCTTCGACTATTTCGTACTGGCCACCGGCACGAGCCGCCGCCAACTGCACGCGATGAGCGAGGAGATCGACCACAAGCTGGAAGATGATTTGGGCGACCACCGCCTGGGGGTCGAGGGCTATCAAGACAGCCGTTGGATTCTGCTCGACTACGGCGACGTGGTGATCCACCTCTTCGACGAGGAGGCCCGTGGTTACTACGACCTGGAGCAGCTCTGGTGTGATGCCCGTCAAGTACCGGTCGATTCGCCGGTGGCCGGTGGCTAGCCGACGATTTGGGATCGTGGAACTTTCGGATAAGGATGCCCATGAACGTACTTTCCGAGCTCCGGCGGCGGTTCGCCGCCGCCCTGGCCGAGGTGACGGCGGATGCGGGCCTTTCGCCTGGGGAAATTGCCGAGTTGGCCAATCAGGTTCATCCTAGCCAGGACGCGAAGTTCGGCGATTACCAGGCCAACTGCGCGATGCCCTTGGGCAAGCGGTTGGGCCGCAATCCGCGCGACGTCGCCGCGCAGCTCCGCGCGAAACTTTCGCTTGGAGATTTGTCTTTGCCCCCCGAAATCGCTGGGCCGGGCTTCATCAATCTGCGGCTGGCCGACGACTGGCTGACCGCCCTGCTCCAGGCGGAGGTCGACGACCCGCGGCTGGGCGTCGAGCCGGTCGCCAAGCCGCGGACTTACGTCATCGACTACTCGGGCCCCAACGTCGCCAAGCCGATGCATGTGGGCCACATCCGCTCGACGGTCATTGGCGACTGCCTCTACCGCACGCTCAAGTTCCTCGGCCACCGGGTCATCGGCGACAATCACTTAGGCGACTGGGGCACGCAATTCGGGATGATCATCCACGGCTTCCGTCACTTTCGCGACGAGGCGGCCTATCGGCAACGGCCGGTCGACGAATTGGCGCGGCTTTACAAGCTGGTCCATCGCCAGGTCGATCAGGCTGACGTCGCTTCGGCCGTATTGGCCGAAACGGCCAAATTGCACGCCGGCGATCCTGAGAACCTGCGGCTGTGGCGCGAGTTCATGCCTCCCTGCCTGGCTGCGATCGAGGAAGTGTACGGCCGGCTGGGCGTGAGGTTCGACCACACGCTGGGCGAGAGCTTCTATCACGACCGGCTGGGCGACGTCGTCGGCGACCTCCGGCGGCGTGGAATCGCCCGCGAAAGCGACGGCGCCGTGTGCGTCTTTTTCGATGACAGCCCGGTGCCGATGATCGTACGAAAGCGCGACGGCGCGTATCTCTACGCCACCAGCGATTTGGCGACGATCCAGTATCGGATGGAAACCTGGCGGCCCGACGCCATACTTTATGTCGTCGATAAGCGCCAGAGCGATCATTTCAAGCTGCTGTTCGCCGCGGCGCGAAAATGGGGTTACGAAAACGTCGAGTTCGAGCACGTCAGTTTCGGCACGGTGTTGGGAGAGGATGGCAAACCCTTCAAAACCCGCTCGGGCGACACGGTGGGGCTGATGGGTTTGCTCGATGAGGCGGTCGCACGGGCCTACGACGTCGTGTGCGAGATCGACGGCAAGAATCCCGACGGTCCAGAGATCGACGAAGCCCAACGCCGACAGATCGCCGAGGTCGTCGGTCTTTCGGCGATCAAGTACGCCGACTTGTCGCAGAACCGCACGAGCGATTACGTCTTTTCCCACGATAAAATGATCGCGCTGCGGGGCAACACGGCGACCTACATGCAGTACGCGTACGCCCGCGTGCGTAGTGTTTTTCGCAAAGGGAACATCGACGTCGAGGGACTTCGCGCGGCCCATCCGGCCATCCGGCTCGACGCCCCGGCGGAACGCGCGCTGGGCCTGAGCCTGCTGCGCTTTTCGGAGGCGATTGAGCTCACCGTCGCCGATTACCGGCCCAACCAACTGACGACGTACTTGTTCGATTTGGCCAACGCCTATTCGACGTTCTACGAACAGTGCCCCGTGCTCAAGGCCGATGCGCCGGCCGTCCGCGACAGCCGGCTGCTGCTCTGCGACCTGACGGCGCGAACTTTGAAGCAAGGGCTGGCGCTGTTGGGTATCGACGTGGTTGAAAAGATGTGAATGGCGGCGGGATCAAGCGACCACGCTCCCGGACCCTATCCGTGGTTCTTTTTTATACTTCGCGCGGTCGCCCATGAGACATTTTGCCACGAGAAATCGGTGGCTGGTGGCAGAGCGTCAGCGATGCCCCGGTTAGATAGCTAGTGCCTGTCGGAAAATCCGCTTGGCCCGTATTTTCCCGGCAACTTTTGGAAAAAATCTCCGCGAAGATGGCAACCTTTCTCAACCTGGCGTGTAGAATACGCGGGGTTTTGGTTGAGACACGAGGTCATCTTC
>DATKSN010000016.1:0-5034 GCA_035531595.1 Pirellulales bacterium | reverse complement strand
CGCCACGAAGGTCGATCGCTTTCATCCCGACCGACGACGCGGCGAGGATCGGCGACGGCGGCTTGTGCCGACGTCCATCACCACGCCACGAAGGTCGATCGCTTTCACCCCGACCGACGATCGGCGACGCGGCCCGCCAGGTGTGACGGCCCGCAACTCGGCGCGAAGGTCGATCGATCGCTTCATCCCGGCCGCCAACGTGGCGAGGATCCGCGACGCGGCCGGCCCGTCCCGTGAAGGCCTGGCCAGCAGCTCGGCGCCGCGATAGCCTTGGTGATGATGATGATGATGATGATGCTTCCAAATCACCGAAACGCGCACATTTTTCGCGGCCCAATAGCTGCGGGGCCGCCCACCCGTCCGGAAGGACCCGCGGCCCGCCGCGCTGTGACGGCCCGGAGCTGGGCGCCGAGTCGAGGGGCTTGCCGTTCGATCCGCGCCGCTTCGCCGGTGTTTCCGCGGAAACACCGAGGCCCTCCGCCGGCCGCAACAAGCCTGGGCCCGCGTCCATCATCGAACGCGCACGGCCTGAAGCACGCTGCCCGGGCGCCCCGCGGCCGGCCGCCGGCGTGGCGACAAATCGGCGACGATCGGCGCCGCGGCCGGTCAGGCTGTGACGGCCCGGTACTCATGCCCAGCACGCTGCCGCGCCGTGAACATGTGCTGGCGAATAACCTGCCATCGGTGAGGCGGCCGCCCCCGCTTGCAACGCGGGGCGGCGAACGCTAGAAGAAAACGTATCGGGTTGTCGGCGCGGTTCGCTACCGCGCCGGCCGACGCGGCGCCTGCCGCGCGTGGCCCCAAGCATTCCGCCACGTCGTCAGGCCGCCGGCCCGAGTTTTTGGGTAAGGAATGCTCTCATGTCCAAAGTGGAAAATGCGCTCGGGCGCCTATTGCTGCCGCCTACTGCGGCCGCGCCGCCAACGCACGAAGCTGGGCGACCCTTGCTTCTGCGTGGCTTTCTCGAGAACGTCTTTCGCGCCGCGCAACTAATTCCGCCGGGCGCGTCCGGGCCCGAGCCGCCATTTTGGACCTTGCGTCTGCTCATCGCGCTGCAGCAATCCTCAAAGAACCTGGACATGGCTCGCCGGCGCGAGGTGTGGCACGGCCCCGACGACCCCGAGCTCCTGTATCACGTTGGGCGCGCCCGTGAAGCTGTCGAATCGGCGCGCCTGGGGGCCAAGTGGGTGGAGCCGGCGTCGGGGTTCGACATGGTGGCCCAGTCGTTCATCGGGCTTTTGGTCGACGCCGCGCGGCGCGCTGAGAGCGCGACGTCCATCGCCTTCGACTGGCTCAATCAAAAGGTCTGGAGCACGGCGACGTATGGCGAAGCGAGCGACGCGAACCGCTGGATGCTTTCGCCTTACCCGCGCAATCGCCAGAACGCGGGCGAAGTCCTCTCCCTCAACGCCGATGGGAAGTTGATCGGCGGCCATCGGGTCGTTGACGCCTACTGCCGGGGCGAAATGCAAGCGTTCCTATCGGACGAATGCTGGCTCGATCCGCCGCCGGATGCGTTCCTGGACGAATATCGCCCGATCGCCGAGCTGGCGCGGCTGCATTTTCGCGAGGTCGAGTCGGGGCTTCGCCCGATGCTCGCCAACGCGGATCTTGATTTGCGTCGGGTGTGGCAAGGCGTGCTGAACGAATTCCGCCTGTGCGACGTCGACAACGCTGACGCGCCGGCGACGGCCGCCGCCAGCTTGCCGCCCGATGAGGCATGGCCGCCAAATGCCGGCTGGCACTTCCGCCCTGGCCAATACGCCTACAACGGCGAGTCGTTCGATTTGACCGGCGCAGAATGGCGGCTGCTAAAACTATTCGGCGGCAATCCGAGCCGCCGTTTTGCGATCGATGATCTTTGGAAGGCCGCGGCCGGCGATAACAATCCGGTGGCCGATCGAAACTCCACCCGGACGCAACTAAGCAACCTGAGAAACGCACTGCGGCGAAACCACGGGCTGACTCAAGACGTCGACCCGATACCGCATTCTGGGAAGGGCATCGGCACGGTGTGGCGCCTGGACCTGCACCATCTTCGTAAATCAAAACCGAAACCAAAGCCAAGTCGCAAGCCGAAGAAAAAACTTCGAAATCAACGGTAACTCAACGGTACGTCAACGGTAGGTCAACGATGCCCCCTTAGAAATAGGGCATGAGACCTACCGCACATCTTCCGCCGTCCGACGAGATCCGCCGTCGCATTGAGGCATGCCGAGCTGAGATTGCCGCGCTCAAACGGTTACACCGCGCCGCCCAGGCGGCCGAGCAGGCGGACGCAGCACATGCCTCCCGACACACGGGAGGCGCGCATGAGTAGCCCCCTCCGCATCGCCACGCCGATCGTCGAGGCCCCTGCCGCCGGCGACGTCGACCCGCCACGCCCGTCAACGACCGGACCCATGGCGCCGGCGCTGCTGCTGACGGCGGACGACCTGGCCCGCGAGCTGGCCGTATCCGTTAAGACAATCCGGCGCCTTGACGGGATGGGCAAGCTGCCGCGCGCTCTGAAAATTGGCAACCACGCGAAACGATGGCCGCGCGCCGTCATCGTCGATTGGTTGGGCGCCGGCTGTCCGCCGCGCGCCGAATGGGAAGCATTTTACGCGGCGATGCCGCGGGCGAGGAAAAGATAGACGACCGAAACACCGCGGGCCGGCGCTTTTACGAGCAGGCCGGCCCGCGGCTGGAATCGCGTACATGAACGATTCTACCGCGCCGATAAGGCTGGGCGATACCCTCGGCAAGGATTTCCTCACGTTGCCGCGCGCCGCGATGCAGGAACTTGGAGCGGCCGCCCAAACGTTTGGCGCCGTCTACTTGCTTGCCATCAAACACGACGGGGAGACGTTCGCGCCGTTGCGAAAGATTGCGGAGTTGGCAGAACTGCCGAGGCGAACGGTACAGGCGCACCTGCACAAGCTGATACATTGCGACTGGGTGGAATACGGCGGCCGCGAGATGCTGCCTGGGAGCACTTACCGCCGGCGGCGAACGGTAACGCTGCGCCTTACCGCGAAGGCGCAGAACAAACGGGAACCTTTCGCGACGCTGCCGCGCTGGGCGGCAACTCGGCTGAACACCTGGGGCGAGCGCGCCGTGTTTGCTGTGCTGGTCAGCGCGCAGCACTTTGTCGACGCCGTGGCACGCGACGAAGCCGGCTGCGCGGACGGGCGCGAATTCGTGAACGTGAGGACGGTCGCAAAGTTAACCGGCCTGACGACGCGCGCGGTTCGAGCTGCGCGCGGTAAGCTCGCCGCGGCCGAGCTTATTTGCGTCATCGACGGCGACCCGACCTTGCGGCAAGGCGCGAAGCTGCTCGCCCTTAATCCTGAGTACGAAATCCGGGCGGCCGATCGAGCAAAGCCAGTGACGCAAACGCGACCGCCATGTCAGGATGGCATGGCGCTAGGCCATCCTGACACCCCCGGAAAAACCTGCGCATACCCCCGGAAAATCCTGCGCATACCCCCGGAAAATCCTGCGCTGACCCCCCGGAAAATCCTGCGCATACCCCCGGAAAAACCTGCGCTCCTCAGTATAAGAACCTGTTATTAGAATTTGTTTGTGAGAATCCGTTGCAAGAAACCAATATCAGAATCGGTCAAGAGAACGTGCGAGCCGTCGCGGACTCCGGCTCGCACGCGAACGGCTTTGACCATTCAGATTTGTTTTTCTTGGATGCGGCGGACGACGCGAGAGTTGCCGCCGATATCTTCCACCGACTGGCCTACACCAGCCCCGCGGAAATCGTCTGGCAGGTAGCGTGCCTCTACCGGCATCGCCAATTGAGCGAGCACCAGTACGTGAGCGCGGCCAATAGCGTGGCCACCGCTCAAACCGCGATTGCCAATCCGCCCGGCTACTTCCGCGCCACGTTGGCGGAATCGATCGGCGGAAAGGCCAATCTCGACGCGCTGCTGGCGCGCGTCCGCAACCCGGCGAAGCTGGCCGATCCCCCGGCCCTCGCCCTCGGTCGCATTGACGCCGATCGGCGACGACAACGGCAACGCGTGGCGCACGACGCGGCCGGCCGCGACCCCACGCCGATCGGCGATGTCATCGACAAGATGGGCTTATCGCCACAAAACCCAAGGAGTAGCAATGGCCAAGCGGAAGCCTGAATTCCCACCGCCGGCGCGCGCCCGTTGCGAACCGCCGTCGCACCACGACCCGGCCCGATGGCAAGACGACCCGCCGTCGGGGGGACGCATTCGGACGGTCTGCAAAATTTGCGGCGGGTTTGTTGGCTATCGGCCAATAGCTTGCGCTAGCGTGTTGCAGCGCGTGGCCGTCGATGTATGATGCGATGACCTTTGCCCGCGGCTGGGACGGAGCGACTGCAAACGCTCCGCCCGGCCGCGAGCGTTTTGCAGAAAGGATCTCGACATGGCCAAACTCTTTCGGCCGAAGATCGTGCGGTATCTCTCGCGCGATGGCAAACGTGTCCCCAAAGGCACCGACGGCGCGCGCCGAGTGGAAGAGCGCGGCGACCGTTGGTACGGGCAGTACCGCGATGCAAACGACGTTTGGAAGCGCGTTCCGCTTTCCACCGACAAGACCGCCGCTGAATTCATGCTGTGTGAATTGAAGCGGAAAGCGGAGCGCGAACGGGCCGGATGTACCGACCCGTTCGAGGGGCACCGCCGGCGGCCGTTGGCGGAACACTTGGCCGATTACAAGATCCACCTGTCGGCCAAAGGGAACACGGCCAAGCATGTGAGCTTGCAGTCCGGCCGGATCGAGGCGATTTGCGAGGCGTGCGGTTTCCGTCGAATCAGCGACGTATCGGCGAGCGCGGTAGCGGCGAACCTGGCCGAAGCCCGCCGAAGCGGCGAGATTGGCGTGGCGACAAGCAACCATCGGCAGGCTGCCGCGAAAGCGTTCACGCGCTGGCTGGTACGCGACCGGCGCGCGCCCGACGACGCGCTGGCCCACCTGTCGGCGATGAACGCCAAGCTGGACGTGAGGCGGGAGCGGCGGACGTTGGACCCGGCCGAGTTTGTCGCGTTGATCGAAGCGGCCCGCCGCGGC
>DATKSN010000015.1:0-14651 GCA_035531595.1 Pirellulales bacterium | reverse complement strand
GCCGCAAACGCGGGGCGGCACGGCGGTTTCGGCGCAGCCGAAAATGCCCAAGAAAAAACTGGCAAAACCGTACCTGTACCGACAAGGAAATCCGTCTCGGCGGATTGCCCGGCTTTGGATGCGTTAAGACTTCTTCACCCGTAGCGTTCATCTGTGCCCCACGCGTCGATGCTTTCGTCGGGTAAAGGTACGGTTTTGCAGTTTTTTCGCGGCGCCGGCGCAAACCATCGCGTCGCCAATTTTATTCATGGTCCGACACCAACCCGCAGCGCAAGCGATGCCCCGGTCGCTATTTAGCCGGGGCATCGCTTAGGCTCTGCCACCAGCCACCGCTTTCTCGTGCCAAAATGTCTCATTGTCGGCCGCGTGAAGTATGATCGAAGAATTCTTGTAGCCGGGCCGACTCCAGCCCTGCTATATTGTACGCGGCCAAGAATGAGACATTTTTCTCCTCAAAGGCGAGATTCGTACCCATGAGAGACCCCACACGGCGGCGGCGAATGCAAAGGTCAACGATGAATGCAGGTGTGGCGAGCGTCGCCTTGGCGCTGGCGGCGGGCTGGGCCTGCGCCAATTCGGCGCTGGGCGTCGGCCCTGAGCAGATTCCGCGCCCGCGGCCCAGCGGCGGGATGGTGGACCTCACCGGCCGCGTGTCGCCCGATACCGTCACGGCACTCGATAGCTTGTGCAACGAGATCCAGAAGCAGACCGGCGCCGAACTGGCGGTGGTCGTCATCGGCTCAACGGACGGCGCCGACCCGCACCCCTTCGCGACCGACCTCTTCAACCGTTGGCACATCGGTCAGGCCGGCAAGAACAACGGCGTGCTCGTGTTCGTAGCTCTCGACGACCGAAAGGCCGAGATCATTCTGGGTGACGGACTCGGCGACCAGGCCCGCATCGACGCCAGTCGCGAAATCCTGCAGACGGTGATCGTGCCGCGATTCAAGGCGGGCGACCCCGGTGGCGCCGTATTCCAGGGCGCGCGGGCTTGCGCCGAACGAATCCTGGGAGTCAAGCTCGCGCCTTTGCAGGCCGAGATCCAAGATCCCGCTGGAGCACCGTCAGCAGAGCCGGTGCCTCCGACAGTGCAGGCGCCACCCGCCCCGCCCGTTCTACCCGCCGCCCGGCAGGCGCCCCCCGCCGCCCAGGCCGTGCCCCCCGCCGCCCAGGCCGTGCCACCCGCCGCCTGGCAAGGCATCAAACCAGCCGCGAGACGAATGGAAAACGGCGTCGTTATTTGGCCTCTGCTTGGCCTCGGGGGCGCCGGCCTGGCCGGAGGCATGATCTTTGGCGCGAGAAAGTTCCGACGCTACCGCACGCGCCGTTGCCCGGGCTGCCGCGGCGACATGACGCGCCTGGGCGAGGCGGCGGACGACGAATACCTCACGCAGGGCGAGCGGATCGAGGAGCGGGTCGGCAGCGTCGATTACGACGTCTGGGCCTGCGGCATGTGCCGCGAGACGCTCAAGTTCCGCTACGGCGCGCTGTTCACTCGCTTTTCGCGTTGCCCGCAGTGTCGGGCCCAGACCAAGAATTCGACCACCCGCACCGTTCGGGCGGCCACGTACTCGCAGGGAGGATTGGTCGAGGTCGAGGAGTCCTGCCGCAACTGTTCGTACCGGAACAGCCGGACGCATTCCACGCCAATGTTGACCGACACGACGGCGGCGTCCGCGGCGATCTGGTCGTCGGGGTCGGCCGCGGGCTTTTCGGGCGGCCCATCGACCTCGTTCGATGCGGGCATTTCGAGCCCACCACCCTCTTTCGATGCGGGCGTTTCGAGCCCGCCACCCTCGTTCGATACGGGCGTTTCGGGCGGCCATTCATCGGGCGCCGGAGCGAGCGGCGGGTGGTAGCGTGTTCTTGACAAATCCATCTCTCGACCTAGTTTTTTCCATGTAGGACGACTACGGCCAGCAACCGCCCCCGCCCCCGCCCCCGCCTCCATCGCCGAGCCCTGGCCGCGGTGCGTACCCGATGAACGCCGATCGCGAAAATTCGAGTCAAGCCAAAGCGTCGCGGCTCGCCGTCTGGCTGCCCAGGCTGGCGTCGTCCGTGGCCTTCGCGCTCGCGCTCGGCTATCTGCCGCACACCTCGCACGATCCCGTCGTTTTTGGCAAATATGACGCGCCGTACGCGACCTTTCTGGTTTTGTTGTTCCTGGTCATCCTGCCCGCGTTTTATTACCTGGCCCGCTCTTGCGCCGTCGCGCATGTGGTGAAGTCGCGCTCGGGGCGAACGTTCGTGGTGCGGCCGCGGCACAAACTGACGATGGTCGTCGTCGCCGTGTTGGCCGTTTACCTGGCCGCGGGCGCCCTCGCGGATCGCTTCGTGCGCAGGCGAATCATGACCTCGAACAGCGATGGCTATCATCCGTATCTGCAAAACACTCCTCAACCGAATGACGCGACACTCCATGTGAATCGCTGGGGCTTTCGAGGCGACGATCTCGATCCAGCGAAAGGAGACGATGTCTTTCGAATCTTCGTGTTCGGCGGCTCGACCGTCTATTGCGGCACAGTGCCCTATGAACAAACGCATTGCCGGGTGCTGGAAAGGCAGCTTCGCAAGGCCTATCCGCGGTACAAAGTCGAGGTTCAGAATCTCGGCGCCGACTGGCATACGACCGAGCACGACACGATTAAGCTCCTGTTCTTCGCCCAAGACTTCTCACCCGATCTGGCGATCACGTTTCACGCCATTAACGATCTGGTGCGAAGTTTTACGCCGGACGCGTTCGGTGAGGGCGCCTATTGGTCGGATTACCGGCATTACCTCGGCGCGATCGCGAACCTTGCCACCGGTGGTCGAAAAGTGCCCTCGTCGATGACCGCGGGCCAATGGTGTTCCGACCTGCGCTTCGATCAGATTCGCGTCGATGGTCCCGAGGGGAAAGGAATCAACGGCGTGCGCACGTTTTTCGTTCCCAAGGCCCGGCCGGTGAGCATCACCGAGTGGAAGAGCCTGCCGGCGTTCGAGCGCAACCTGCGCGACTTCGTCGCCATTGCTCGTTCCAAGGGGATGCGCGTGCTGCTGGCAACGCAACCTTCGCTCTATCGCGACGACCTGCCGCCTCGCCTGCGGCCCTTGCTGGTGTTTCCGCTGTCTCACTACTTCGGCGGCAAACGTCCGTCGCTCCATTCGATGGTCGACGGCATGCGCCGTTTCAACGATTCGACACGGCGACTGGCCATGCGGGCGGGCGTCGACCTCGTCGACCTGGAACGGCGGATGCCGAAGACGACCGCCTATCTCTACGACGACGTACACTACACCCAAGCCGGCAACTATCTGATTGGAACCGCGCTCGCCGACAGCATCATCGAGTCGAAAACGATCGACCGCGTCATGGAGCGGCGCCGCGACGGAACCAAGTCCGCCCATTGAGCGACAACAATGCCTACGGCGCCCACGCTACGGCATGATCCGCTGTCCGACGGCCGTGTTCAGCCGCAACATGCTGCGTCGGTGGCGAATCACCGCGTCGCGGAACGCTCGCACGTCGTCGTTGAAGGCCCGCTGGGCGTTGAGGAACTCCAGCGCGCTGGCCTCCTTGCCCTCGAAGAGCCTCCGCACGGCGTCGCGGATGCGGATGCCGCGGGGCAGGATGTCGCGCTGCATCCGTTCGACGACGGCCCCGCTGGCCGCGTACTCGCGCTCCGCGCGTTCGACCTCCGACGCGATCTGCCGTCGCAGGGCTTGCATTTCCATTTGGGTCTGCCGCACGTTCAATTCGGCGCGGCGGATGATCCCCTGGTTGCGGTTGTAAAGCGGCACGGTGGCCATCGCGGCCACCGACCACGAGGCGACGCTCTGTCCGCCGGTCGGCGCGTTGTTGCGGTACTCGTAGGGCGAATAAAGCAGGAACACGTCGGAAAAGCGTTCCTTTCGCGACAGCCCCACGTCGGCCTGGGCCCGCCGTATGCCCAGGCTGTAGGCCTTCAAGTCGGGCCGTGTCAGAAAGGCGATGCGGAGCAACTCCTCGCGCGGTGGGGGCGGCGGCGCCGTGTCGGTCAGCGTGCCACGGAGCTCGATCCCGTCGGCCTCGGAGGGGGGAATGTTGATCATCGCGGCCAGCGACAACTTCGCCTGGCTCATGGCGAAATCGGCTTGCTCCAACTGGATTTCCGCCGTGTCGCGCAGCCCCGCCACGCGTTCGTATTCCGGTTCCGAGATATCTCCGGCGTCGAACTGGCCGCGGGCGGTTCGCAGCACTCGATCGAGCCCCGCCAGTCCGGCCCGCGCGTAGCGCAGCGACTCGCGGGCCGCCACCACGTCGAGAAAGACGTTGTAAAGATTGTCGATCTCGATCCGCACCGCGTCCTGATATTGCGCCTCGAGCACCTGCTTGGCGCGCGTCGCCACCTCGATCCGGGCCAGCCGCTTCCGGTTCACGTCGATGGCCTGGATCACCGTCATGCTGTAGGAGTTCTGGCCGGGGCGGCTTGGCGAATAGGCCTGGTAGGGGTAGCTCGAAGCCGTGCCGAAAACGAAGGGGTTGGCGCGCAAGCCCGCGGTCAGCACGTCGGCCCGCGCCTGCGGGATTTCATACGCCTTGCTTCGCAGGTCGTAGTTTTCGCGGACGAGTTTCTCGATCGCCTGGTCGAGTGTCAGGCCGTCGGAGGGGCCTTCCTCTTCCCCTTGCGGAATTTCCAAGGGACCATAGATCGGCGCCGGTAGCTCGGCGGCTCGGGAACCTTGCACCATGCGCAGCGTGGCCCGCGGCCCTGGCGTGCCTTGCATGGGCCGCGAAAGGACCGACAACGCATCGCGTTGGCTCGGCGAGTAGGTGCCGCTCGGCGCGCCGGGGGGCGCGCCGCCCCGCCGCGCGTTGGCCCGGTTATCCAGGGGACTCGCACCCGCCCCCGCGGCGAGGCCCAAGGGCGTCCGGCCGAGATTTTGCTCCCTTTGGCGCAAACCTTTGGAGAGCAAGATGATCTCATCGGACAGGCCGATCAATTGGGCCGGCGCGGATCGCTGGCAGGAAAAAATCGCGGCCGCGAGCACGACGGCGGTTGCGACGCGGCGACGGCCCATCGGCGCCGCGGCACCCGCGCCGCGTGCGGATTCATCGTGAACTTGCCGCTTCTCTCGCACCACGTCGCGACCTCCCCCTCCAGCGTCGTCAAGGCGACCCGCACGGGCAGGGAACCATGAATCATCCGAGCCGGAACGCCTTCCTTCTTTGTCGGTCGCAACGATTCTGCCAATTGAATCAAATCCGTCGGATAACGCGATTGTGCCGATGCCCACGGGCAACGCCGGCAACGCCCCTACCGCCGTCCGAAGTCCGCCGGCAAATTGACTGCGGGATGGCGAAGGGGAGGGCCGCGACGTGCTAGGCCGTCTGAAGGGCTTCGATGCCGTTGATGTGGACCAACGAGCAAAGCACGATTCGGTCTTGCTCAGGGTAGGCGATCGCGATTCGTGTCTTGGCGATCGCCACGTTTTCGGGGTGGCGAACCTGATGGACTTCGCCATTCGACAAGCGAATCTCAAACGGCTCGAAAGGTTGCCGGTGAACCAAGTCTTGAATTGTTTCCATGTTCATACCGCCACAAAGGCACGCCGAGTGTCGGCTGGCTGTGCGGCAATAGACCTTGGAAAAGGGGACCATGACATCTACGCTCACCACCGGCTCACCGCCGGCATCGCTTCCCGCACTGCTCGACGTTCAACAGGCCGCCGCGGTGTGCAACTGCAGCGATCGCCATTTCCGCCGGCTCGTGGATTCGGGTCGCGCGCCGGCCGCTTTGAAACGTGGGGCTCTCTTGCGGTTTCGCCGTAGCGACATCGAATCCTGGATCGCCGATGGCTGTCGTCCAATTCGCACGTCGGGCCGCCGGCGACGGTTCGCCGACGCTGAACCACTCAACGCTCGCCTTCATCCGCGACGGCGCGGACACCGGGGACCGGCATCGGTTGCTGTTTTCGTGCGCCGCGAATCTGGCCGAGTTTGGTTGCCCGCCGGCGTTGGCCCATGCGCTGCTCAATGAGGCCGCGCTTGATGCCGGGTTGCCGCCGTCCGACGTGCGCCGACAAATCGACTGCGGACTGGCGAAGGGGAGGGCCGCGACGTGTTAGGCACGCTGGAGAGGCTCGACGCTGGCGACGTGCGACAAGGCGCAAAGAACGAAGCTGTCGGTTTCGGGATACCCGATGAACAGGTTGGTTTTCAGCATGATGGCAACTTCGGGATGTCGAACTTCGTGAGTCTCGCCGTTCGACATGCGGACCTCGAAAGGAGCGAACGGCTTTATCCGCAACATGCTTTGAATGGCTTCGGCGTTCATACCAGCAAGTATACCACGGTGGACCACGGATGACAACCGCGAACTACCAAACCGCCGGCGATTTGTTCGACGACTGCTTGCACCAGCGCCCGCTGTCCCTCCATGAACTCATGGGCTTGTCGCTCGACGGCATCCTGGGGCTTGCCGCCGGCGCCGTTCGACATTCCGACGCCGACCTCGACGAACGACCAGTCCGCGGCCGATTGGCTCGACGCCGAGCGTGCTGTTGAAAAGCAAACCGCCGCCGCAGCCGAACGCTAGGTATTGCGAACGAACTCAATCGCGTTGACGTGGTTCAAGTCGCAAATGACCATCCGATCCGTTTCCGAATCCGGATAAACGACGACGAGCCGGGTCCGACTGACGAGTGCATTTTCGGGGTGCCGGACCTGGTGCAACTCGCCGTTCGACAACCGGACCTCGAACGGCTCGAACGGCTGGCGATGGAGCATTTGTTGAACGGTTTCGGGGCTCATGCCATCAAGTGTACCATGGTGGACCACGAATGACAACCGCGCACTACCAGCGATGTCGGCAACCGACGTTGACGGAAATCGTTGCGGCGTCAAACAAAAACACCCGCTGACAACGGCTGTCAGCGGGTGTGGTGAAGTGGAGCGGAACGGAGTTGAACCCTCGACCTTCGCATTGCGAATGCGACGGGCGCCCGTTGCAAGTGAAGCGGGCAAAGCACTTACAGCGGCCCCTTCGCCGGTTTGCCCCAGCGTTTGCACTAGCGAAGGCCAAAACGCGAACGCCGACCACCTCGACGGGGACGCCGGCGACCCACTGGATCCAATCGTCAATGCCATCCGCAAGCTGCCGGAAGCCCAGCAAGCTGAACTGGTCCGCTGGCTCGGCGAACCTCGCCCCGACGCTCAACTGGCCGCCGTCTTGAAAGGGTGGCCGAAACTGTCGGCGAGTGTCAAAGCGGGTGTCGCGGCCGTCATAGACGGCTTTGCGAAGTCCGACGAAGGCGACCTGGGGCCGACTGCCGCCGTGGAAGCCAAACCCAAAGCCAGGAGCAAGGCGAAGGGGAAAGGTGGCAGGTAATGGCAGACAACGGCAGGCTGGACGGCGACCAGGCGGGGGGCGACGATGCCCTGATACTGGCTCTGGCTGCCGGCTCGACCGTGCGTGATGCCGCCGAGCGGGCCGGCGTGGGCGAGCGGACGGTTTACCGCCGGCTCGACGATGCCGCCTTCCGCCGCCGAGTCACGCGCGCCCGTAACCGCGTTTTTGAGCAGGCAATCGGACGGCTCACGGATGCCAGCGCGTCGGCCGCGGACACGATGCGTTCTCTGTTGTCCGCCGAGTCCGAAGCGGTTCGACTGGCGGCTGCCAAGTCGATCATCGAGATTTCGGCGAAGCTACGGGAAATCGGCGAGCTTACTCGGCGCCTCGACGAGTTGGAGCAAATCGTGGGAGTCCCTCGAAAACCCGACCAGGAGAAATGCGCGTGAACGCCCAATTACGAAACCGCGTCGAACGGCTCGAACGCACGGTCGCCGCCACGACGGCGGAAAACTCGAACCTTGCGGAAAGTACCCGATGGGTAGACGCCTTCATTGCCCAGCTTGAAGATTGGCCGGCCGAATGGATGCGTTGCGACGGGGTTGTCTTGACGACGCCCGACATCGCGGCTGCAAAGGCAGAATGCCGAGAACTGGCCGAGAAAGTACGGAAGGGCGAATTACCCGCGTCGATGGCCGAGATCATTCCCGCGCTGCCAACCCCAGTGCTTGGGCACCTAGCCAGCTTGTCGCGCAAGCTTCGACTTGAAAATGGCGAAACGTAAGACGACCGCCGACGTGCTCGTTCACTTCGTCGGCGCTCGGCTTGCCGAGCGGCACTGGGCTTTGCTACCTGGGGCCGCGCCAGGAGACCATTCGACGATAGCTCATCGACTGTATGCTGGGGCCGACGACGCGCCGCCTGGCGGCGGGCACGTTGGCGGGAGCGTGTCGCGTGGTGTTCGACGTGGCCACGTTCTGGCCGACGGCCGGTCAGCCGTGCCGCTGGCAAGGTGTCGGCGGCCGCGCGCGATTCGCTGCGTCGGAAATGTGGCGCGAGAGACATTCGATGACACGCAAGACCCGAATCGCCGCTTTTGCCGCTGTCGGGTTCAATCGCTCGCAGGGTAGTTTGCAGTTACTGCTGAACCCAGATTAGCGATCCACGGCGTATGCGCGACCCCCCAACTTCATTGCCATTGAAGTCCACAAGCGTGATACGAGCCTTATCAGGGTCACCCGGTGACGCAATTGACGCCCATAGCTTCCAGAGGCCTTGAGCGAGCTGCAACCGGCGTTGGTACTCCGCGATGTCCCATTCATTGCTGACCGTAGCCGACAAACGAATCGTCGCCGTTTCACCCTTCACTGACACAGAACCAATCATAGAGCGATCGATACCCTTGTCGGCTAGTCGTTCCATGAACAGGTCCGACTGGCGTGCCTTTTCTTCCTGTCGGGCCTGCCATTTTGCCGCCTCTTTCCGCGCCGCGGCGATTTTCCGCTTTAGTGCGGTCAGATCGGACTCTGTACATGGCTCGAAGCGCTCGATCTCCGACTTGTCACAACCAATCTTCCCACCTCCCACTGAAAACAGGATGAAGCGGTCGCCGTCTTCTTGGTAATCGCGAACCGGCAGGCGCTTGCCGTTTGTGAAGCACGCCGTAAACTTCGCCAATGGCTCAGTGCCTTCGGGCTCCGCCTCGGCCGATGCCCCTGTCTCGGATTCCTCGATGAGCTGCTGGTCATTAGGGCTTAGCTTTTCGAGCGGGACCGTTATGACGTTGCCACCGCTCTTCTTCAATCGCACGTTGCGGTTCTCGACGCCGACGAACTCAGCTTCGATTTTGAATTTCCCATCTGTGCTGGTCCACGTCCGAGGCTGACTCTTTAGCGCCAAACTCTTGGGCATCGATGACCGCGAAAACGAAACGCTCACGGTCCACCACTCGGATCGCCCCCTGTTGAACGCGTGAACATTGGTAAGGTTGATGCCGTCCACGGTGCCCGTCCACTTTTTGGCACGGTCGGGGTTGGGATTCTCCGTGTCGGGTTTCCCGATGAGCGACCGCTCGGAAAGGCCCACGAGGCGCAACGCCTCCTCAGACGTACTTGCAGGCGGGTCAATGGAATCGATGCTGACGTCAACCGCACGGCCACGATAGAACACCACCGAAACGATGAAAAATTGGCCTGGCCGTCCGATGCCGTAACCGTGATACTCGCCGGGAACATCTTCTGGAGGGTGCGTGGTTGGAAGTACCTCGCTCGGTTTCCCAAGGATTCGATCGACCTCCGCCGGCGTCTTGTAGGCGATTTCCGTCGCACGAAACAGGGCGAGATCGTCTACGCCGGCTTGTGGCGCGGAGCTAGCGTGCTCCGGTGCAACATCGTTTGCCGCGGGATCAACGCGGGGCGGCTGCTGGGGCGGCAGACTTCGTACCTGCCGCGCCGCGTCGTTGGCCTGTCCGCTGAAGAAATATAGACCCCCGCACGACAAAAAAAGAACCAGCCCGAGCCCAATCAGGCAACCGGTGCCTCGTGCTGCACAACCCTTGCTGGATGATCCCATGACGCCTACCTGTACAATGCTTCGACGTTGTGGCGGATCGCCTCCTTGATACGAGGTACAACGTACCCATCTGCGTCAACCCGTTTCACAAGGTCGAAAGCTTGCGACGCGTTTTCGACGAATGAGAGGTCAACCATTGCACGCCAACTGGCGGCGGAGAACGGGGCAAGAGTCGAGGCGATGCGAACAACCTCCTTTAGCTCCGTCGCCGCAGTGAGCTTGATCAATAGTTCATGATCCTCGGAAGGATTGGGCGGGAGAAGCGCGCGCGACGCGAAGTCGGCCGGCCGTTCGGTCTCCACTATCGCCTGCCATTGCAGCAGGCGCTTCAAGGCCGCTCGACACCAGTAGTCGGGGCCACGCTTGAAGGGCGTGCCGTCAACGCGTATCTCGGTCGCTACGGCCGCGGCTAACGTGACGTGCGATACGGCACGATTGAAATACCAGTCCGAATAGTGCAAGTTCGCCAACCGTCGCAGGTTCCTCGCGATATGGTCGGGCAGGATCTCGTGGAAGGTGAAAAAATCATCAGTGGGTCGGCCCTTGCGGAAGAGATACGGGGTGTGACCTGAATCCCGTTTGACCCAGTTGTAAAGCCAACTCGCACAAGTCCCGTTCTCGAGTTCTGCTCGGCCACCTTTCGACGCGGGGACGATGTGATCAACCCAGTCACTACTGGAAGGCGCCGCACCGTAGTCGAGGAGCCAAAGGCTCTTGCCGGAGAAGCAGCAGATCGCGCGGTCGCGCGCAAAGATCTCGGCCTTCTGGCTATCAGTGAACTCGTCGCGACGCGTCGAGGCAGGACCGGCCTTTGCCGCTCGTCCTTTGGAGTTGCGTTTCGCCGTGGCCTTCTCAAGCCGCTTGACAAGAAACGACACGTCTTTGGCTCGCTTGGCGCTCAGCGGTGCCAAGCGATTGAGCAGTACGACGGCCCTATTGTGGTCGCGCTGCTTGCCGGAATTCTCGTAGGTTTCGACCGCGTAGTGAAACAGGCCAACGAGATCGGGCGCGGGAAGCTTCGCGGGGGTGGGGGTGGTTGACCGCTTTGTCTTGCGACCCGCAAGTTTGCCCCTGGCGGATTTGAGGGTCAGCCTGTAGTTGCGAGAGGTCAGCGTCGCGGTCCTTGGTGGTTTTGAACGGGTCTCCGTCGGCACTCTGGCCCCGCCGCGAGCAACCGGCGCGGCCGGCGGCTCCGTTTTGGTTTTCTGCTTGTCGAGGAATTTTGGAGTCTGGACGATGACGTAAGGCCGGATATGGTTCGCGGGCAACCTCAGTCCGGTGCTTGACACGACCAATTGCGTCTTTGCCGGGCGTGGATGGCGCATCTTGGTCAGATCACGAACAGAAACGGTCGTCGTCCACTTGCCTTCGTCGTCCTGCGAGATTTTCACATCTTCCAAAATGCCAAAATGGGTCAACTCACGCGTGCGCTCGCCAGGGGCGAAGATCACGGGGACCAACTGACCCGTTTTGCGGGCACTCTCCAGAAGCTCCTGGGCACTCACCCATTTCTTACCTTCGGTGAACACTCCACGCCTCCCAGAACCGTAGAATGTTGCGAGTTTTTTCGAGTGCAGGATCGTGTAGACACTGGTTTCGTTGAACTCGCGGCTGTTCGTGGTTGCGGGCTTGGACGTAGTGGTCGGGAGATCGACGGCTTTGTTCCGATTTGCCTGGGCTTTGGCCCTAACCATCTGGTTGATGGCCAAGATGTCCGGGTAGCCTCGGCGCGGCCCTTTATCATCCTGACTTTCGGCGCCCGTATGGCCTTGCTTCATGGCGCGAATCCTCGTAGCTCGCACTTCGTTGTCACGCACGTCATTCGGCGCGGGTTCAGGCTCGGAGGGAGCGGGTTCAGGCTCGGAGGGAGTTTGACGCTTCGACCCCACCCCGCTCGGAGTCCGTTGATGGCCCCCTCAAACCCCTCGACGCGTCGGGTCGCGGCCAGGTTTTGGGGATCCGGTGAGAACCCGCTCGAAGGGGACGTTTTCGACCCACTCGAAACGCGGAAGAACCTGTATTGTTCGCGTTGGATTGCCATGTCGCGGATTCGCCAGTTGGAGAAGTTACGCCCCGCCGCCAACGGTTTGCAACCAGTAAGCCGACAACGCACATTCCCCAAAGCACTGCCGATGATGGGACGGGCTGCGGATCAGTCCGGCCGTTCAATGCATTTTGATCGCTCCATCACAACCGGGGCACCGACCCGTCTTGCCGCATTTGGGACACTGAAAGCGAATCATGGGTGACGATCCCTTGTGGACGGGCCAGAACCGCTCCCGGATTCGAGCAGACGCAAAAACGATTGTCAATATCCGGCACATGAAAAACCCGTCAAAGATTTGACCGGGTTGCGCGGTCGCCGTGGCGAACGGCGTCGTCGGCAAGCGGCGAGGAGGACGGCCAATGGCCGGCTGACGCCCATATGCCCCGCCTGTCCGCCTTGGCCGCTGCGCTTGCCCGGCTGGGCCGCTGACGGCCAGTATGGCCCGCCTCGCCCAGCCCGGAATGCCCGCTGACGCCCATATGCCCCGCTTGGCGGCTCAGCCGTCCGCTTGGCCGCTACGCTTGCCCGCGGTCGGCTTCAGCTGCCCGCTGACGGCCATTATGGCCCGCTTGGCCACGCGCATCCTGCGAGGCATTCCGCCGGCATCCTTGCCGGCGGCCGCTTTGCGGCGAGTAGGACGGCACGGCCGCTGCGCCCGCGAAGCTTTGGCCGTTCCGCTTGCCATGCGGGCCATGTCATCCGCCCGCCTTGGCCGCTACGCTTGCGCGGCTGGGCCATGCCGTCGCCCGCAGGCCGCTGTACTTTGCCCGCTTCGCCGGCTACGCTCGCCGAACCGCCAACGCGCCCGCTGGCCACGCCCGCGCGGACGCCCAGGTCACCGGCTGGCGGCGCGGCCGCCGCCCGCGGCGTGGCCTTGGCCGCTGCGCTTGCCCGGCCACACCGCTAGGCACGCCTGCTTGCCGGCCAGTGCCCTGGCCGCCCGCGCTTGGCCAGCCGGCTTTGTGGGACGAACAAACCGCCGCAAGTCGGGCACGTATTCCCTTGGTGGCATGGGGCTGATTCCAGATCGAAGGAAACCCGGCGGCCATGATAAGCCGCCGCACGGCCAGTTTTTTCGCGACAATCACCACTTGACCATCGAAATTCTCGCGACAATAATACGATGGTCAGTGCCGGGCTGGATGGCCTCTGCCAACTCGTCTGGAAACTACGACACAGGTTCATTGCTGAAAGCCTGTGGCAAAACATAGCGGGTACGCTGCCCCATCGAGTTTTGCCGCTGGCTTTTTTCGTTGAGAGGATCAAACGGAAAGGAAAGCGATCGGTGAGATATGAGCTTTCGCATCTACGTTGATGAAGCTGGAACCCACAATGAAGAGTGGCTCATCATTGGAATGCTGTTTGTTCCGACCCACGGGATCCTCCATTCGGCACTGTGTAAGGTGAAGGAAGACCTCAAGTATTTTAATGCTTCACCAAAACGCTCTGCGAGATACAAGGAAACACACCTTACAGAATTCAAGTCGCCGCGTGACGTTGCGGTTGCCAAGGGCTGGATTGATCTTTTTGTACAGCATGACTGCTATTACCGCTGCGTTGTCGTCGAGTGGTCGACTTGGGATGGGCGATTCTTTGGCGATCCGTTTGAACCGGATGCGCTAAAGAGGCGACGAGCTTACAAGAAGTGGGCGGAGATGCTTCTGCACCCAGAGCTAAAGAGCCCATACGGCGGTAGGGAAATTTACCACGCCCACCTCTTCCTCGACAAACTGCGAATCGTGTACGGATACGATGTTCTGGACCACCTGCGAGAACGATTTACGAAAAACTATCAGGGGGTTTCGCCGTACATTGACCAATACCAGCACACAGATTCTTGGCGGGACGCGAATCAGTGCCTCCAATTGTGCGACCTTCTCACAGGCGGCGTATATCAATCGCTGGTTCCGTCGCAGAAACGCGAAAAAAAAGAGGTTCGGGAATACCTCGCAAGCAAGCTTGCTGTACTTGGAGTAACCCGAATGGCACCGGGGTTCTGGCGTCAGTATGCGCAAAACACCCTCACCCAGCACTTCCCGAAATTCAGCGCTTGGTTCTGGAAGCCCACCGAAAAGGGCAAGGAAAAACGCCGAACGAGAAGGCGATAAAAAAGCGAAACCTGGATGGGTTGGCTGTCAAGCGGCGATCCAGATAAACCAGAACCCTAGGCCAACGCTCCAGGCTTCACATGATGAAGTATATCGTCCGGCCGGAAACGTTCAATAGGCCATTCATCCTTGGTTTTGAAGAATTGGCGTAAATTGCTGAAAACAAACAAGTTACGTAATAATACATTTTGGGGTATTTGGGGTAAATGGCGATAAGCCCTGAGTGCATATTACCATCTCGGCATCGGCCGCGCTAGGGCGCCATCAACTCGTGGAACGCCCCCCGCCTACCCTGTCGGCGTCGTCTTGGCCGGCCGAGGAACGCGGAGGGCGTCCCGCGCGTGGGCGGGGCGACCGACCAAGCCGCCGGAGCTGGCCGCTTGACCATTCGACGCCGGCCGATACCGCCGCAGCACAGGCGGAATGTCGGGAACGGGCCCAAAAAATTCGGAGAGGCGAATTACCCGCGTCGATGGGGTGCAGTCTCGCTCATGCGCACTTTTTCCGGGGTTTTGGGGGTGTATCTGAGGGTGAGGATGCGGGAGTCCAGATGTGGGGGGCACCACGCTGCTTGAGGATAGCTGCGTAAACCGTGTCCCACAGGCCGCTGAGGAG
>DATKSN010000014.1:0-12776 GCA_035531595.1 Pirellulales bacterium | reverse complement strand
GGCGAAGGGTGGCGCGGCAATTGGATGCCGCTTTCGCGGCTCGCTCAGACGTCATGGGGTATTCGGAAGTCGTTTTTTTTCGCTTCGCCGCCGTTTTGTTTTTTTGCACGTTCGTTGCTGCGCAACGAGCGTGCTTTTTTCGGAAAATGATCCCTTCCTCATTCGTGGGCCGCTCCGCGGCCCCGGCGAGCTTGCGCCGCGGGTTAGTGTCCCTCGTTCCCACGCTCCGCGTGGGAACGTAGTTTCGGCCGCTCCGCGGCCCCGGTGGCTGGGGCAGAGGCTGGAGCCGGGGCATCGCTTGCGCTCTGCCCCAGCCACCGTCACGTTACATGCCGCTCAACTTTTGGAAGTCGATCTGGTTGAAGACCCAGAGGGGATCCTTGCCGAGGACGACGTACACGGTTTCTTGGGGCGCGGCGCCGTCGAGCGTGATTTTCACCGTAAACCGCTTGTTCTGGTCGTCGCCGCTGGTCGGGCCGACGATTTCGTAAGCCGTGAGCTTCTTCCCTCCCTGCCAATTGGACTCCCCTACTTCAATCTTGGGCGCCGTGGCGTCGACCTGGCCGAACGGCTTGCCGCTCTTCCAGGCGTCGAGCGCCGCGGTGAGCGCCTTGCGGGCCGCGTCATCGGGGGGAATGAAGTCCTTGATGCTCCCTTTTTTGCAGCCCGCCGCCATGCAGCAGGCCAGCGCCAGACAACCCCACAGTCGCATGCGAACCATGAGACAACTCCTTTGAATAACGAGGTTACATTGGGTTGGTGGGCGATGCCCACCCTACGGCGCAGCGGCGTCAGAAGTCCGCGATCGCTTCCTTGAGGTCGCGCGATCCCAAGGCATACCAGATGAATAGGGTTACCAGGTTGTTGACGTAGCGCACCGAACCGTCGCCCATGCAGACGTTGACGCCGTCGGGGTGATAACTCGAAGCGGAGACCTGCATCGGCATGTTCGTCATGTCGCCATTGGGCACGGGCACCCCAGCGTATGAAAACGAATTCGGCAACGCAACATGGTTGTACAGAGTGCAGCAGTTTTCGCCCATGCACCAACTCCAGCCCCATTTACTGGTCAAGGGAGTCGCGGTATAGGGATTGGTATTGAGACAAGCCTGATACCACTGGAGGACGTTGGCCGGGGAGCCGGCCGGAACGGCGAACAAGTCCGTGCGTGGGTCGGGGTTACCGTTCCCCTTGAGTTTCTCGCTGAAGAACGCGGTGGTGCTGGTGCCATCGCGGACGCTGGCTATGTTGACCTTGCTCAGGTAATACATCACGCCGTGGCTGACTTCCGTCGGCGCGATCGTGGCGGTCGGAGGCACGACGTCGCCGCGGTCGCAGAGCCAGGTCCCCTGGTTGCCGACGTAGTTGTTCTGGCCGGGCCAGCCGCCCGGATCGTTATTGCTGTCCGAGGGGCAGAGAAAGCCCGGCACCAGGCTGCGGCAGGGTATCGAGTTTATCGGGCTAAAGTATTGCGGCATAAACCCTGTTGTCGGGGTCGGGCCCATGCCGGGCGTTTCCGGCGGGAATTTGAAGTTGATGCTCTGGTACAAAGCCGCCTGTTCCACATACGGCAACAGCATGGCGTGCGCCGACCAACGCGCGAACGGGGGCGCTCCGGGATACATGGCCCCCTTGCCGAAGGGGAATACATTGTAGATGTCGTGGTAGTTTTGCATCGCGATGCCGATCTGTTTCAAGTTATTGGTGCATTGCGTGCGGCGGGCCGCTTCGCGCGCCGCCTGCACGGCCGGCAACAACAGGGCAACCAAGATGCCGATGATGGCGATCACCACCAGCAATTCAACCAGGGTAAATCCGGAACGACGATGTGCAGTCATGACGATCGATCCTCGACAAAACGGGAAAAAGGAAAATAAGAAAACAACGGATAAGCGAAGGCGCGCGTGAGTGCGCCGACAAAAACAGGAACAAGAACGAATGACCACCTGACTTCTCACGAAGTCAGCGACGGGCTGATGAATCACCCATACGCGCCACCCGCCCAACAGCGGGCAGGGCCGCGCGAACCGGGATCAGGCCGAGAAGCAACCCCGAAAAGATCTTGGGGGGTGAAAGATGTTGCTGGCCCGCCGAACGGGACGCGCCGCCGCCGCGATGCGGCAGGGCGTCGAAACGTGGGACGGAGCCAAAACCGCCGACGCGAGCGCAAAGCCGTACTCGTGGCTGACTTCCCGCGCGCCAGCGGGCGCCGCCGGAAGCGGATTTCGATGCCGGCCGCACTCCGGGCCGGAGCAGGGCGCCGGCGTTTGGCTACGTCCGCCGTCTTCTTGCGGAATGCCCGTCTCTTCCGTCACTCGGTCAGCCGACGGGTCGGGATGGCGGCTCCGAAACGGATGGCCCGCGCCCAGCATCACGTAGTCGCCGCAACTGGCCACCGCGGTTGCCGGAAACAATGCTCCGCCAACGGTCACTGCGAACAGAACCGCGGCGAACGAACGAGCGCTGAATTTGGACGTCCAATCAAACATGTTTCCAAGGCAGCCTGAGGGGGCACGCGCCGGGGGGTATCGGCACTGGAGTTAAGAATACAGGATTCGTCCAGCCCTGGCAAGGAAAATCCCGGAAAGTATGCGGGGTCATGGTGGGCGACGGTTCTTGTTACCGTCGGCGTAGATCTCGACCAGGTTGGCCGCCGGCCCGACGATGAACAAGGCGTGGTACAAGGAATGGACGTCCTTGAACGCCAGCCGGCAGAACGTCTCCATGGCCGCGACCAGCACGGCGACGAGCACCTGCCGGCGCCATGTGCGCGTCGTCGTCTTGGGGTCGGTGATCATGAAGAAGATGTAGAGCTGGAACATCGGGCTGGTGATCGGCGCGATTTCCGTCTGCCAGGCGTGCCCGGTGATGTAACTCCGCAGGAAGGCCAGCGGTATGAACGCGGCCGTGAATGCCAGCGGGATATGAAAGCGGCCCAGCCGGTACATGATCAGCCCGCCCAAAAGCCAGATGATCACGACCGCCCATCCGTTGTTGCCGGCCTGAACGCTGAGGCTGGCCACGTGCGCCGGTGCCAAGAAGAGCATCATCGTGACGCCGAAGTTGGACGGGTTCCACAGGTGCCGGTTGCCGATGCGCAGCACGTACTTCGACGCGATCGAGATCAGCCCGCACAGCACGAACGGCCAAAGCTGCGGCGACTTGATCAGGATGCCGACGCTGATCCCGGAGACGTAGGCGCTGGCCAGGTGCGGCCATTTGCCCCAGAAGAAACGACCAAGCACGACTTCGGCCAGCATTGTCACCACGATGGCCACGACGCTCGGCGAGTACTCCATCACGACGCCGCCGGTGGCCGCCACGAGCCAAGGCGGGGCGGGGTGGTTTTCCAGGATGTTGAACGCCGCGTCGCCGATGGCCAGGATCGCCGTGACCAGAAGCGGAGCGTGGAACCTCGCGTCGCACAACACGACCTTCCGCCACACGGCCACCAGTACGGCCAGCAGCACGATCACGCCGACGATCCGTGGCGTGGCCGCGTCGAGCGTGTCGCCGGCGGCACGCGCGTACCCGCCGGCGACCCACCGGCCAAGCGGTTCCCGGGCCCAGTAATAACCGCCCACGAGCAGGGCGGTCGCGGCACAGCGCAGTCCGAAGCCGAGCCAGCCTTGTTGGTCGGCGTCGCGACAGGGGCCCGGCACGGCGGGTGATTTGGAACTCATGGCGCGGGCTCCTGGGATGCTCCCTCGGAATCCACCTCCTCGATACGGTGCAAGCGGCCCGGCGCAAGGTCCACCAGCGTCCGCGTCCGGCCCGAGGGCCACTTGATGGCGGCTCGCTGGATCGTGGCGTTCTCGCCCAGGCCGAAATGCAGGCGGAACATGCTCTGCGAGGCATAGCCGTCGCCGGCCGATACCACCTGGACCTGCTCCCGCGGCGGGCCCTCCGCGCCTTGCCGCCAGGAAAGCAGCAGCTCGGCGCCCACGGCGCTTCGGTTACTCCAGCCTGACTCGCGACCGGGCTTGGCGCCGCCCACCAACTCGAACTGCACCCAGTCGCGTCCCGGCGCCACGGTGTTGCGGTAGAGCAAGAGTGGGCCCTTCTGGTTGGCGACGACGACGTCCAACGCGCCCTGGTTGAACAGATCGCCCAGCGCCACGGCACGGCCGTCGTAAACGTCGGCCGCGCCGACGGCGACGGCGACGTCGATGAAATCGCCCCCCTTGTTCAACCAGACGCATTTGGCCTGGTGGCCGGCCAGGCTTTGGTCGCCGATCGGCGGCCAATACTCGGCGTCGTTGATCAAACCCTTGAGGCCGCCGGCGATCTTGCCGTAGTCGTACCAATAACTTTTCGCCTGGTTCGCCGAGACGTAGCCATTGGTCAGGTAGAGGTCGAGTCGGCCGTCGTTGTTCAGGTCGCCGAACTTCGCGCCCCAACTCCATCCACCGCGCTCGATGTGTACGGCGCCGGCCTGGTTGAGGAAACGAGGCAAGCCGCCGGCCGTCTTGCCCGCCGGCACCCAGAGATTGTTCCCTTGGACCAGGTTGGCGGGTTCGGTGATGTTCGAGACGTACAGCGCCAGCTTCCCCTCGTTGAGCACGTCGCCGAAGCTGACGCTCATGCCACTCTTGGGCGCGACGCCGATCCCCGTCTCGTAGCCCACTTCCTCGAAGCGCTCGCCGCCCCGATTGGCGTAGAATTCCGACACTCCGTAATCGTTGGCCAGCACCAGGTCGGGATAGCCCGTCTGGCAGAGGTCCGCCGCCGCCACGCCGAGCGTCCAACGGGTGCTTTTGATGCCCATGATTTCAGTGACGTCGTCGAAGGCGCCGTCGCCCCGGTTGTGCAGCAGGTACTTGCGGCCGCCGTTCTTGGCGTACTCGAACGATTCGGGCATGATCCGCGTGCTGTCGAGCGCCCAGAGATTCACGTCGTCGGCCCAGTAGCCGGCGATGAACAGATCGAGCCGGCCGTCGCGGTCGTAATCGAGCCAGCAGGCGGCGTTGGCGTTGATCGAATCCGGCAGCCCGGCGCGGTCGGTGACTCGCTCGAACCTCTTTCCCTCGTGGTTGCGAAACAGTTCGGGCCGGCCCCACTTGTAGACGAACAGATCGGGGTCGCCGTCGTTGTCGTAGTCGGCCCAGATGGAACCCATGCAGGCTCCCGTGCCGGGCTGGTTCAGGTCAGCCACACCTGCCGCCTCGGCCACGTCCTCGAACGTGCCGTCGCCCCGGTTGTGGTACAGTGCGTTCTTGCCTCCCTCGTCGCTGGTCACGACGTAGATATCGAGCCAGCCATCGCCGTCGAAGTCGACCACCGCCGCCGCGGCGCCCATGGGGTTGACCAATGGCATGATGTGCGCCAATCTTGCATCGAGGGTGGCCGCCTCGTGGCGGAATTCGATGCCACAGTCGCGGGCTGACTCGCGCAACTGGAACCCATAGCGCCGCAACACTTCGGCGTCGTCGAGCGCCGCGGGCATCGTCGAGGCCACTTGCCCGGTGATGCGCCGCCAGACATCGGCGAGCCCGCCGCCGGAACCCCGCATGGCCACCACGCCGAGCAGGCCGACGAACACGGCGGCGATGATCCCTTGTTTGCGCGAATGGCTCATGGCTTGCTCCCGGCCGTGGCCCTGTCGGCCGTGTCGGCCGTGTCGTGTTGTGGGGCGCGGAAGCCGCGCAGTCCGCGCTCGAACGCTTGCGTCGTGACGTAACGTGTGTGGAAAACCTCCCAGTCCTGGGCGTGGCGGCGGTAGACCAGGTCGTTCTCGAGACGGCCCGGCGGCGCGTCGTAGCTCGTCAGATCGTGCGCAGGCAGCGGCAACACGGTCTTGCCGAAGCGGGTGTTGTAATCGCCGTCCTTGACCCAGCCATCGGAGACCCAGACGAAATCGCGCCGCCAGCCGGCGGGCGGATCGGCGGGCACGGCGAAGCGCAGTTCGATCTCATCGCCACCGCAAAGAATCGCGTAGCGATCGTCGATCCGCTCGAGCAATTCGCCGACGTCGCCATGACGTGTATGGAAACCGACCAGGTCGCGCCAGTGTTGACCGCACGAGACAACCTGGTCGTAGTCGGGCAATTCCGGCGAGCTGCGATTGGCCTGCGTCATCGCCACGATGCCGCGAAAACGCAGCTCGGCACGATCCGGTGGAAGACGCTGCCGCGTCCAAGGCGCGTCGTCCCGGCCTCGGGCGTACTGCAAGGCGTCCCAGTAGATCTCCATGTTGGTGCGGAGGCGAAACCGGCGCGCGACTTTTCCGCCGTCGAGACCGTCGAGCCGCAGCAGGATCGTCTTGTTCTTGCCCGCCGGAAACCCGAGCTGGTCGCGGGCCACCTTCCAGCCGCCCTGGCCATCGGGCACCTCCAGCACCAGCCCGCGTGGCGCTTCGTGCTTTCCCTGCTCCAGCGCGTAGTTGGTCGAGCTGTCGGTCGGGTGTACCCAGCCCCGCGCCACGAGCCACAACGGCCCATCGTCCCCGGCGCCCCCTTCGTCCTCAGCGTCCTCGCCCAGGTCGACCTCGACCCAGTGATCTCGCGTGACTCCCTGGTAGACGCCGCGCGCGCAACGGTCGAGATACACACCGTCGCAGGCCCGCACCTCGTCGGTCGCGTCGCGCCCCTCGTGGTCCCAGGCGCGGGCCACGCTTCGCGCCGGCCCGGTCAGGTGTAGCGCCGGCTCGGTCGGCTCCAGGAAGAACCGCTCGTCAACGAACATTTCCGTGTCGTCCGGATGATCCACGGCGACCAGGGCCAAGTGATCGAAAAAGTGCGTCTCCCAAAGGTTCGCGTTGACGCGCAGCTCGTATGCCCCGTCGCGCGCGACGAGTCGTTCGCCGGGGATCTTGACCCAATCGGTCGTCTGAAGAAGGCCGCCCTTGTCGGCGGCGTTGATGTACATTCCCAGCGGCGTGCTCCACATGAAGTCGGTGACGAAGGCGAAGCGATCTCCGTCCCAGGCGAACAGGAACGGGCAGGAGCCTTTGAGTCGTTGCACGGCCACGACGGCCTTGTCGATGGGAGTGTCGAACTCGGCCTGAAACGTGCCATTGGGCCACACGATGCGAACGACGTCGGCCCGTGATCGCTCGCCGAGTCCGAAATGGACCACGGGCGCCGCGATCACTTGCTTGACGATGTGCGTGCCCGCGCGGAGCTCGATCTCACCGCCGATGCCGAACGAGTTGATACGGTTGTCGCCCTTGATGTCCCCCGTGGCGGCCTGGGGACGGATCGTCTGCCAATGGTAATCCTTGCGGCCGGCGTTGCGCAGGCGCAATACGCGGCCGCCGTCGTCGAGTCCGACGAGGTCGAGCCGCCCCTCGCCGGCCAGGTCGGCGGCGGCGGCGAGGCGCGGCGGAAGCTCGGCCGCGAGCGGCGCGAACTTCCCTCCGCCTCCGCCCAGCCAGATCGCACTCAGGTCAGGTCCCGACGCCAGCAAGTCGAGCGCGCCGTTGTTATCGAGATCGGCGGCCAACAGCCGATCGGCCTCGATGTCCTTGCCACGGTTTCCGTCGAACGCATCCCAGCGGACCAATTCGACGACGTTCCAACTCGATCGCTTTTCAACATCGGAAATGCAAACCAGCGCGCCGTCCCGGCGAAGCGCGATCAGGTCGAGCACGCCGTCGTCGTTGGCGTCGGCCGCGGTGATCGCCAGGAAGCCGTCGCTGGGAGGGTCCGTCGGCCACGGGCTGAATGCGGCCGAACGGTCATTGGCGAAGACGCGCAGCTTGCCCTGCGCGTCGAGCAGCGCCGCGTCGGGCGCTCCGTCGTGGTCGAAGTCGGCCCAGGCAAAGGACCGTATACCGCTGAGCTCGGCGAAGATCGGCCGCGGCGTCCACCCGCCGTCGAAGTTGTTGCGCAGAAACCAAGGCGGCCCGTCGGCCCCGCCCCCGCCCCGCCCCCGGTTCCGGCAACGACGAGGTCGAGGTCGCCGTCGAGGTCGACGTCGGCGGCCAGCGCCGCCAGGCAATCGCGCCGCAACACATCCTCCGGTAACTCGGTGGCGGCCGTCACGTCGGCAAAGCCGCCCTTCTCGTCCTGCTGGAGGAATTGCAACCCGTCGGGTCCGGCCAGCAGCAGATCGGTTCGCTGGTCGTTGTTCCAATCGAGCGGAACCAGCGCCCTGGGCGCGACCATCAAGGAAGCGATCGCCGCTCCATCACCGGCGCGGCGGACCTCATGGGCGTCGGCCACGAACAGCGTGGGTTCGCCCTCGCCCGTGAGCCAAACAGGCAGCACTAGGTTCCAGTGGCCATCCCTCAAACCGCGCGCCGGTTCGGACGCAAACGCCGCTTCCGGGGTGAATGTCAATGCCATGTCGGGCGCGGCGGGTGCGGGCCGCACGGGCGCCAGTCGCAGGAACGCCTGCAACGAGCGGCCCGACAAGCCGCTGGCTGGACTGACCTCGCCGGCCTGTTTGGCGTAACCGGGCTCGCCCTTCAGCACATTGCCGAGAATCAACAGCGATCTAACGGCGTCCGGCCAGAGAGGGCCGGCCAGCACCTCGTCGAGACCGGCCAGTTGTGTTCTGGCTTCCTCGGACCAGCCGGGCGACAATCGCTTCAGGCGCTCGCAGGTATCGCGGGCGGCGGCCGCGTCGGAGCGGCGCACGGCCGCGCGCAGCCGTTCGACCAGCACATGCAGGTTTTCAGGCCGGATCGCGAGGATTTGCTCCATCAGGCGTTGGTATTCCGCGTCGCTACCTTCTTGTTGCTCCTGGTCGACGATCTGGGCCAGCAGGAAGAGGGCCTCGACGTCGCGTGGATCGCGCTCGACGGCCCGGCGGAGGTAGACGGCCGACTCGCCGAACCGGCCGCCGCGCTGCAGGAGCAGGCCGACCAGCTTCAGCACGTCCGGCTCGTCGGGAGCCAGGCGGTGTGCCTGCTCGATGTCGTGGGTGGCTTCGGGCAGCCGGCCCGTCCGAAGATAGAGCAGGCCCCGGTCGGCCCAGCCCGCTGGCTCTTGCGGCACCCATTCGACGGCCCGCGTCAGGTTTTCCTCGGCCACTTGCGTCACGTCGGCGTCCAACGCCGCGACGCCCACCTGAAACGCCTCGACGTACTGCTCGTAAAGAGCCGAGCCGGGGGCCGGTAAACCGCCGCGTCCCCACGCCAGATAGCTGGCAGGGACTGGACGTCAAAATCACCGGTGGCATCCACACAGGCTGCCTACGCCTTCAGGTCGGCGTCAAGACGGACATCAAGACGGTCGAGGATCTCAAGGGCAAGACGATTGGCGTTCCGACCCATCTCGGCAGTCCGCCCTACCTGTTCGCCAGCCGCGTGCTGGCGGCGCACGGAATCGATCCCCGGCCCGAAAAGAATGAAGTCACCTGGGAGGCGTTCCCTCCCGACGTGCTGGGCAAGGCGCTCGACGACGGCCGGATCGACGCGATTGCCACATCCGACCCGATCGGCACGATCCTGATCGGGCAGGGAACCGCGCGAACCATCGCCGACCAGGCCGAAGATGAGCCTTACTGTGATGAGTATTGCTGCGCCGCGGTCGTCAGCGGCAAGCTGGCCAAGGAAAACCCGCAAGCGGCGGCGAAGGTCACGCGCGCGCTGCTCAAGGGCGCGAAGTGGGTTGGCGAGAACCCCACCATGTCGGGCACTCTTTCGGTGGAAAAGAAATACCTTGCGTCGTCGGCGGAGATCAACATTCAGGCCCTTTCCAAACTCAGGTACATCCCTGGGGTGTCGGAGTGCCGCAAGAGCGTCGAGCAGGCGGCCGAGGACATGAAGAAGGCCGGCCTGCTGAAACCATCCACCGATCCGGCCGCGCTGGCCCGGCGAGCCTGGCTCGACCTGGAGGGGGTGACCGACGAATGGATGGAACAGTTGACGGTCGCCAAGATCGATCGTGGCGCGACGACGTTGCTCGCCCCGGCCGCGTTCGCCGCGCTGTTCGACGGCAAGCAGGGGTGCTGTTCGTGTTGCTGCCTCAACGATTGACCCGCCCAGTCGGGTCAAGCAGGAGTTCGGACTTGTGTCATTGAAGGATCTCGAATCCCCGCCGATCGTCGCTGATCGGCGGGAAAGCCCGCCCACGCTCGATCGCGCGGCCCGCCGCGGCGGTCTCGCCACGGCCTCCGCGCTGTCGCCCGCGGTCGCGGCCATGGCGGCGTTGTCGCTGCACCAGTTCTTGCCGGATCGGCAGGTTTTGCCGATGACTTGGGCCGATTCGCTGCCGTCCTGGCTGCACCCGTATCCGGTTCTGCTGGAGGCGCTTCTAGCGACGTCGCTGATCGCGGCGGCCGCGCTGGGAATATGGCGGCGTGCGCGACCCTGGGGCCGCCACCACGCGCCGCTCTTGGCCGGCGCGCTGGCCACGGTCGGGCTCTGCGACCTGATGACCGTCAAGTTCGACTGGCTGCCGTTGCCGTACTTCCCGGGTCCGGACATGGTCCTGGCGGGCATGATCGACGACCGCTCGATCCTGTTCGACAGTACCTATCGTTCGCTGAAGTTGTTGCTGAGCGGCTACTCGGTCGGCGTCGTGGCGGGGCTGGTCAGCGGCGTGCTGATGGGCTGGTTCCGACGCGTCCGTTACTGGGGCATGCCGGTGATGAAAGTGGTGGGGCCGATCCCCGCGACCGCGTTCGTGCCCTTGGCGATGGTGCTGTTCGCCGATTCGTTCCTCGCCGGCGCCGCCCTGATCGCCTTGGCGGTCTGGTTCCCGGTCGCGATGCTGACGACCTCGGGGATCGCCAACGTGCCGGTCTCCTATTTCGACGTCGCCCGGACCCTGGGCGCGGGGAGGGGGTTCTTGATCTTTCGCGTCGCGATACCGGCCGCGCTGCCGAACGTCTTCATCGGGCTCTTCATGGGGCTGGGCGCCTCGTTCCTGACGCTGATCGTGGCCGAAACCGTGGGAGTCAAGTCCGGCTTGGGATGGTATCTCAAGTGGCAACAAGGGTACGCCGAGTACGCCAAGGTCTATGCGGCCTTGATCATCATGGCCGTCTTCTTCTCCAGTCTGATGACGCTCTTGTTCAAGGCGCGCGATTGGGTGTTGGTGTGGCAGAAGGGGACCATCCGGTGGTGAGCGACCCGACCACTTCCGCCGACGGCGAGGCCTCCTCATTGCTGGTGCGAGACGTCGGCAAACACTTTCTCGCGGCCGATGGCGCGGCGATACAGGCCCTCGACGGCCTGTCGCTGTCGATCGCGGCGGGGGAACTGGTGTCGCTGATCGGACCCAGTGGCTGCGGCAAATCGACGCTGTTGCGCCTGATCGCCGGTCTCGACGAGCCCACCGCGGGCGAGTTGCGGATCGGCAACCGGCCGATCGCCGGCCCCCAGGGCCGAGCGCGGACTGATGTTCCAGGATCCCAACCTGTTTCCCTGGCTGAGCGTGCGCCGCAACATCGAGGCCGGTCTGCGGGCCCGCGGCACGCTCCGCCGGCGCCGCGGGGAGGTCGACGAATTCATCAAGCTGGTCGGGCTCGAAACGTTCGCCGAGACGTATCCGCACCAGCTTTCCGGCGGCATGGCCCAGCGCGCGGCGCTGGCCCGCGCGCTGGTCAATCATCCCAAGATCCTGCTGCTCGACGAGCCGCTCGGGGCGCTCGACCAGTTCACGCGAATGCGGATGCAGGATGAAGTGCTGCGGCTCTGGCAGGCGCGCGGCACCACCATGCTGCTGGTCACGCACGATATCGACGAGGCGATCTACATGAGCGACCGGATCGCGCTGTTGACCGCGCGACCCGGCCGAGTCGAGCGCGTCATCGAGGTTCCACGCGAACGACCCCGGCAGCGCAACAGTCCCAGGTTTATCGCGATGAGGGCGGAGATCCTTGAAATGCTGCACTTGGCCGGTCGCGCGTAAACAGGGTCTGGTCGTGCATATACTGCACGCGGCCGAGAATGAGACGTTCACGGTGGCTGGGGCAGAGCCTAAGCGATGCCCCGGTCGCTATGTAGCCGGGGCATCGCTTACGCTCTGCCACCAGCCACCACACTTCTCGTGACAAAATGTCTCATTCTTGGCCGCGTGCAGCATAAACAGGGGGCGGGCCCTGGTATGCGCAAAAGGTCGCGTTTGGGCGTTTGGCGCTGGATGCCGATCATTCCCGTCCGACTCCCAGCGCGTCGGCCACCCGGTTGATATAGTTGAACCAGGCGGCGATCAGCGTGACTTGCAGGATGCCCCGATCGTCAAAACCCACCGCCCGTAGTTTTTCGTGGTCTTCCCGGCTGATTTTCGTGGCGTCCTTCGTCAGCTTGACGGCGTACTCGAGCATCACACGCTCCTGTTCGCTGATCGGCGCCGTGCGGAAGTCGTCTTGTAGCGCCCGCGCCAGCGTGTCGTCCAACGTGACCCTACGCAGAAACTCTGCGTGAGATTCCAGTCAGTACTTGCAACGGTTGGTCTCCGACACGACCGTGGTGATCATCTCGTGTTGTCGCCGCGACAACGGCAACTCGGGCGATAGGAGTACACCGAAGGTGGCGAACGCATGTCGCAAGGCTTCCGGGATCAAACTATGCGACGCGACGATCGTCGCCGTGCCGTCGTCGGTCGGATGGGTCGGCTCGCCGTATTCGGCGGGGTACAGCGCGCGAGTGTGCTCGATGGCCTCCTTCAATGGGTCGTCGGCCTCGGAAAAGGGAACGGTTCAGGGCCAGCGCGCACTCTGGGGTAGCTGGGAAAGATGGGTAGGTTGCGCTCGGCGCTCTGATTCTGTAGAACCAACCTCCGTGTGGTGATGTTCTTGTGACTCACGGAGGATGTGCGATGGTGAAGGGAATTCGGATTGGACTCGACGAGGTTGTGTGTCATTTTGAGGAATTGGAAGAT
>DATKSN010000013.1:0-12186 GCA_035531595.1 Pirellulales bacterium | reverse complement strand
TGAACAGGTCGATTACCCGGTCGGCCCCGATCCGACCATCGCGCACGTCCTGTTTGAATTGTTCAGCGGCATCCATGCCGAACCTTTACCTGAAATCAGAAATCTCCGCAGCGCCAGTTTTATAGATTGGACGGCTACCATCAACTTGTAAAGGGCGAGCAGTGTATTGTTATGGTAGCGCATGCATACTTTGACGACCCGCGAGCACAAAAGGGATAACACCAATCCGAAAGCGCATCGGAAGAGCGCCTCGTTTATTTCAGGTACCGACGTCCAATCAAAGATCTTCACATCCTTCGGAATACCTAGAGTCAGTTTAGAGAATATGCTCGCGATATCAACCACCGAAATCGCAAATACTGTCCAAAAGGGCATATAGAACATACAGCGCGCACCGACTCGCTCTATTAATGGTATTTCGCCTAGTGGGTTAAATACGAAAGGATGTACAATCGAGTGATACAGGTACGCGGCTCGGTGCGGGACCATTTCGTCCGGCCCCTTTCCTGCCTCTTCAAGAATGCGCCAAATGACATGGTGTTCGCGCCGCAGGCAATAGAAAAACCAAAACGCCAAGAGCAGCATCGCGACCGAGCCAATTATCGACAAGTCATACGCCGAAAGTCTGACGCCAAAAATAGGAACGGCCAGTGTTTGCAGGTCACGGTAAATAAGGCTGACGATTTGTCTCTGCTCTTCACTTCCTGGCGCCTTATCGATGTTGTTTCGCAGCCACGGTGCGTACAGATTAAATTGTGCCGAAAGCATGAGCACACCGGCGATCGTAATCGCCAACAAAACGAAGCGTGCGCGAGCAACCGCTCGCTTGCCGGCGTCCAACAACTCGCCCAATTTCTTTTCGTCGTATGTCGTCGCACCTGTAGCGTGCTCGTCCATTGAAAGTCTCCCTCGCAAGTCGGAAGCGACACATGGTTTTAGCTCGGCTGGAAATGGAATCATTGGCTCACGCAAAGTGACTGGATCGTCTTTACGAATTCGGCGGTCGTGCGCGACTTGATGACCGCGTTCATCGGCAGCGAGCGGCCGATCGTTTTTTCGATGTGGAACAACAGTTCGGTCGCCATGATCGAGTCCATGCCGAGTCCATAAAGGTCATCATCGGCGGCGAGCGTCTTGCCGGTCGGAAGCTCGAGCACCCGCACCGCGAGTCGGTGGACAATCTGCTCGAGCGTCTCGTCGCTGCCGCTCGCGCCGGCGGCTTCCGTGACGGGCGGGCCGTGGCCGTTGCTGGCGCCAATTGCCGGCGCGGCTGCGTTATCGGACGCTGGCGCGGCGTCCGCATTGTTCGACGATTCCCCCGAATCGGCGAGCCTTTTTAAGCGAATGCCTGACCATCGCAGGATCGGCGAACCGCCGGCGTCGAACAAGATCATCCAGCCGGAGAGGTCGGCGTCGATCGGCGCCTCATCGAGCGCGGCGTAAGCCCAGACCTCGCCGCGAAGGGGGGCGGATAGGACGAATGTTTCCCAGCCCACAGGCACGTAGGCGCCGTGGCCGTCGCCCAGCGCGGCCAGGGAGGTTTGCAGACAGGCGTCGAGCAGCGCGGGGTGCGCCGTGTAGTCGGAGATTTGCCCGGCGATTTGCGTCGCCGGCGCGATTTTGGCCAAGGCGCGGCGCGGCCCCGCCGCGATCTCGACGATGCCGCGAAACGCCGGCCCGTAATCGAGTCCTCGGCCCGCCAGCGCCCGGTAATGCCGCTCGATGTCCAACTGCTCGCCACACAGCGACCGCGCTTCGTCGAGCGTGATAGAAGCGCCGTCTGCGTGGGGCGGGGCCGAGGCGACCCGCCCCTCGGCGTGTAAGGCCCACGCGCCGTCGGCGCCCGCGGTTCGGCCGGTCGAATAGACGCCAAACTGCCACTCGCCGTCGGCGAGCGGGCGTAGGATTGTTTGGAGCAGCGTGTCGTCGCCGTCGAGCGGCAAGAATCGAAGGAGAGAGACGGAGTTAGTGGTCAGCGGCCAGTGGTCAGGGGCCAGTGATTGGAGGCGCGCGGCGGCCAGCGCGAGTTCCACGTAGGCGGTGGCGGGCAAGACTACCGAACCTCGCACGCGATGATCGGCAAGCCAAGTGGGAGAGGTGTCGGAAAGCAGGGCTTCAAATTGAACGTCGCGCGACGCGGAACGTATCCGGGGGCCGAGAAGCGGATGCGCGGGGGGCGAGGTTTCGAGCGCGTCGTGCGCTGAAGATGGGCTGACGAGCGAGGAAGTGTCGGCGGCGACCTGGGCAGGTCGCCCCGCAGAGTTGACGACCGGGGCAGGTCGCCCCACGGACGCGGTGCGGTCGAGCCAGTAGCGCTCGCGCTGGAAGGGATAGGTGGGCAGCGAAACGCGACGGCGTCGCTGGCCGCGATAAACGGCCTGCCAGTCGATCGCGCCGCCCTGCATATAAAGCTCGGCGAGTTTGCTGGGGTCGGTCGCTTCGCCGTTGGTGGGCGATGGGTCCGCTGTTGGCGAATCGTGGGGGGCGTGTTTGGCCGAGGCCGTGGCGGGACGAGCGGCGGAAAGCCGGGCGAGTTTTTCGGCCAACTCCTGGCGGGTGGCGCCGACGATGGCTAGGCGGTGCTCGAAGTGGGCGCGGCCGGTGTTGGCCGTGAAGCTGATGTCGGCCGCGTAAGCGTCGGTGCGCGAAAGCTCGTCGGCGTAAGCGGCGACGAGCGCCGTGAGGGCGCCCGGCGTTTTGGCGGAAAGGCAGAGCAGGTGGTGGGGGGATGCGGGAGGAGCCGGGGCGGGAGGCACGTCGGCCCGAACTCTCACGAGTTCCGCTACACCGGCCGCTGGCCGGCCATCGGGTGGAACGGCACGGAGTCCGTTCCCTACAGAGGTGACGATGACGTGGGCGTTGGTGCCGCCAAAGCCGAACGAACTAATGCCGGCGATGTGGCGGCCGTCGGCGGCTTGCCAGGGCATAAGCTGCTGGCAAACCTTGATGGGCAGGCCGTCGATCGCGGCGGCGATCTTGGGGTTGAGCTGGCGGAAGTGAAGGTTGGCGGGCAGCTCGCGGTGGCGCAGGCAGAGGAGCGTCTTGATCAGGCCAGCCATGCCCGCCGCAATTTCCAAGTGGCCGATGTTGGTCTTCACCGTGCCGATGTGGAGCGGCCGATCGGGCGCGCGTCCCTGGCCGAGCACGGCCGCCAGCGCGGCGACCTCGATGGGGTCGCCCAGCGGCGTGCCGGTGCCGTGTGCCTCGATATAGCTCACGTCACGCGGCTCGACACGCGCGGCGGCCAGGGCGGCGCGGAGCAGTTCTTCCTGCGCCAGGCCGTTGGGCGCGGTCAGGCCGTTGCTGCGGCCGTCTTGGTTGACCGCCGAGCCGAGGATGACGCCCCAGATCGTATCGCCGTCGCGCTGCGCCTGCTCCAGCGGCTTGAGCACGACCACCCCGCACCCTTCGCCCCGGCTATAGCCGTCGGCCGCGGCGTCGAATGTTTTGCAGCGGCCATCCGGCGCCAGCATGTGAGCCTTCGTGAAATTCACGCTAATATCGGGCCCGAGCACCAGGCTGACTCCGGAAGCTATGGCTAACGTACACTCTTTCTGCCGCAAGCTCTGACAGGCGAGGTGGACCGCCACGAGCGATGACGAGCAAGCCGTGTCGATCGCCATGCACGGCCCTTGCAAACCGAGGACATACGAAATCCGCCCCGCGCCGGCGCTCGGAAAGGTGCCGGTTGCGCAATACGCGCCTACGCGGCCGGAATCTTCGTAAACGAAACGGAAATAGTCGTTCGTGCAAAGCCCGGCGAACACGCCGGTGCGGCTGCCGCCAAGCGAGTCGGGGGCGATGCCGGCGCGTTCCAACGCCTCCCAGCAGACCTCCAACAGCAATCGCTGCTGAGGGTCCATGTAGGTCGCTTCGCGGGGCGAAATGCCAAAGAAGGCGGCGTCGAAGCCGTCGACCCGGTCTAAAAAGCCGCCCGAGCGCGTGCATATCTTGCCCGGCGCGTCGGGGTTGAGGTCGTAATAGGCGTCGGCGTCCCAACGATCCGGCGGCACCTCGCGCACGGCGTCGCGTCCCTCGGCCAGTAGGCGCCAAAAGGCCTCAGGGCAATCGGCCCCGCCCGGAAAGCGGCAGCCGATGCCGGTCACGGCGATCGGCTCCGCGGCCGGCTGGGGTTGGGCGCGCCCGTTCAATAGATCGAGTAGCTCACGTTGTTCGGGCGAAAGTGCGGCAAGGCGGTTGGACATGGGAGTTTTCAGTTTTCAGTTTCCAGCGGCCACGCAGGGGCGTGATTCGTTAGCCCAGGGTGAAAGCCTTGTTGTTCTACACATCTTTTGATTTCGGGTGGTGAAACGGGAGTGTTGGGGAGTCCCGGTCTCTTCGTAAGACGCCAGGGGCTTGTCCCCGGGGCACCTACGTAGTGGGTCGGGGGCAAGCCCGTGGCCTCTTGGCCGCGCTCCGCGCCCTTCGTGTCGCGGGCGGCGTCGTTTCAGCATGGCGCCTCCTTTGAGGCAATGGGGGCGGCATCGCGAAAGTGGGCGATGACTTCCGCGGCTTCGTCGGCAGTCAGACGTTCAATTTTGGCGAGCAGGTCGGCCTCGAAGTCGTCGGCCGGCGATGCGGCGGCGGGCGGCGGCTCTTCCGCCAAGGCGAGGCGGTCGAACATGTGCGCGGCGATGGCGGCAATGGTCGGGTAACTCCAGACCAGCGTTTGCGGCAACGAGCAATCGAGCGATTCGCCCAGTCGGGCGCTGAGCTCCACCGCGGCCAGGGAGCCTAATCCGAGATTGCGCAGCGGCTCGTTGATGGGCGCCGCGCGGCCGTTGGAGGCAAGGTGGGCGAGATCGGCGAGCGCACGCTCGACGAGCGCGCGGCGGTGGGAAGGGGAGCCGGCCCGCACCCGTTCGAGCAGCCAGCCGCGCGCGAGGGCGCCTGGCGCGCCATTGGAGGGACCATCGCCCGGTTCGTGGGCCAATCGTTCGATCTGCCGGCCGATTTCGTCGAGGAACCGCGCGGCGGCCACGCCGTTGACAATGCGGTGATCGAAGCTCAGGCAAAGGTGCGCGCGGCCGCCTTCCGGCGTGGGCTGCGGCGCGCCGAGAAACATCACGCCCGTCGCCGGCGCGACCAGCACCGGCACGGCGTCGGTCGCCGGCAAGCCGCCCAGGTAGGTGACGACGAGCCGCACGTCAGCCTGGTCTGCCGCCGCCCCGTTCATCGCCGCCCCGTTCATCGCCGCCCCGATCCGCGCGGCGAGCGCCGCGGCGAATTCGCCGAACGACATCTGGTCGGCGTCGCGCACAACCGCCAGACCCAGGTCGTCGTCGGGCAGATGCACCGCCACGCCGAGATGCACGCGCGCCGATTCCCAAAGCGCGTCGTCGCCGGCCAGCGTCGAGCGGAAACGCGGGTGCGACGCGGCGCCGCGGGCGATCGCGTAGGCCACCACGTCGAACTCCGCCAGCGGCAGATGGCCATGCCGCCGGTGCAATTGGCGCGTGACTTCCACGACGCGGTCCCAATCGAGCGGTTGCGAGATCGCGCCGGTCGCCGCCGCGCCGGCCGATTGCCGCAGCCGCCGGTTGAGCGCCCGCTGCCGCTGGGAAAGCGGCCGACGCGTGTCGCCGGATTCGGGAGTAGGCCGGGGGGCGTCGTCGTTGGCCGGAACTCTCACGAGTTCCGCTACATCGGCAACAGGACAAACCACCGGGAGGCTTACGCCTTAGGTTTACCCACATCTGGAAAAACGATCCTTGAGTCCAAAAACGCGTAAATATGCATGGGACGAGGCAGAGTTTGAGTTACGACTTCGGATCCCTATTTTGTCCAAACGATGACCCAATCGTCATAAACTGAATGTGGGTAGTCCTAAGGGCTTACGCCCCCCGCTCGCCGACCCTCCGCGGCGTGCCCATTGCGGCGGGTGAGAATCGGCGTTCCGGGACGTTCGCGCGTGATGGGCTTGGGGCGCTGGCCGCCGGCGGTTCGCAGGCGGATGAGGGGCCGGCCGACGGCCACGGTTTCGCCGGGCGCCGCCAGCACCTCGCTCACGGTTCCGGCCACTGTCGAACAAATGTCGATCGCCGCTTTCGCCGCTTCGGCGATGGCCACCACGTCGCCGACCTGCACTCGGGCGCCGGGGGCGACGAGCACGTCGGTGACGAGCACCGCTTCGTCGGAAGGGCCGGAGCCAATGGCGTCGATCGTAAACAGCCCGGCCTCTTCGACCGACTCTTCTTGCCAGGCAAGGTCGAGGTCGAGCAGCTCGGCGGCGGCCGCCAACACGCGGCGAAAGCAGGGCAGCACTTCGAGTTGGTTGCCGAAGTGGCAGGGCACGAACGTGTCGGGCCGCGTCACGCGGCGCACGGCGACCGGCACGCGCGACTTTTCGGCCACGGTGGCCACGACCTCCGCGCCGAAGCCGCAGGTATGGTTGTCTTCATGCACCACGACCAGCCGGCCCGTTCGCTCGACCGAGGCCAGCACCGCCGTTTCGTCCCAAGGCGAGAGTGATCGCAAGTCGATGACGTCGGTCTCCATGCCGACGGTCGCCAAAGCGTCGGCGGTCTGGCGGCAGTGCGCCAGCGTGTTGCCCCAAGAGACGAAGGTCAGGGCGTCGCCGTGGCGCGCAAGCCGCGCCTTGCCCAGCGAAACCCATTGTTCGGGCACGCCGGCCGATGTCGGGTCGTCGGCGATGTTCAGGCGGGCCTTGGGATAGAAGAAGAGCGTGGGCCGGCCGGAAGCGAAGGCGGCGTCGAGCAGGCCGGCGGCGTCGGCGGCGGTCGAGGGCATGACCACGTCGATGCCCGGCGTGTGCGCGGCGATCGACTCGAAGGTTTGCGCGTGGAACGGCCCCAAGCCTGGCCGGTAACCGCCGCAGGCGATCATCACGATCACCGGCGCCTGCCAGGCGCCATCGGTTCGCCAATAAAGGCTGCCCAACTCGCAATGAATCTGGTTGTAGGCCAGGGGCAAGAAGTCGGCGAATTGCAGAAAGGCGACCGGCCGGGCGCCGGCCAGCGCGCGGCCAATGGAGACGCCCAAGATGGTCGCCTCGGCCAACGGCGAATTGCGCACGCGGCCGGCGAACTCGCTGCTCAGGCCGCGCGTGACGCCAAACACGTCGCCTTTCGGGTCTTCGATGTCTTCGCCGAAGAGAACCACGCGATCGTCGCTGCTGAGATGATGTCGCAACGTGGCGCGGATGGCTTCGCCCATTGTCGTAGAATGGCCGTTGTCGCCGGCGGCCCAATTTTGCGCAGCCCAGGCAGAGCCGGCAGAGCCCGAGCGATGTCCCGGTGACTGAGTTTTCGGGGCACCGCTTCGCTCCGCCCCAGCGACCGAAATTGAGAGCGGGGCGAGCGGGGCCTTGGCCGTGAAAACCGCTTGCGGGTCGGGGTCTGCGAGGGCCTGCTCGGCGGCCAAAGCGACCGCGCGGGCAACCTCGGCGTCGATGCCCCGCAGCGTCGCCGCCTCGACGCCGAGCGCTGACAACCGATCGGCAAACACGCGCAGCGGATCGGCGTCGGCGCGCGCGGCTTCAATTTCGCTGGCATCGCGATAAAGGGTTTGGTCGTCGGCGTTGGTATGGTCGCAGAGCCGCTCGACCTCGAGCCACACGATGGCGGGCTGCCGCTCGTCGCGCAGCCGGCGCACGACTTCGCCAAAGCGCTCGCCGGCCGCCAACGGGTCGCGGCCGTCGAGCCGGTCGATCGGTATGCCGTAAAACTCCGCGGCTGGGCCGTCGGGAAGCGAGTAGCAGGTGCGGCCCGGAGTGCGCGTCGAGATGCTCCAGCGGTTGTCTTCGATCAGAAACAGCACGGGCAGCCTTTCTCGCACCGCTTCGGCGAGCGCTTCCAGAAACTCGCCCTGTTGCGTCGTGCCATCGCCGACCGAGCAGACGACGATCGGCCGCTCGACATGATGGAGCACCTCTGCGGCGATGCCAACTGCTTCCAATGTATTGGTCGCTACCGGACCCGCCATGCTCAGAATCTTTAAATTGCGATCAGAAAGGAATGGGCCGAGCTGCCGGCCACGGGAGTGCGATTCGTCGCGGCACAGCAGGCTGGCGAAGAACTCGCGCGGCCCGACGCCGCGGGCGATCAAGAGCGCCTTGTCGCGGTAATGGCAGTGCAGCCAATCGTGCTCGGTGAGGTGCGCCGCCAGGGCGGCGACGGCCTCGTGCCCGGCCCCCGAGACGTGGAAAAACGCTTCGCCCCGGCGGACGAGCTCAGCCTCGACGCGGTCGATCGCCCGCGCCGTCGCCATCGCGCGGTAGAGCGACAGCCAATTTGGTTCAGCGACGCAGTGCATGGAGGCGGTGGTGAGCGGTGGTGCTATTATTTCAGCCCGTCGAACGGTCGCGATTGGTTACACCGATTCCTGGGCGGTCCCCACCCTACAGGCTGCGGCTCGCCTCTCCCTAACAGGTAATATGCGCCGAGGCCCGAGAACCTTACAGAGAATCCGAAAAAAAGTTTCCCCACGCCGTCTGCCTGCTTAAAACCGGCCGCCGTATGGCTACCAGGGCTACCGGCGTCGGTTTACCGTCTGCTTTGGCCCGCAGCTACTCTCTCTAACAGGTAATATGCGCCGGGGGGCGAAAACCTTACAGAGAATCCCGAGAATTCTTAGCCCGCGGGGACTTTCGTGGGAATTTCCCTTCGCTGCAATGCTCCAAGTCGTTAATACGTAGCCATTTACATCGCTGGTCTGAATCGGCCTGGAGTTCCAAAAAATGTTTTGTGAAAGCGACTCTGTCGCGCTGGCGGGGCCGGCGCGCGGCGTTGATCGCCGCGGGCACGTTCCGGCCGGCCCGGATTATTCATGGTCCAGGCGGAACGAGCCCAGTCTGCGGTCACTCTATGCTGCACGCGGCTGGCTTCGACACGAACCCGCGGCGCAAGCAAGGCGCGTAACGACTGGCCTTGCTTGCGCCGCGGGTTGGTGTTGGATGAATCATCCGGGCTCGCCCGGAGGTATGCGGGAAACCCGCCCGTACGGTTCGGAGGGAGGGCGGGGCGGGAGGGGCCGAACTCAATCGGCCCTCCCTACCCCTATCGTTGAACGCCGGTCGGCCCGTCGATTTCCATCGTGCCATCCGGTATCTTGGATGTTGAAGAACCTGGAGGAGCCCGAAGAACCCGGAGGAGCGCGACGTTGAGTGACTTCGATAGCCCGTGGAAAGAGGCCCTGGAGCAGTTTTTCCCTGCTTTCCCGCAGTTCTTCTTCCCGCAAGTGCATGCGGCCATCGATTGGTCACGCGAGTACGAGGCCCTCGACAAGGAGCTGCAACAAATTGTTCGCAAAGCCGCGGTGGGCCGCCGTTTCGTCGATAAGCGGCTGATTGATTGGATGATGGATCTGCCTGAGGAAATGGAGGAGCAAGTGCAAGAAGAAATGGTCCGTTTTGGGGAGGAGAAGAACATGCCCTACGTCACAAGTTTCGAGCGGCTGGGGTTCAAAAGGGGTGAGGCGGAAGGCGAGGCGAAAGGCAAGGCGGACGCGCTGTTGCACGTCCTTGAGCGGCGATTTGCCCGCGGCGTTTCGACGGACCTGGAGGCGTTCATCCGCGCCGCGACCGACCTGGAACGGTTGGATCGTTGGCTTGACCTGGCCTTCGAGGCCGGTTCGCTCGACGAATTCCAGCGACTCGCTCAACGGTGAATGGACTCTGGAACTGGGCAAAGGAGTCAGGAGCCAGAAGGCAGGAGGCAGGAGGCAGGAGGCAGGAGCACGGCCCAAAGTAGCAGGCACACTCCGTGTGCCGTAGCTTTCCGGCAGGCCGACGTCGAGTCGCCGAAGGTTGCGGCACACGGAGTGTGCCTACTACTTTGCCCGGCGGCCTGCTACGACACTAACCCACAACGCAAGCAAGGAGCGTAACGACTGGCCGTGCTTGCGCCGCGGGTTGGTGTGGGACCATGAATCATCCGGGCCAGGGCGGAAAGACTGCTTCACCGTGCCAGGCAAGCTGGCAGGGGTCGCTGCAAAAGTTGTGTAGAACCGCCCAGGGCAAACGCCCTCGTTGTTCTACTCAAGTCAGTATCGAAAACAGGCCAGGGGCTTGCCCCCTGGCCCACGACGTGGGTGCCCCGCTTGACGTTGGTTTATACTTCAAAATGCCCCCCGCTCCCCACCGCCCGTGTCGCCCCGCAGGCCGCCGAAGGCGGCCTGCGGGGCGACACGGGGAAAGGGGCGGTAATCGGGGCAGCCTGCGTGTGTAGAAACGAGCGTGAATCTCCAGGGGACAAGCCCCTGGCCTCAAAAAGATGTGTAGAACAACGAGGGCTTGGCCCTGGGCTGTCGAATGACGCCGCGTTGCGTCTACGTGGGCCGCGCCGTCGGCTCCCGGCGGGGCGTTGATGAAATCGATCAAGAAGGCGCAACATCAAAGGGCGCAAGCATGGCCCGGCCCCGGCCAAGCGCCCCGGTTCTGCACACTAACCCGCAGCGCAAGCAAGGCCCCGCCCCGGCCAAGCGCTGCCTAGAAAATAAGCACGGCAAACCGCGTGCGCCGCCGGCTGAAACGGCTGGCAAAACCTTGACGCGAAACGTTGTTTTCTATGGAGTTTTCAGCGTGTTTTTCAATCGGTGTTACTGTGGTTTGCTTCGACGCTTTCGGCACCGGGCTGCCTACGCTTTGTGCAGTGCTGCCCATAAATGATGCACCAGGTAGGTTAGCCTTTCCAGGCTGACGGTGTTGCATGTAGCTTAGCCTTTCCAGCCTGGAAAGCCCGACCCTGCCACGGATAAAATGAAAAGCCAACTTGCCCTGCCGCCGAAGATGCCCAAGATGGCCGGGGGAACTGGCCATCTTCGTGCTCCAACGACCGTTGGGCACTGGCCAAAGATTGACCACACGTCATCGACACCACAGCAGTGCCGCTTGCCGCACCCCATCATGAATAATACGCATGTCCAGTTTGGCGTACAAGGGCCAGCCGCCCAGGCGGGAAAACAGGGCGTCGTTCGGGGCGAGGGCGGCCGGCTGCGGTGAATCAGATGGCGTGCTATAGCGTCGCGCCACGGCAAGCAAGGAATCTGCTTCACCAACCCCGACGAGCGGGGTGGTGTGGGAACCTTAGGCTTTCCCGCGTGCAGTATGGGAACACGGTTGCTATAATTGCCGTTGCGGCGAATGACCGAAGCTGGAGGGTGCCAATGGCAACTGACCTGATTCACGACCGGGGCCGCGGACCAGAGATCGCGGGAACCCGGATTACCGTCTACAACTTGCTTTCGCACCTCCTGGATTCGACCATGACCGAGGCCACGATGTGCCGGCTCTATAAGTTGACTCCCGAACAGGTGGCCGCGGCTCGGGCGTATGTGCTCAACAACCTGGATACGGTCTTGGCCGCACACCTCAAAATCGAGGAAAGAATGGCGGCGGGGAATGTGCCGGCGGTTATCGAAAAGGCGAGAGCGACGCACGCGGCCTTTTTGAGTTTCAAGGAGTGGCTCGCCCATCGCGACGTGGCCACGGCCCAAGAGCAATCCACTGTGACGTCGAAAACCGGCCGTGCCGGTTCCGGGCAGTTGCCGTCGTTCCGAGAATGGCTCGCCGAACAAGAACCACGGCCGGTGGAGGGGCCGTGAGATGTTGGGGATGTTGGCGGACGTGAATGTCCAGGGCTATTATTTGGAATCGAACAAGAGGACTATCGCGACCAACCGCGGATCTATGTCCCGCGGCAATAGTGCGGATACAACTTTCTAGCTCTCAATCATTGCTCGACGGGGGCAAGCCCCGTCGTGGCGGAAACGACTTAGAACAATTGGCGTTGTTCCACACATCTTTTGGTCGCGGGTGGTGTGGCCGCATCCCCAGCCGTCCGTGTCGCCCCGCAGGCCGCCTTTGGCGCCTTTGGCGGCCTGTGGGGCGACACGGGGAAAGGGGCGGTAATCCAGGGCCAGCGCGCACTCTGAGGTAGCTGGGAAAGATGGGTAGGTTGCGCTCGGCGCTCTGATTCTGTAGAACCAACCTCCGTGTGGTGATGTTCTTGTGACTCACGGAGGATGTGCGATGGCGAAGGGAATTCGGATTGGACTCGACGAGGTTGTGTGTCATTTTGAGGAATTTGAAGATCCCCGATCGGAGATCAACCGGCGGCATCCGTTGGTCAGTGTGGTGGTGATCGCCATGATGGCTGTGTTGGCAGGAGCGAGCGGTCCGACCGGAATCGCTAAATGGGCTCGGCTCAAGGAAGATCTTTTGACAAG
>DATKSN010000012.1:0-17673 GCA_035531595.1 Pirellulales bacterium | reverse complement strand
TCTGATGATTCTCGACGAGGGCAAGGAAAAACAGGCGAAGAAGGACATCCTGCTCGTCGGTGAGGAACGGCTTGGCCCGGCGAACGAGTCCATCAAAACCCAATTGGAGGACATCACCGATCTCGAACGCCTGGACCGAATGATCCGCAGGGCGGCAAAAGCCGCTGACTGGTCCGAGATCCTGGAAACGCCTTGAATGTCTCTTGGTTTTTTGATTGAGCGTTTTGAACCGCCCCGTTCACGGGGTATCCCGCGCAGCGGTCATAGGCCCGGGTTCGTCAGCCAGCCCCGGCCCCGCGGCGCCTTGAGCCCCAGATTGTGCCGGACGAACCGCTTCCACGACGTCCGCGCCGCGATCGGTCGATCCACTGGGGGCCTTCACGGCGGGGTTGAAGGATCCCGTGAATGGCCGTGTGACCGAGGGGCACTGGCGCAAGGATCTGTCACAGCTTCGCGACTCGATCTTCTACTGCTCCTGTGGAATCGAGAATTTTTACGATACCGACGCGGTCAAGGCGTCGGGAGGAACGCTCGCCTCCTGCTGGTCCTGCAAGAAGGAGCTCCGTTTACCCTTCCGGATTCGCGTCGGCACGGCGATCGTCATGCTGAGCCACGAAGGGAGGCTTTTCGCGCACCACCTCGATCCGTCGAAGGATTTCGACTTCACGAAACCCTGCGCGGAAGTGACCCGCCACCCATCCGATCCCAGCATCTGGGGGCTGAAGAACTGCACCGCGGGCAAATGGGTCGCGACGATGTGGCGGAGTTGGACATTACCGGCGGCTTGGCCTATTTCAGCACTGCGGGTGTGCTCGTGGTCCAGCCACCCGAACAGCCAGGGGGCAAGTGGCTGATCGTCTACTCTTCCGAGAACGTGACGGAAGAAGCGGGGTTCATCAAGGAAATCAAGGATCGCGACGCCAAGCGAGCGGCGGGCAGCGCGCCCCAGGCGCGGGCAACGTCCGTTACCCCCGCGGCCCCTCTGTCGCGGCCACAATCCGAACCCGACATCGCGGCCTGGCTCCAGTTCGCTGATGCGGCCGCGCAACTCGGCGTGTCGCGGCCACAATCCGAACCCGACATCGCGGCCTGCAACCATGCCGCCCAAGAAGCCGCAACGAACGCGCCGCACGCCGACGTGCGCATGGCGATCGAGTCGATGCTGACCCACAACGTCGTGCGACAACAGGGAAAAATATCCGACGAGATCATCCCCGCGACACTGGGCGAGAACCTCTACCGGCACCTCTCGAACATTCTTGTCGGGCGAGTCGCGGAAGACGGCTTCGGCTACGTCGTCGAGATGCGCGGTGGCGAGTTGGCCTACATCAGTGCGGCGGGCATCTTGGGCATTCGCGCACCCGATCTCGAAGGAGCCGACTGGCTGGTGAGCTATTCATCGCAGAACCTGATGGAGCATCCCGAGGTCAAGGCGCGGCATGCCGGGCGCGCCGCCGGCAAGGCGCTGGAGATTTTGAGCGCCACGGAACCGGGAAAAAAGCCCACGGTGCCTTGCCAAGAGCCGGGCGCGCTGACGTCGGAAGGAAAAAACGCGCCCCTTCGACCGCAACGCATGGGCGACATGGTCGGGCAGCGCGAAGCGGTCGCCCGGCTCGCGATCGCTCTCGACGCTGCGCGCAAACGCGGCGACGCGCTGGGGCACATCCTCTTTGAGGGGCCGGCGGGCATTGGCAAAAGAACACTTCCGGAGTTCGCTCGATCTTACGGAAGACGCTACGCCGCTTAGCCATATTATTTTCTCCGTTGACGCGGCTCGGGCACATCATACGCGGTCACCGGGTAGATCATCAATGGGTCCTCCATCACGAACTGCCAGATCACGACGAGATACCTGCCCGTCCCCTCTTCGGGATCGGCACCAAAGCGTAAAACCTTCGCGGCAGGATGCCGCGATTCCCCAAGCAGGACGCACCCCCCGCGTTCGCTAACTCCCGCCAGCCGAAATTCCAGTTCACGCTGAACCAGTACACGCCCAGCACCCCCCAACAGGGTGCAACTCGGCGCGCAATTTTTGACGTTTAGCAACTCCATATTAGCAACAAATCAAATGCCGGCGGCGGCCGACATGCGTAATTCCCGGCGATTTTGATGGGACACCTGGGCGCGGGACGAGCGGTTGTCGCTGAAATGGTGTCGAATCGAACGATTTTGAACCGATTTGGACCGAATTCGAGTGAAAATGAGTGCCGGTTTGGCGAGTTTCGCTTTCAGCTCAACGGGGCAATGGGCAGACACGCGGCCGGCGTGGCGGCGGTGCCGCCAAAGCGCAACGAAACCGAACACTGTGTACAGCCGCGTTGCGCATTTTTTTCGAGATTATACCTTCCCATGGTTATACCGCGCGCGACCCGGAATGGGACGTTCGGTAGCTGGGGAGCCTGACGGAATCGGGAGTGGGGCAGTCAGGCTGGAAAGCGCTGGAAAGCCTAACCTACGCCGGATCCCCACATCCCCTTCAAATCGGTTACAATGGAGCTAAACCGACAACTTCCTGGGTGTTTTCAAGCCATTTCCGGCCATCGCTGAGACGATGAAACGCTGCTTCCGAATCATGCATAACGCGGCGCTGGCGGCCGCCGTGGTGTTGCCCGCCGCTCTGCTGGGCCGCCTCGCGCTGCGGCAATGCTTTCCGCCCGCGGAACTGGTGGTCGAAATAATGCCGGCCGCGGCGAAAGCGGCGGTGCCGGAAAGCTCGACGCCGCGCGAGCCTGGCGGCACGGCGATCGATATCGACGTGGGCGCGTCACCGCTGGAGCCGGCGCTGGCGCGTCTCGAGGCGGCGGTGGCCGGCCAAGGGGCCGCGTGGGATGCCCCCGAACTGGCTGCTTCAGCCAAAGGCGCTTCAACGCCGGCCGGGCCGCAAGCGCCGGCGGAAGTGCCTCGGGCCGAGCGTTGGCAGGTCTATTTCGCCGAGGGAATCACGGCTTCCGACTACGCTCGGCAAATCGACTCGTTGGGAGTCGAGCTGGGCGCCATCGGCGCGACGGGCGAAATCGAGTACGCGGCGCAATTGGCCAAGCCGATGCCCGACCGCCGTGTGGGACCGGCCGCGGCCGAGTCGCGCCTTTACATGTCGTGGCGGCGCGGCGACCTGGCCGAGGCCGACCGCCGGCTGTTGGCGTCGGCGGGCGTCCAAGTCGGCGAGAAGATCGTCGTCATGTTCTTTCCGGCGGCGGCCGAGCAGAAACTGGCGGAACTGGAAAAGAAGTTCGCCGGGCGCGAGCCGTCGGCGATCCTGCAAACGCGCTTCGGCGTCCGGCCGGAGGGCCAGGCGTTCGAGTTGTACGTCATCGACCAGACGCCGCTGAAGTAGTATGAGTGAGCACGACACCACGAACGACGCAAGTCAGGACGCGGTCGGCGATCCGAATGCCGCGCCTGACGCGTTGCTGGAGATCCCGCGCCGCCGAGCGCCGGCGGGAACCATGCCGCTTCGCGTCGTCGCGCTGCTGCTGACGGTGGCGCTCTTGGGCGGGTGGCAGTGGACACGCGGCCGCGCGTTGGAACCGGCCGCGTTGGGACTCGATCCGGGGGCGACGGTGGTGCTGACTCTCTTACCCGGCGCCAACTACGGCGCGGCGGCGGTCTATCTGGGACTGGGCGCCGACGGCCCACCGCTGGCCGACGACGCCGCGATCACCGCCGCCGTGCTTGCGGCGGCCGGCGACGGAGGAAATACTGAGATCGTAATCCAGGCGGCGGGAAGCGTGCTCAGCGGCGAAGTGGCAAGAGTCCACGACGCCGCGCTGGCCGCGTCGCCGGACCATCGCAACATGCGAGTGCATTGGTCGCTCTTGCCAGCCGAGTGAAAGGCGGTTCGCCGATGTCGCGGAAACTAGATCGTGCGGAATCCACCGGTTCGCCGGCGATTCTCGCCTGGCTCGCGTTCGACGCGGCACTGGTCGTATCGGCGTTGGCGGTGGTGGCTTTTGTTCTCGCCTCGACCTCGCCGCCACCCTCCGCGTTGCAAATGGTCGCCGGGAGCCAAGACGCGGCCGGCGGCGCCATCGTCGCCCGCGTCGACGCCGATAACGGGCTTTGGATCGGCGATGAACCGCTGCCCGATATGGTGACGTTCTCCCGACGCCTCGCGCGGCTGCGTGGCGAGCGTGGCGGCGAGGTCCAAATCGTCGTGAGCGCCGATCGTGAGGCGCTGTTTCGCGTGCTGGCGCAAACGCTGTCGGGGGTGCGCGAATCAGGCGCGGCCACATGCCGGCTGACCTTCGACGCCACGACGGGAGAGGACCACTGACGTGCCCGACGGCGGTCTGCAACTCGAAATCCGGCAGGGCGACGGCCATCGTCGCACACTCGCCTTGGATCAGTCCAAGTCGATTCGGTTCGGCACGAGCGCCTTGGTCGAGGTCGTGGTGTCCGGCAAGGGCGTTCGCCCGCTGCACTGCGGCATCCTCTGGAAGAACGACCATTTCGAACTGGTCGCTTCGACCGCCGCCAAGGTCGTCGAGTTCAACGGGTCGCTCGTCCCTTCGGCCGCGCTGGGCGTGGGCGACCGTTTCCAGGTCGGCGACGTCGAGGTCATCGTCGCGGAACGCATCACGTCCGCGGCGCCGGCCGAAAACGATCCGGCACCCTCGGCGCGCGACGAAATCTCACTGGCGCCGTTCGACGACGCGCCGGCCAAGAAGCCGCCACCGGCGTCCCAGCCAGCCGCCAAGCCAAACCCATCCGTCAAGCCAGCGGCGCAAGCCAAGAAGCAGTCTGCCCCGCCTGCCAAGTTGAAAGCCCCTGACAAGTTGAAAGCCCCAGCGGCGCCATCGTCGTCGGCCGTGATCTTCGGCGACGATCTGGCCGATCTGGCCGATCTGGCCGATCTGGCCAATTTGAGCCTGTCCGAACCGAGCGCCGCGCCGCTTGACGCTTTCGCCACCGATCCGCTGGCCGCGGCGCCCGCGGCACCACCCACGACAGGCGGGACGCCCGCGCCACAAGGCGGTTTTGCGATAGGCTCCAAGTCAAGTCACGGCAAGAGGAAAACCGGCACAACCCAAGGCGCCGGCAAGAAACCCAGCGGCCAACGCGAAACCCAAATCAAAGGATCCGGCCTCATCAAGTCGCCGCGGCTCTGGGGAGCCGTCGCGGCCTTGGCGGCGCTCGGCCTGGGCGCGTATGGCGCGGTGTGGTACTCAAAAATCCCTTCGGCCGACGAAATGCTTGCTTCGGCGGAGCAAGCCTATGAGTCCGGCGCGCTGGGCCTGGCGGACGAAAGGTTCGACGCCTTCCTTGTTCGTCATGCTCACCATCCGCAAGCCCACGTCGCGCGGGTCCACCGGGCGTTGGCCAGCTTGCGTCCCTTGGCCGACGCGGGCGGAAATTGGCCCGCGGCACTATCCACCGCGCGCGAGAGCGTGCCGCCGGCCGCCGATGCGCTGGGGAATCCCGAAGACCGCCGCCTTCTGGCCGACGCATTGGCCAAGATCGCCAAGGGGCTGGTCTACGCGGCCCAATCGCCGGCGGCGGAGCCGAGCGAGGCGGCCGAGGCGGCCTTCGACCGCGCGCGCGAAGCGGTCGCGCTGGGCCGGCGATGGTTGCCGGATCGGCTGCGATCAGCGGCGGGGCTCGACCACACCGAGCTCGCGCTGGCGCGGCTCGAACGCGCGCACCACCGCCAACGGGCATTGAACGCGGCGATCGATAGGATCAACGCCGGCGACGCCGATCAGGCGCGCCGTGAACTGTTCAAAGAGTACCCTGAGTTGGCAACCGATTCCCGCCTGTGGGCCGCGCTGGCCGAGTCCGCCGCGGCCGAGCGCGACCGCGTGGCCTTTGGTCCGTTCGAACCGCCTGCTCCGGCCGGCATGGACGACGCGCCGCCGGGCGGCGCTTCGTTCGCCAGGGCGATTGGGAAAACCGCGGCGGCCAACGGCGTGCTTTCCGTCTTGGCCCCCTCCTCCGGTTGCGCTTACGGAATCGACGCCGCCAGTGGCCGACTCTTGTGGCGCTGGTTCGTGGGCTTCGACACCCGCTTCGTGCCCCGCCCGCTCGACGATACTCCAGAAGGCGATTGGCTGCTGGTCGACTCGACGCGCAGCGAAGTGATACGGATCAGGGCGCTCACGGGTGAAACCGTCTGGCGAACGCCACTTTCGTCGTTCGACGCCGAACCGGTCGTGACGGCCGACCAGGCGTTGGTCGCTTGCCGCGACGGAGATCTGGTCGCGATCGATCTGGCCAACGGCGCGGCTCGTTGGAAGTGTTCACTGCCGCGGCCGCTGGGCGTCGGGCCGGCGGTCGATGCCGCGCGAGGGCTGATTTACCAGTTGGCCGACGAGGGCCGGCTTTACGTGCTTTCGGAATCGCAGCGGAAATGCATCGATGCGATCTACCTCGGTCATGAGGCGGGCGCAGTCGCCGCGCCGCCTGTGCTCGTCGATCACTGGCTGCTCGTGGCCGCCGATGCCGGGCTCGCTGGGGCGACGCTTCGCGTGTTGGCGACCGACACGCAGCCAGGCGGCGTCAGGGTGGTGCAAACGCTCGACCTATCGGGACAAGTGGCTTCGCCGCTATGGGTTCATGAAGGCGGTGTGTACGTCGCCACCGTCGGCGGCGGGCTGGATTCATTCCGGATCGGCAACGATGCCGCGTCGCCATTGGTTCCTGGCCCGCGCCGGAGGCCGGATCACGAATCGCAGACCGTGGGCTGGCTCTCGCTGGTCGGCGGCAAGCTGTGGCTCGCGGGCGACGGGGCGGCGGTATTCCCACTTCCGCTCGACGAAGCCTCTCTGGCCGCGCCGCCGGTTGCCGCCGGCCAGTTCGCGCAGCCCGTCGTGGCGCGGGGCGAATCGCTGCTGCTCGTAACGTACCTTGCCGACGGGCGCGGTGTGCGGGTGCGGTCGCTTCCGCCGGCCGCGGGAAGCTCCGTGACTTGGACGCTCGATCTGGGTACGCCGCCGGCGGCCGGCCCCGTGATCGACAAGTCCGGCGCGACCGTGTCGGTCTTGGACCGATCGGGCGCGCTGTTTCGAATACCGATCGACCAGTTCAAGGAGGTGGCGGAATTCGTAATCATTCCGAGCGCCGGAGCAGACGCGTCGGAACTCTCACGAGTTCCGCTACAGGGAACTGACGAGGGAGATGCCGTCGTATTCGACGACGGGCTGATCATCTTTGCCGCGGCGCGGGAATCAGAGGCTTTGCTGGTTTTCGATCCAACGAGACCACGGCTCGAACATTGGCCATTGCCGGGCAAGTTGGCCTGCCGCCCCGCGCGGTTTGGCGACAAGTTGCTTTTGGCCCTTGAACACGGCGGCGTCTATCTGGTCGATCCGCGTTCGAGGGAGCTGGTGGGCGAGCCGTTTTGCCCAGCGCTGGAGTTCGACGCCTTGCCGCGCTGGAAGCTGGCGACCACTCCGGATACGACGCAGGTGATCGTCAGCGATGGAAGGAAGGTGTACCGGCTCGGCCGCGACGTGGCGCCGTCACCGCGGTTAGCCGTTGAAGCGGAGGTGGAACTGGAATCGCCGATCGGTTCGCCGCTGGCGGCGACCGCCACTCGGGCCGCGGTTGCCGATGCGGCCGGGCGGCTGGTTTTGTTCGACCTGGCGGGTCTGAAGCCCCAAAAAGTCGCGTTGGACCAAGCCATCGTCTGGGGACCGCGGGCATGCGGCGACCGCATTCTCGTGGCGACGGAGGCCGGGCGATTGGCCTGTTTTGTCGATACGGAACAGGCCGCCTGGCAGGTCGATCTGCACGATGGCCTTCCCTTGTCGGCGACGGAGGACGGCGATGCGTTGATCTTCACCAGCCGGCGTGGCGTGGTATGGGCCGTCGCCGCGGCGACCGGCGACGCGCTGTGGCGACGCGAAATCGGCCAACCGTTGAGGGGATCCGTCGTCGCGGTGAAGCAGGGCATCCTGGTTGCCGCCGGCGACGGCACGCTGCTCTTGCTGCCACGAGGAGACGCGCGAGCGAAGTGATATGAGAAACAAACGTCGATACCCGCTTCACGGAACGCCACGGAGGGCGTTCCCTACAGATGCCGTTGTCGCAACCATCCTGGCCGTGATGTGGTGCTCCGCGATCTGCCGCGCCGCGGGGGCCCAGGAGAACCACCGTTACTACGAGTTGGAGCCGTACGACCAGTTGACGCTCAAGGAAGGGATGACGGTCTTGAAAATCGTGCCGCTGGAACTCAAGCCGCGAGCGCCGCTCGGCGACCGGAAGCCCGATGCGGCGATGGTCGTGCGACGGTTCGAGAATCCGGCCCAGCGTTACTCGGTCGCCTGGGACGACGTGGCTGAGTTGAAGCTGTTCGAGGAGTTGCTGCTCGACGACGCGGCCGCGCTGGTCAAGTCGCGGAAGTTCGACGAGGCCTTGCCCTATTACGAACTACTGGAATCGAAATACGCTTCGTTTCCAGGTGTGGCCGCGGCGGTCGAGAATTGGCTCTTTCAGGAGGCGGGCTGGTGGCACAAGCAGGGCGATTCGGTGCAGGCATTGGCCTTGCTCAACGAACTGCATCGGCGGAACCCGCGGCACGCCAGGCTGCGGCCGGCCCTGATCGCCGTGGCCGGCAAGCAGATCGAAGCGGCGTTGGCCGAGGGGCGCGTGGCCGCCGCCCGCGCGCTGCTGGGCCAACTGGCCGACAAGTACTCCGACGACCCGCTCGTGAAAGCACGCCAGGAGGAGTTCACCCTTCGGGCGGCCAAGGCGTTGGCCGAGGCCCTGGTCCACCAGAAAGCCGGCCGCTTGCGCGACGCGCACCGCGAAGCGACGGCCGCCGTAGTCTGCTGGCCCGACCTGGCCGGCGCGAAAGAACTGTTGAGGGCTTTGCACGACGAATATCCCGTCGTCACCGTGGCCGTGACCGAGCTTCCGACCGATCGAAGTTCTCAGCTTCCGCTGCCCGGCGCGGCGCCCGCTTGGTCCGAGCTTCGCGACCGCCGGCTGATCGAGCGCTGGCTGTTCGAACCGCAAGCGGCGGGCGAAATGGGAGGCGTCTACGACTCGCCGCTGGGGACATGGCAAGAGGAGGCCGACGGCCGACAGCTCACCTGGATGTTAAGCGGCGCCTTGCGCTGGTCCACCGGCGGGCAGTCCACTGGCGACCAGTCCACCGGCGACCAGTCCGGCGCCGGCCGGCCCGTCGCGGCCGATGACGTCGCGCGGCGACTCGTGGCGCTGGCCGACCCGGCCGGGCCCGACTACGTGCCGGCCTGGCGGCGACTGATCGACTCGCTCGAGGTCGTCGAGGGGCGGCAAATCACGATCCACATTCGGCACCGCCATCCGCTCCCAGCCGCATTGCTGCGAACGCCGCTTCGGCCTTGGAGCACCACGCTCGCGGGCGAGCCGGCGACAAACAGTTGCGGCCCGTTCTTGCTCGATGCGCGTGAAGACCACGAGGTCCGCTATCGCGTCAACGCGGCCGCCGCCGGGGGCTGGTTCCAGGAGATCATCGAGCACCGGTACGCCAACACGGACGAGGCGATCCGGGCGCTGCGCGGCGGCCGGGCCGACGTGATCGATCGGCTTCGCCCCTGGGACGCGGGCAAGCTCGCGGCGTCGGAAACGGTGGCCGTCGAGCCGTATGCTTTTCCGACCGTCCATTTCCTGCTGCCGAATCCCGCGAGGTCGTTGACCTCGCAGCCGGTTCTGCGCCGCGCGCTGGTTTACGCGATCGATCGCGCCCGCATCCTGCGTGACGATTTGCTCCGCGGCGAGCGTGCCGACAACGGCCGCGTGCTTTCCGGGCCGTTTCCCCTAGGATACGCCAACGATAGCTCGCAAAAGCCGCTGCCTTACGATCCGTCATTGGCGCTGGCACTGGTCCGGGCGGCGCAGGCGGAAGTCGCGGCGGCGGCGGGCCGGCCGATGGCCGCCGGCGAGTCCCTGCCCACGTTCGTGCTCGCGCACCCGGCGACGGAGGTTGCTCGCTTGGCATGCCGCGCGATTCAGCGGCAGATGGCCCTGGGAGGTTTGGGCATCACGATCGAGCTGCGCGAATGGGCCGGCGACGCCGTACCTTGGGCCGGCGGAGATTTCGACCTGGCTTACGTCGAGTGGCCGGCGATGGAGCCGCTGGTCGACGCCGCGAGGTTATTTGGTTCCGGCAGTCTTACGGGCTTCGACAGCCCGCACGTGAGTTCCGCTTTGCGAAGCCTCGAAACCGCCCACGACTGGAGCACGGCCCGCCGAGCGCTACGCGACCTTCATCGTCGAGTCAACGACGCCACGGCCGTGGTCCCCTTGTGGCAACTGACCGAGCACCTGGCTTATCGCCGGGAGCTTTCGGGCGTGGGGCCGCGACCGGCGACGTTGTACCAGCGCGTCGAGCAATGGAAGCGCGATGCGGGGAAGGAAAAGGTGACGAAGTGAACTTTTTGATACTCGTGTTATTCGGTGTCACGGCCCCAAACGCTTCCCCCGCCGGCACCGTCTGGGAAATTGATCCCTATCAAGTGCAAATCTTCTATGCGACGCCCGACGCGCCCGAATGGAGCGCGCGGCGCGCCGCGAGCTTCAGCGACGACTTGACTCGCCGCTGCGAGGCGATCATCGGTGGAGTGTGGCGGCTCGCGGTGGCTCCGGCGCCTGACGAAATCGAGCGGCTGATGGCGCGCGGGCTTGACCGTGACGGCCTGGAAGAGCCCTCCTCCGCGCCGGCCGCGAAGACTCCGCGCGACAAGCTCCTGTTGCTGCGCATCGCGCCGGCGCCGGACGGTTTCAGCGCCGAAGCCCGCGAGTGGGACGTTGCCTCGCGCGTCTGGGGACCGGCGATCTCGCGCACAGCGCCTTCTGCGGCGCGCGTGGCGCCGGCCGCCGCCGCAGCGTTGGTCGCGGCCTTTTCGCCGCTGGCCCGATGGGAAACGGTCGCAGCCGACTTGGCGCGGATCAGCGTGCGAGCCGGCGACCTGGCGCCGCGCGACGTGTCGTTCAAGCTCGCGGCACCGGGCGATGCTTTTCGCCTGGTTCGACGCGCGCCGCGCACGCCCGGCGAGTCGGCAGGTTCGACCAACTGGTTCTGGCTGACGGTCGATTCGGTCGACGGCCCACGGGCGACCTGCCGCATGCGCGGTTCGTCGGCCGCGGTCTTGCGATCGGCGTCGCGGGAGGCTTGGCTTGCGCTGCGTACCTCGCCGGCGCGCGCGGCGAGCGAATTGCGCCTGGTTTCGGCCGGCGACGACGGCCTGCCGTTGGCCGGCTTCGAGGTCCGCGCCGGGGCGCCCGGCGAGACGGCGCCGCGCCGTTTGGGCTTGACCGACGCGGAAGGCCGTTTGCGGATCGCGCCCGACACGGTAGCGCTGCGGCTGGTGACGATTGGTATCGGTGGCCGTTCATTGGCCCGCTTTCCACTTTCGTTCGGGTTGACGCGCCGCGTCGACGTGCGGTTGCGAGTGGACGAAGCATGGCTCAAGGCGCAGGCCACGACGGCGGGCCTCGAACGCGAGCTCACCGATCTGGTCGCGGCGCGGCAAGTGCGGTTGGCCCGCGCGCGCGCGAAGCTCGCCGCGCGCTCCTTCGACGAGGCCGATAAGCTGCTAGCCGATTTGCGCGGTCTGGCGACGTTGGCCCCATTCGATCAGCGTTTGCAAGATGAGCGAAAGCCGATCTTTTCGTCCGATGCCGCGTTGCAAAAGCAGATCGAGCGGATGTTCGACGAATTGCGGTCGGCGGCCGGCAAGCACCTCGACGCGGCCCCGCTCGACGCCTTGGCGGCCGAGATCCAGGCGGCCCGCTCCAGCGGAGCGCTGCCGGCGGCAGCGGAGGCCGCCACGACGCCAAAGTAGCAGGCACACTCCGTGCCGCAACCTCCGGCGAGTCGACGTCAGCGGGAAGCTACGGCAGACGTGATCGACTCTGTAGGGAACGCCCTCCGTGGCGTTCCGTGTCCCGTCGGCTAGAATGACGACCGTTGGGGAGACTGCCGAGCAAGAGGAAAACGCGGATGACGACGGCCAATTCCAATGGGGCCGATGACGCTGCGCGGCGAATTTACGCCGAGTTCCTCGAACGCGCCCGCGAGGGCGAAACCGCGCGGATCGCCGACCTTTACGCCGAGTACCCTCAATGGGCAGGCCAACTGCGCGATTTGCACGGCCGGCAGCCGACGGGCGATGGTGACGTCGCGACCGCCGGCGAGGTGGCCGGCCCCGGCGCGATGGATGAACCCGTGGTCGCACTGCGCGAAGCCGCGAAGCGGTACGGGGTGCGTGGCCGGCTGGCTCAGGGCGGGATGGGGGTCATCTTCCGGGTTTGGGATGGAAACCTGCGCCGCGAGCTGGCGATGAAAATCATCCGCGGGCAGGAGACGCTTGGTCCCGACGCCAGCGTGCGCGCGGTGTCGCCGCGGCGTTTGGCCCGCTTCGTCCGCGAAGCCGAGATCACCGCCAAACTGGACCATCCGGGAGTCGTGCCGATCCATGAGCTCGGCACCGACGAGCAAGGCCGCGTGTTCTTTACGATGCGGTTGATCCAAGGGAAGGATCTGGGCGCCGTGTTCGAACTGGCCCGCCAGGGGCGCGAGCGCTGGACGCAAACGCGCGTGCTCGATGTGATCGTAAAGGTCTGCGAGACGATCGCCTTCGCCCATTCGCGCGGCGTCATTCACCGCGACCTGAAGCCGGAAAACATCATGGTCGGTCCCTTCGGCGAGACCTACGTCATGGATTGGGGGCTGGCCAAGAACGTCCATGAGCCATCCCCGTCCGAGCTGCCGCCGTCCGAGGCGTTTGCCCCGGCACCGGGGCATCGCCGAGGCTCTGCCCCAGCCACCAACACCGAGCTGCCGCCGTCGGAGGCGTTTGCCCCGGAGCCGCCGCCGAGCGAGGCCGCCGAGCCTGCCGGCGGCCAACCAACGGACAGTGCGACGACGGATGAGGCGGGCGGGCGGCCCCACGCGCTTGACGCCGACGAGCCTTCGTCCGAAACGCGGTACGGCTCGGTCTTGGGAACGCCCTCGTACATGCCGCCCGAGCAGGCCGCCGGCCGGATCGACGAACTGGACGAGCGCTCCGACGTTTATTCCATCGGCACGATTCTCTACGAGCTGCTCAGCGGCCGCCGCGCGCACATCCTTCCTGGGAGCGCGCCCTCGGCGCGCGAGATCGTCAAGGCCGTGCTGGCGGGCCCGCCCGTTCCGGTCGCGGAGCTGAATCCGCGCGTACCCACCGAGGTCGTGGCGATTTGCGAAAAGGCCATGGCGCGCCGGCGCGAGGACCGGTACCAGAACATGCGGCAGATGGCCGAGGATCTGAGGGCCTACCTGGAGCACCGCGTCGTGCGGGCCTACCGGACCGGGGCCGTGGCGGAACTGCAAAAGTGGGTCTCGCGCAACCGTGGCCTGGCGATCGCGACCGCGTTGGTGGTGCTGGTGTCACTCGGCGGCCTGCTGGCCGTGGTGAATGTTCAGTCCCGCGCCAACGCGATGCTTTCCACGGCGAACGAGACGATCAAGCAAGAGTCTTCGCTCAAAGAGGTGGCGCTGGAAAAGGAAACCAGCGCCAGAAAGGCGGCGGACGCCGAGCGCCGTCGCGCCGAGGGGATGCTGCTGGCGCGTCAGTCGGTGGGGGTCGTCGAGGAAAACCCCGGCCTGGCGTTGCTGTTGGCGCTCGAATCGAACGAGCGGCAAACCAGCTTCGACGCGAACAGCGCCATGCTGGCGGCCCTTGCGAACCATCACGAAGCCCGCACGCTGATAGGACACCGCGCCCCCCTCCTATCGGCCGCGGTCAGTTCCGCGGGAGATCGAGTCGTCACGGCATCCCTAGACCACACGGCGATCGTCTGGGACGCCGCGACCGGCCAACCGCTAACATGGCTCGCCGGCCATCGCGGTTGGGTCCGCGACGCGAAATTCAGCCCTGACGGACGATTCGTGGCGACGGCGTCCGATGATCATACGGCGGCCCTCTGGGATGTCCGGACCGGCGAACGGTTGAAGCTGTTTGAGGGCCACGACAACAAGGTTTGGCATGTGGCGTTCAGTCCCGACGGCCGCCTGCTGGCGATGGCTTCCGTCGACGACACCGTCCGAATTTGGGACGTCGCCACGGGGAACCCACGGCATGTGTTGCGCGGACATCGTTCCGGCGTCTACCGGTTGGCGTTCAGCCCTGATGGGAGCAAACTCGTGTCAGCCTCCGCCGACGCGACCGCGCGCCTGTGGGACGTGTCGACCGGCGAGGAACGGGCCACGCTCGAAGGCCACAAGGGAGGCGTCGGCGTCGCCCTGTTCAGCCCCGACGGAGCGGCGGTGCTGACCACCGCCGCGCACCAATGGATCGAGTTATCCGCCGATGGTCGAGTGCGATCTCCGCCGTCCACCGACCACGCGGGACGCCTTTGGGACGCGCGAACCGGCGAATTGAAGCTTGTTCTGGAACACGGCGCGGTCGTGGGACCGGCAGCCTTCAGCCGCGGCGGCGGACTGGTCGTCACCGGCGCGGCCGACGGATCGGTTCGTATTTGGAACGCGGCGTCGGGTAAAATGGAACAGGAATTCAGGGCCCTCGACGGCGCGGCCCGTTGCGTGGCGTTCAGTCCCGACGATCGCTGGATCGCGGTGGGGACGGAAGGAGGATCGGTATGGTGCTGGAACCTCGCGGGGCGTGAAGCTCCCCAACGATGGAGGGGACACTCCGACTCGGTCAGGACCGTCGCCTTTGCTTCGGCGAACCAGGTCGTGACGGCGTCGCATGACCACACCGCTCGCGTGTGGAATGCCCGCATCGCGAGCGTGGTCGAAGTCCCGCGGCCGGAGCGGGCCGAATACCGAACCACGAGCGTCACGATCAGTCCGAACGGGCAACGGCTCACGGTGACTCCTCTCCCGTTCCACTCCGTTCTGCTCCGCGCGTTTCCCGAAGGCGGCCCGATTGCCGCGCTGGAGCACGACGCCACGGTATTCGTGGCCAAATTCAGTCCGGACGGCGATCTTGTCGCGACGCTCACCGAGTCGGGCGACGTTCGTGTCTGGTCGGCGGACGACGGAAAACTTCGCGCTGACCTCGACGGCACCGGAAAAGCGACGGCTTCGGAATTCAGTGGAGACGGCCGGCTGGTGGTCGTGTCGGCGTCCGATCGGCTCGTCACGATCTGGAACTACGCGACCGGCGCGATGATCGATCGCCTGGAATTGGCCGGGATGGAATACATTCAGACGAGCCCCGGCGGCCGGTACGTGCTGGCCTGGTCGCAAGCGTCGCGGCAGGCGGAGATCTGGGATACCACAACCGCCACGCGGACCGCGACGCTGCCGTCGATCACGAACTCACCGCGGGATTTCGCGCACTTCAGGTTTGGTCCTGACGACGGAACCCTGGTCACATGGTCGATCGAACGCCCGCGGCCGCGTCTCCACGAGTCCGCGACGGGCCGGCTGATCGCCGAATTGGACAACGCCGGCAAACCGGTACAAACGGTAGTCTATAGTCTCGAGGGAAGCTCATTCGCCACCGGGTCGGAGGAGTCGATCGCGCGGCTGTGGGACGCCGCGACCGGGCAAAATCGCGCGGTCTTCTCCGGTTTCGAGCCATCGGCGGTTTCGGTGCTCGTTGGTCCCCACGCCCAGCGAGTGCTGACACGCTCGCGCGATCAGCATTTGCGCCTTTGGAACGGACGAACCGGAGAATCGGTCGGCATGCTGGGAGATCGCGACGTCTCGATTCCTTGGGCGCGGTTCAGCGCCGACGGCGAGCTGCTGTTGACGATCAACGGCAAGTCGGACACGGCCGTTTTGTGGGATTCGGCGCGCGCCGATCGGCTGGCTTCGGTCACGAGCGGCGGCAAGGCTTTCACGGATGCGGCCTTCAGCCCGGACGGCCGATGGTTCGTGACGGGGTTCAAGGACGGCTCGGCGCGCGTTTGGCCGGTCAGACCGACGGAACTCGCCCAGCGCCAAGTTCCGCGGGAACTGACGCCCGACGAACGCGATCTGTTTCAGATCGGTGGCGATCAGGAGCGGGCCGGCTACCGGCGCGCCTCGAACAGGCGCGCGCTGGCTCGGCTTCTCGCCGGCTTGTCGCTGGCTCCCGTGAAGTCCGCCGACCAGGCGCGCGGCGCGCGCGCCCTGGTCGACCAGGCACTCTTGGAGTTCGTCGAATCGCTGCCGCCCAACATGACGAAACCAGACAGGGCCGCGGCGCTCGTCGAACTCGAACAAGCGGTTCGCGATCAGGTCGAGCCCGGTCCCCTCGTGGCGGCGGCGCTGGCGACGCGTTTTCTCGAAAACGGCGACTTCCCCCGCGCCGAGCGACTGCTGCGGGCGGCGCTCGAGCGAGACGATCTCGGCGACCACTCGGCATGGACATCCTGGGCCGCTTGTTCCCTGGCTGGACTGCGACGCTCCGCACAACAGATTCTGCTCGACTTTCCGCATGCTCGCTCGGCCGCCGCCGCCGACTTGAAATGGCTGCTCGAACGCCTCGCCGCCGGCGAGGCGATTCGCATCCACGCCGGCGGCGACGATTTCGTCGCCGCCGATGGAGCGACCTGGAGGCATGATTGCTTTTTCGGAGGCGGCCACCAGTTCGGCGAATCGTTTGGCGAGCCGCGGCCCTCGAGCGAGGAAATCCACAACACGTCGGACGACCCGCTGTACCAAACCGAACGCTGGTTCGACCGCGAACGGCCCAAACAGCAACGCGGCTACCAGTTCCCCGTGCCGCCGGGACGCTATCGCGTCGTCCTGCGTTTCGCCGAGATCTATTTTCATCGCCCCGATCGCAGGGTGTTCGACGTCTTGGCGGAGGATGAGCTGAAGCTCGCCGGGTATGACACGCTGGGGGCCGGCTTTGCGACGGCCGACTCGAAGCAGTTCGAGACGCGGGTCGACGATGGTCTGTTGGAGCTGGAGTTCCGCGGCGTTGACCAGAACCCCAAGGTCTCGGCGATTGAAATTTGGCCGTTGGGCGACTAAACAGCCTTGCGCGATCCTGCGGAAACCCGAACGCGCAAAACGCGGCTTCGGCGCAGCCGAAACTGCGCAAGGAAAAACTGGCAAAACCGTACCTGTACCGACCAGGAAATCCGTCTCGGCGGATTGCCCGGCTTTAGACGCGTTAAGACTTCTTCCCCCGCAGCGAGCATCTGTGCCACACGCGCCGAGGCTTTCGTCGGGTAAAGGTACGGTTTTGCCAGTTTTTTCGGAAGCTGCGCTGGAGGGCGTCCCTGTGAATGGCCCGCGCCGCGCCCAGCCCGGTCAGCCAAACGGTGAAAAACGCCATGAATTTTTTTCGTTAGTATAGGGTACGCCGGCGATGTGGTGTATTTGGGAGGCCCGACGATGGCAAGCAACGACGCAGAACTGATTCGCGCACACACCGCTCAACGTGGCGCGATCTACCGCGAGTTGTCGTTTCGAACGATCACCCTCGAATCATGGCGCGAGATCGTGGAGGTAGCATACGAAGAGGCTCTTCTGGGCGACGATCGGGCGCGCGTCTGGGTTCAACGCACGATTGGTCTCGCGGACGCGGCGCGCGTCGAGCGCACAGTTCGCGCGGTCGCGTCGCAGGTGACCTTCACGGACGTACTCGACGCCGCTGCGTCCGGGCGGTCTCAACGTGGCGACCCCGACGAGCTCCGTGTTCCCGATCCGGTGCGCGCTCCGCCGCCGCGGGATCGCGACGAGCCGAATTATTGGTCCGTGGTCTTCGACGTTGTGACGCTGGCCGCGTGGGAGCGCCTCGTCGA
>DATKSN010000011.1:0-59051 GCA_035531595.1 Pirellulales bacterium | reverse complement strand
GGCCCGCTGCCGCCATAGGCGGCAGCGGGCCGGCGAACACGGAAAAACGGCTGGATTCGTGGGTGCGCGGTTAGCCGGGAAAACTGCTTCACCGTGCCAGGCAAGCTGGCAGGGGTCGTGGCAAAAGGGCAAGCCCCTGGCCTCTTACGAAGAAGACCGGGGCATCGCTTAGGCTCTGCCCCAGCCACCGTGAATGTGTCATTCTCGACTGCGTGAAGTAAATTTACGACGATCCGATCAAGGCCGCCATCATGCAAGTCCCTAGTCATACTCCCGACAGTCATACCCCCCATACTCCCGACAGACATCCTTCCGACAGTCATGCCCGCGCGCCGGCCGCGGCCGACGAGGCCGAACCGAAGCCCGTCGATCGGCCGCGGCGAGCCCGCCGGCGGCGGGCCGGGGTGCTGGCCGGGGCGGCGCTGGTCCTGCTGGGCGCCGCCTACGTCTTTTCGTACTTGCATCGTCCGGAGCAAATCTACCAGCGCGCCCTGAAGGCGGTGGCCCGCGACGATTTCAAACAGGCCCAGCGCGAGTTGCGGCGGTTGCAGGCCTTTCGCGAGTGCGAACCCCAGGCCAGCCTGATCGCGGGCATCTTGGCGTTGCACGAGCAAAAGCTCGACGCCGCTCTGAACGAGCTGCGCTTCGCGGTCGATGATCCCGAAACGCGCGTGTTGGCGCGGACCCTGATGGGCCGGACGATGTACCAGCAGCACCGCTTCCATGAGGCCGAGCAGAACCTGCTCGCGGCGCTCGAATTCGACCCGGGGCAGGCGGAGGCCCACCGTTGGTTGGGCATCGCCAACTACGACGTCGGCGCCATGTTGCAGGCCGACCTGCACTTGCGCCAGGCGGCCGAGTTGGCGACGCAAGATCCTGTGCCGCACCGTATTCTGGGATTGATTCACAACGACCTCGAAGACCTCGAAAAGGCCGTCGATGATTACCAGGAATCGTTGCGCCGCGACGCCGCTTTTCCAGGCCGGTTGAAGCCCACCGACCGCCAGGCGATGTATATCGAATTGGCAGGCGCGCAGGTCGGCCTGGTTCGTTGGCGGGATGCGCTGGCCACTCTGCGGCAGGCCGACGAGAGCGCCGACGTGTTGGCGCTGCGCGCCGAGTGCCACGCCGCCCTGGGAGAAGCGGATCGCGTTCAGGAGTGCCTCGAGCGGGCGCTCGCGCTCGATCCAGGCCATTTGAAGTCGCTCTTGGCCAAGGCCCGCTTAGCGCTCGATTCCAACGAACCCGAGGCGGCGCTGGTGCCGCTCGAGCGGGCCGTCGAAAAGCACCCGCGCGACGCGCCGCTGCACTATGTTTTGTCCCAAGCGCACCAGCGCCTGGGTCACACCGATTTGGCCCAGGACCATGTGCGGGAATTTGAAGCGTTGCAGCAGCTTGCCCAGCAGCTTGCGGATTTGAAACGGCGGGCGATCGAGCAGCCGAGGGATGCCGCCGTCTGCTATCAGTTGGGGTTGCTCAACGAACGCCTGGGCCTGCCGGACGCCGCCGGGAATTGGTACGCCGCCACGCTCTCGCTCGATGCGCGGCACCAGGGCGCCCAGGAGAGGCTGCGGGAGATGGCCCCGAAGCCGGCGACCACGGAGGAGAAACCATGACGGTTACGGATTTCGCCCGAAGCAGAGCAAGCACATGTCGTCGGCTTGCGACCGCTTGCCGACGAACCGCTTGACGTCGGCGAGGAGCCGCTCACCAAGCTGCCGGACGCCGCGGGCTTCGCCGCGAAGCTGCTCTTCGATGCGCACCAGCCCGTAAAGCTCGTTCTCCATGTTCATCGCTTCGCTGAAGCCGTCGGTGAACAGGGCCAGGCTCTCGCCGGGAACCAACTTGAGCGTATAAGGTGTGTATTCAAAATCGGCGCTGACGCCCAGCGGGATTCCCGCCTCGTCGGCGCCCACCGGCTCGACCAGCCGATTGGCGCGGCGCAGGAAAGGGGGCATGTGTCCGGCGTTCACCAGCCGCACCTCGTGCGTGGCAAGGTCCACCACGGACAGGCACATCGTCACGAAACGGTCCTCCCAGCCGGCGCCGCAGAAGCCGGCGTTGAGCCGGTTCATGACCGCCGCCGGGTCCGGCTCGATGACCAGCGTGAAGCGCGTTTCGGCCGACAGCTTGGCCATCAACAGCGCCGCCGGCATGCCCTTGCCCGACACGTCGGCGACGATCATCGCCAGCCGCCGACCGGGCAACGGCACGTAGTCGAAATAGTCGCCGCCCACCTGGTTCGCCGGTTCGTAAAAATCGAAGAACTCGTAACCCTCCAGGCTCGGTGGGGCGCTCGGCAAAAAACCCTGCTGCACCTTGTGGGCCAGTTCCAGGTCGCGTTCCAAGGCTTGCCTCTTGAGCGCCGACTCGTGCAACTGAGCGTTCTCGACGGCGAACACCGCCTGGCTGGCCACGCTCGCCAGCACATCGAGGTCGTCCTGGTGAAAGGGCGTGCGCTGGTCGAGCGTGTCGATCTGGATCACGCCCAACGCGTGTCCCGCGCTATGCACCAGGGGGGCGCACATCATCGAGCGAATGCGAAAATCGGCGATGCTCTGGCTGCTGTCGAAGCGAGAGTCGCTGGCGGCGTCGGCCGAGAGGATCGCCTCCTTGACGGTCATCGCCTGGTTGACGATCGTGCGGCTGGCGCGGATCGTGTCTTCATGGCCGGGACGGCGGTGCTTGACCGCCTTGGGAATCAAGGGCGCGCCTTCGCGCTCTTGCAAGAGCACGAAGCCGCGGTCGGCTTGCAGGAAGATCTTGAACAGGCTGTCGAGGATCTTGGGCAACACCTCGTCGAGCGTCAGGGTCGAGCTCAGGTTGCGCGAAATTTCCAGCAGGGCGCGGAGCTTGAGTTCGGGGTTGACCGTGGTCTCGCGGGCGGTGCCGCCACGGCTCGACCTGACGTCGAGCGTCGACATGATCGTCGAGTTGCTCGATGGGCCGTCGCCCTCGTCCATGACCAGCGCGACCGAGGAGCAGGAACTCGAAGGCGGTCTCCGGTCGCCGTCGTCGCCGCCGTTGGCCGGCGGCGTTCCATGGTGAAACGAAAACAACAGATCGCAGATTTTCACCCGGTCGTTGTCGCGCAGCAGTTGCCGGCCGCGCACCAATTGGCCGTTAACGAATGTTCCATTGCGGCTTTCGAGATCCTCGACGAAGAACTCGTCGTTGACGATCAAGATCTGCGCGTGCTGGCGGCTGACCGCGCCGACGTCGAGCACGATATCGCAATCGGGGTGGCGTCCCATGACGGCGCGCTGGCCGGAAAGCGGGTACTGCTGACCGGGATTCAGTCCATTGAGCGATTGCAACAGAGCCATGGCGATTTAGCGAGTCGTGTGGGCGCGGTTTCCGTGGCGGCCCCGGCCGGCATCATCCGCTCGCCCCGCCGACCCGTGCGAATGATTTTATTTGCCCCGCCAAGCCGGTGTCAAGAAGCCTCCCCCAGCTCGTAAAGCCCTTGATCCGAGGCTTTGAGCTTTCCCTGCCTCACCAGTTCATCCCAGACCGCCCGTGGATATTGGTTGGGCGGCGTGATGGCGACAATCCCCGAAGTCCGGCCGCCCGTCATCTTGCCGCCTCCCAGGCCCGACTCCTCGTCGAGACGAGTGAGCTTGAGCCGCTTTTTGAAGGCTTTCAAGGCGCGCTTGAGTTCTTCCGGCGCGGGCGCGCCCGAGGATGGTTGAGGATCGGACATGGACGGCTCCCGCGTTGGCAACAACCCCATGCCAGCATAATCGAGCCGGCGGCCGGCTACCAGAGTACGCCAGTCTCGTAGCGTGGGCTTTAGCCCGCGTTGATTGTGGGCGGTGCCCACCCTACAACCCCATGCCAGCATAATCGAGCCGGCGGCCGGATACCAGGGCTACGCGGTCTCCAGCTCGCGAAGACCCAGTTCCGCCATCGTCTGCTCGCGGATCTTGAATTTCTGGATCTTGCCGGTCACGGTCTGCGGGAACTGCTCGACGAAGCGGATGTAGCGTGGCACTTTGTAGTGGGCCAGTTTCTCCCGGCAATACCGGCGGATGTCGTCCTCGGTGGCCGTCGCCCCGGCCTTGAGCTTGATCCAGGCGCAAAGCTCCTCGACGAACTTGGGGTCGGGCACGCCCACGACCGACGCCTGCTCGACCGCCGGGTGCGTGAACAAGAACTCCTCGATCTCGCGCGGGTAAATGTTTTCGCCGCCGCGGATGACCATGTCTTTGATCCGGCCGGTGATCCGGTAGTAGCCGTTGGGCTGCCGCAGTGCCAGATCGCCCGTGTGCAGCCAGCCGTCGGCGTCGATCGCCGCGGCCGTGGCCTGGGGATTGTCGTAGTAGCCGAGCATCACGACGTGACCGCGGGCGCAAAGCTCGCCCTGCTGGTTGTCGCCCAGTTCGCTGCCCGTGGCCGGGTCGACCAGCTTGACCTGGACCCCCGGCAGCGGCCCGCCAACCGATTCGACGCGCAATTCGAGCGGGTCGTCGGCGCGGGTCTGGGTAATCACGGGCGAGGCCTCCGTCTGTCCGTAGGCGATGGTCATCTCGCCGGCCCCCATTTCGCGGATCACCCGCCGCATGATCTCGATCGGGCAGGGACTGCCGGACATGATGCCGGTGCGCAGGCTGGAAAGGTCACGGCCCGCGAACGAAGGATCCTGGAGTTGGGCGATGAACATCGTCGGCACGCCATAAAGGGCCGTCGCTCGTTGGCGCTCGACGGCGTCGAGCGTGGCGGCAGGGTGGAACGACTCGGCGGGCACGATCATGGCCGCCCCATGCACGACCGCCGAGAGGGTGCCGAGCACGCAACCGAAGCAATGATAAAACGGCACCGGGATGCAGATCCGATCGCGGCGCGTCAGCCGTTGGCACTCGCCGACGTAGTAGGCGTTCAAGAGCAAATTGCGATGGCTGAGCGTCGCGGCTTTGGGAAAGCCGGTCGTGCCCGAGGTATATTGGATGTTGATTTTGTCGCCCGGCGAAAGGGCGCGGCCGAGGGCATCGAGATCGCTCACGTCGGCCCGGCCGCGGCGGCAAAACTCTTGCCATGAAATGGCCCCGCTCGGCGGTTGGCCCTTGAGGGCCACCACCCAGCGCAGTTGGGGGAATTCATCCCAGCGTGGATCGCCCGCGGCGCCGGCCGCCAGTTCGGGACAAACCTCGGCCAGCATGGCGAAATAGTCGGAAGTCTTGAAGCGATCGACCAGGAACAGCGCCTTGGCGTCGCTTTGCCGGAGCACGTATTTCAGCTCGAAGGGGCGATAGGCCGGGTTGATCGTCACCAGCACGGCACCGATCCGCGCGGTGGCGAATTGCAGCATCACCCACTCGGGCACGTTCGTGGCCCACAGCGCGACGTGGTCGCCGCGGCCGATGCCCAAGGTCAGAAGGCCCCGCGCGGCCTCCTCGACGCCAGCCTGAAACTCGCCGTAGTTCCAGCGCAGCCCAAGGGCCGGAAAGACCAGCGCATCGTCCTGGGGGTGGCGGGCGGCGGTTCGCGCCAGCGCCTCGCCAATCGTCAACCCATCGACCCAAACTTGCGGTGCGCCGTGGTTCATCGTCGCTCAGGGCGAATCTGTGATCGGATGCCGTTCGTCGGCGGAGATGAAGTACCCTTCTTGCAAGAAGCGGAGCGTATACTCTTGCACCTTCGCGTTCATCGTGCTGAAGGGGTGCAAGACCGGCACGACCACGAAATCGCGGGCGCCCACGAGCCGGGTCGTCGCGACGCTCAACAAGCCGTCGTTGTCCCCCTCCAGCCGGGAGTTGTAGCCGCGGTCATCCCCTTTGCCGCCCGCGATGACGCCGAACTCGCACGTCGGCGTGGCCAGTGTCTTTTCGACGTCGGGCCATCCGCTGCCCAACTCGACCGCCGACTTGCCCAGCACCAGCGAGAACAACTCGCCGTCGCTCCAGGCCTCGGCGGCCGCCGCGCCGTGGTTGGGAGGAGCGATCATGACGAACCGCTTGATCCTTGGGTCGGGCCGGCCGCCCGTTTCCGAACGGCTCGAATCGCCCAGGTAGCGGCGCACGATCAGGTTTCCCAAGCTGTGCGCGACGAAGTGGATCTCGTCGATTCCGTCGAGATGCTCGACGATTCCGGCCAACCGCCGCGCGTGCGCGGCGATGTCGGATCGCGTGCTGGCGTAACCGACGACCAGCACGGTGTATCCGCCCTTTTCCTCGATGTAAGTCGCCAGCGACCGCATCGTGCTCCGCGTGCCGCCCAGGCCGTGCAGGATGATCACGGCCGTGCCTTTCATCGGCGCCAGCTTGCGCTCGCGCTTGATTTCTTCGAGTTGCTCCTGGCACTGCTCGAACGAGCCGCGGGCCTCGCGGCGGTCGTCGCCGTCGAGCAACCGGCAATGGCCGACGAGCGCACTCCGCTGAATCCGCCAATTCTGAAACAACAATTCGTCATCCCACAACTGCTTCCCACCCAAGGTCTTCGTCCGCCAATCGGTCAAGCGGCCGCCCAAGCGGCGCCGTGCTTCGGGCGGCACGCCTTCCCGCGCATCGGCCGCCTGATCGGCGGGCTTTTCGGGTTCTTGGTCGGCGGGCTTCGCGGGTTGCTGGTCGGCGGGCTTCGCGGGTTCCGCCTCCGATTTCTTTCCGGGTTCATCCGGCTCGGCGGCGGCAAGCCGAAACAGATGGCAGCCCGCAAGGCCGGCGCATAAGGCGAAGATCGCCGGAAAGATCCAGCTTCGTCGAATGGCGGTCATAGGCGGGGCATCCTCAGCTTGATGAAAACGCTTGGATTATCGCAGATTCACGCGACGTTCGCCAGTCCCGCCGGTGAGAGGCTATCCGAAAACGCTGTAGGGAACGCCCTCCGTGGCGTTCCGCGAAGCGGGTGCGACGTCTTTTTTCAGGACACGGAACGCCACGGAGGGCGTTCCCTACAGAGTTCATCGTCAATGCCGCCCTGGGCGCATGGCCGTGGCGGCGGGCGGCCGGGTCACGGCCGTGATGGCTCCGCCATAGTGGGCTCGCAGCCAGCCGGCAAGCACTTGGCCGGCCAATACGTGCCCTTGCTCGTTCCAGTGAGCGGCCCGGCGCAGGTAGGGCGAACTTCCCGAGGCGCGAAAATGAGGGAGCAAGTCAACCAGGGGCAGCTCATGGGCGCAAGCGAATTGCGCCAGCCGGCGTTGCGGCAGTTCCAGATCGAGTTGTCCCGATTCGTAGCCGGCCCGTCGCCTGAGCGTCTCACACAAACGCCGGTCGACCTGGAACTCGGCCGGCGCCACGACCAGCGCCAACGGCAAGCGGCGGCGGCGGCATTGCCCGAGCAGGTTGCCAAGCTGCGCCAACGACTCGCGCCAGAGGCATTCAAAATCGTCGTCGATCGGCGTCCGGCAGACGGCCAGCCGTTGGGAGCACCGTCGCAAATAGGCTTCGTAGTCGGCTGAGACCGTCGCCGCGTCGAACGTGGCTCGTTCACTGGACGGTCGCGGCCACCATGCGGCGGCCAGCCGCGCCAGGCGAAGTCGGCGCCAATCGAGCGCGGCATGCCGCGGCGATTGCCCGATGACGTCGTCGCCCGCGGAGAAGAAGGCGAGCACCAGGTGGGGCTGAAAGTCGGCCACTTCAAGAGCGAACTGCGAGGCGTACTCGCGCGGGCCCGCCCGCGGCAAGCCGAAGTGGCAAATCTCGATCCCCGGCAGCAACCGTTCGAGCTGTGCAAGGCAATTGGTCCGGCACGAACCCGACAACGTCAAGCCATCGCCCAGCACCGCCACGCGAAACACGCCAGGCGGCGGCGAGGTTGAGAACTCGTCGTCCCAGTATCCCAGGCTATTGACGGTTCGGCCGCCGAATTGGCTGCCGGGGGGCAGCTTGAGCGATGGGGCCACATGTTCGCCGGGCAGGCGGCCGCCGTTGGCCCGTTCGACCAGCCGCAAGCTGGCTTCGACGGCCAAGAGCAATGCCGCCGCGATCATCGATCGGCGGAGCAGGCGCCGTCGGCGCGACGGGCCACGGATTTGGAACGACGCTTGCCGGGCTACCACGCGGGCCTCCTTGCTCGGTCGATGAACCGGCGCGCTGGAAGGCGAGCGGAATCACGGAGGCCGTATCAATGCGGTTGCGCGGTCGATTCAGCACGGCGCGCCCGTCTTGGGCGCGCTGGCGCAGCATGTCAATACATGATTCGACGCGGCCGGGCAAGGGCAAGTTGCAGGGGGAATCGAAGTGCTTCGCGTGTTGCACGGTAGCCGTGACTTGCCTTCGGTTTGGCAGACCGATTTGGGCGAAGCGAGCGACTCTGGCGATGGTTGACTTGGCGTGATTCCCCCCGCAGGGTTGCCGACGGCAGGATAGTTCAACGCGCCAATTCGCGCGCAACCCCTTGAACGCGGCGACGAAAACGCGATACTATAACTTCACGCGTCCGACCATGAGACATTGAGAAAGCGGTGGCTGGTGGCAGGGCCTAAGCGATGCCCCGGCTCGATAGCGACCGGGGAATCGCTTAGGTTCTGCCCCAGCCACCGTGAATGTGTTAATGTCGACCGCGCACCACAGACCTTTACGCACCCATCAAGGAGTTGAGTCATGTCGCGAGCAGGAGCCGTAACATTCAAAGGAAACCCCCTCACTTTGGCCGGCAAGGCCGTGACGGTGGGAGAACAGGCCCCCGACTTCAAATTGCACCGCTTCGCCGACGGCGCGATGCAGACGATCACGCCGGCCGATTTGAAGGGAAAACCGACGATCCTGAGCGTGGTTCCCTCGCTCGATACGCCGGTCTGCCAGAAACAGACCAAGAACTTCAACCAGCAGTTGGCTTCCTACGGCGATCGAATCAACGCCCTGACCGTGAGCCTCGACTTGCCGTTCGCCATGAACCGCTTCTGCGGCGCCGAGGAGATCACCAGCCTGAAGAGCGCCAGCGACTACCAGGACCGCAGTTTCGGCAAGAATTGGGGCATGTTGATCGAGGAGCTCAAGATCCTGGCCCGCGGCACGTTCGTGCTCGACCCCCAAGGCAAGGTGGTCTACGCCGAGCAGGTCAAGGAAGTCGCCGAAGAGCCGAATTACGACGCCGCGCTGGCCGCCCTGAAGGGCCTGTTGTAGCATGGCTCGATGGCCCTACCATCGCTGGACCTGGTTTTTCACCTACGGCTCGGTGTTCGTCCTGTTTCCGCTCTGCTGCCTGGCGGCCTACGCCTGGGTGCGGGGCTGGAGAATCCCGCCCTGGTAATTGAGGTCGGTTTTTCCCCGCCCCCCGGCAAAACCATTGACAAACGGGCCTTCCACCGTTCAACTAATGTACTTCATGCGGCCGACAATGGGACATTTTGCCACGAGAAAGCGGTGGCTGGCGGCAGAGCCTAAGCGATGCCCCGGCTAGATCGCGCGACCGGGGCATCGCTTAGGCTCTGCCCCAGCCACCGTGAATGGTCTCATTCTCGACCGCGTGACGTATAGCGTAATGCACCCCCCCAACCTGTTGCCATCCTGAGGGAGCGATTGTGGAAAACCAAACGACCACCGCGGCCAAATCGATGAACAAGACGGAACTCACCAACGCGCTCATCACCGCCACCGGCCTGACCAAAGCTCAAGTGAGCGCGTTTTTCGATGAGCTGGCCAAGATCATGGGCCAACAACTGGGCGAGAGCGGGCCCGGCGAGTTCACGCTGCCCAGTTTGGCCAAGATCAAGGTCGTGCGCAAGCCGGCGACCCCGGAGCGGATGGGGATCAATCCGTTCACCAAGCAAGAGCAGTTGATGAAGGCCAAGCCCGCCCGAAACGTCGTTAAAATCAACGCGCTCAAGGGTTTGAAGGATATGGTCTGAACCGGTCAAGCGTGGACTAACACGCCCGAGTAGTGCGATTGGCGTCCGGTGGGTGTGTCGAGAAGCAAGGCGCCGTCGGATGCGATTCCGGCGCATACGCCGCTGGTTTGCCGCGGCCCCGCTTCGATCGTGAGCGTTTGGCCGCGTTGCAGACAGGCATCGTGGGCACGTCGGCCGACTGCCTCGGGGTCCAGAGCCAGGTTGTCGAGCAGGCCGTCGAGCCGCGACAGCGCTTCGATCAGCAGCGTGGCGCGGTCGTGCGGCACGCTTGTCAGATCGCGCAGCGACGTGACGATTTCGGCCAATTCCGCGGGGGCTTGGGATCGTGCATTGTTCACGTTCCAGCCGATGCCCAGAATGTGCCGGCCGTCGGCTAGAGCCTCGATCAGGACTCCCGCCAGTTTACGGCTCGCGGCGAAAACATCGTTGGGCCAATGGATGCCGAGGCGCGCATTCGGCGCCCGCGGCTTGCTGGTATCGACGATTGCCAAGGCGGTGGCCAACGACATGAGCGGAAACCAGCGCCGCTGGATGCCGCGCGCGGCCGGATCGAACAGCAAGCTGAAGGCCAGGCTCCCTGGCCCGGTCCACCAGCGGTTCGTCCCACGCCCGCGCCCCGCCGTTTGTTCCTCGGCGATGACCAACGCCGGCAACGTGCCGCTCGCTTCCGCCGCGAGTTGCCGTGCCTGGTCGTTCGTCGAGCCCAGTGACGGGTGGTATTCCACGTGCGAGACAAAGGTCTCGCTTCGCAGGCGCTGGAGGTCGAGGTCGTTCATACGATACTTCACGCGGCCGACAATGAGACATTTTGCCACGAGAAAGCGGTGGCTGGTGGCAGAGCCTAAGCGATCGGTTTGCCGGCGCTGACTTTGGCACGGGAACGCCCCAACGCTTTTTCGATTTTCTCGACGGTTCGCACGGTGGGCGAGTGCTTGCCTGACTCGAGCCGCGACAGTGTTTCCTGCCGCACGCCGGCGAGCTGCGCCAGCTTCTGTTGGGTCAGCCCCAGTTCGCGGCGCTCGCGGACGATGTCGCGGGCAATCGACGTCCGCACGTACTCCAAGGCCGGCCGATTGCCCTCCGCGTCGGCCGGAGGCAAGCATGGCAGATCGGCTTCGGCCGGCGATTCAGGCGCCGCGCCCGCCAGCAATTGTCGGTACTGTTTCATCGGCAGAACCACGAACGTGTGGCCCGCCAGCTTCAAGGTCCGCGGTTCGCTCGGCATTTCATCATCCCTCAGTCATACAATACATAGTTGTCAATGACAAATCAAACTCGTACATCGTTTGTTGTCGTGGACCGGTCGAAACCAAGTCCAACTGCGATGTGATTGTCCGGACGAACTACCCTACGGGACTCTTAACCCGGATTATTCATGGTCCTACACCAACCCGCAGCGCAAGCAAGGTCCAGTATTGGACTTACCTTGCTTGCGCTGCGGGTTAGTGTGACGGCAGACTGCGCTCGTTTCCCCTGGACCATGAATAATCCGGGTTAACCGTATGTCCTCCAAAAAATGGTTGGCGCCCGCCGCAAAGTTGGTATGCTGAAGGTGGGGCATGCCAAGCCAAACCACCTGCCGCTCGTCCCGCCTGCGCGGCGCCGCTGTCCGCCCGACATGTACGCTGGGAGCCGAAACGAATGACTCGGCGATCAACTTCAGAGCCATGTGCCGATCGGCACACCGCCCGCTCGTCGCATGGGCGTTGCGCCGCACGCTTGGCATGGCTGTTGGCGGCATCGCTCCCGGCGACTGGGCTCCTGGGGGTTGGGCTCGTGACGGGATTTCCGCCCGCGGCCCGTGCCGACGAACCGTACGGCCGCTTCCAGTTCGATCCGTCCGACCGCGACCATTGGTCGTTTCTGCCCGTCAAGCCGCAGCCGCTTCCCAGCGTTCATGAGGGCAGTTGGCCGCGCAACCCGATCGACTCGTTCATTCTCGCGCGGCTCGAGGCGGCCGGCCTGCGTCCGGCGCCAGCGGCCCAGCGCCGCACGCTCCTGCGGCGGGTTTACTTCGACCTGATTGGCCTGCCCCCCACGCCCGACGAACAGCGGGCGTTCCTCGCCGACGACGCGCCCGACGCGCTGGCGAGGCAGGTCGATGCACTCCTGGACCGTCCCGAATATGGCGAGCGCTGGGGCCGGCACTGGCTCGACCTGGTGCGCTACGCCGAATCGAACGGCTACGAGCGCGACGGGGCCAAGCCCAGCGTGTGGCGCTATCGCGACTATGTGATCGACGCTTTCACCCGCGACAAGCCCTACGACCAGTTCGTGCGCGAACAGATCGCCGGCGACGAACTCGACGGTTCGACGGCCGAGATGCAGATCGCCACCACGTTCCTGCGGCTGGGTCCGTGGGACGACGAGCCGGCCGACGCGGAAGTCGATCGCTACGACCAACTCGACGACCTGGTGGGCGCGACGACCGCCACGTTCCTGGCCCAGACCGTGCGCTGCGCGCGTTGCCACGACCACAAGTTCGAGGTTTTCACGCAGCGCGATTATTCGCGGTTGCTGGCCGTGTTCGAGCCGCTGAAACGTCCGCGGGACGGCCGCACCGATCTCGATCGCCTGGTCGGAACCTCGGCGGAACTGGCCTCATTCGAGGCGGCGGTGAAGCAATCGGAAGAGAAAGTCGCCGCGTTGCGAAATGAAATGGACGCGGCGGAGTCGACCGCGTGCCGGCGGCTGATCGAAATCGGGCTTATTTCGAGCGCCGAGCAGCCGAATGGCGCGGCCGAGCCGCCGCTGCCGGCCGAAGCGATTGTCGCATTGGCCGCGCTTCCCGAACAGCGAACCGAAGAACAGCGCAACGTGGCCAAGAAGTTCCGCGCGAAGCTGCGGCAGGTGGTCGCCACCGCGCTTCCCGACGAAATCGTCAGGCTGGAGGGCTTCGAGCGGCAGATTCAAGATGCCCAGGCGGCGCCGCCGCCCGAGCCGCCCAGGGCCTATATCTGGTACGAAGACGGCCCGCAAGCGCCGGCGACGCACGTTCTGAAGCGTGGCAACCCGCGTGATCCGGCCGAGGAGGTCGATCCGGGCGTTCCGGCCGTGCTGGTCGACGCGCCGCTGGGGCCGCCCACGCAAACCGACCGCGGCACGGGCCGGCGCCGCCAATTGGCCGAGTGGCTCACCCGCGGCGACAACCCACTGGTTGCCCGCGTGATGGTCAACCGCATTTGGCAACACCATTTCGGCGACGGGCTGGTGGGAAGCGAAAACGATTTCGGCATCATGGGCGAAGCGCCGACGCACCCGGAACTCTTGGATTGGCTGGCCGGCGAGTTCGTCGCCCACGGCTGGAGCGTCAAGCACATGCACCGGCTGATGGTACTCTCGAACACCTACCAGCAATCGTCGTCCGCCGACCCGCTTGCCGAGCAGACCGATCCACGGAACGACTTACTCGGGCGGTTCGCCGCGCGCCGGCTGGAGGCCGAGGCGATCCGCGACGCCGTGCTCGCCGCCAGCGGACGGCTGAACCCACAGCGACGCGGGCCGAGCGTGTACCCTGTGATTTCGCCGGCGGTGCTGGCGAGCCAGTCGCGGCCAGGCAACGGCTGGGGCGCGTCGGCGCCCGCCGACGCGGCGCGCCGCTCGATTTACGTCTTCGTCAAGCGCACGCTGTTGGTGCCCGAACTGGAGGTGCTCGACTTGCCCGACACCAACGGCACTTGCGAGCAGCGGCAGGTGTCGACCGTCGCGCCGCAGGCATTGACGTATCTCAACGGCGAGTTCATCCACGAGCAAGCGGTCAACTTCGCCAAGCGTCTGATCGCCGAGACCGCCGACGCCGCCGCGCGGATCGACCTGGCTTACGCCATCGCGCTGTCGCGGCCACCCAGCGATGCTGAGCGGGCCGCCGTCGGGGAGTTTCTCGCGCGGCAAGAAGAACAGATCAACCGCGACAACGCGGAGATTGGTCAAGTCGCCGCCGGGCAGGTTGCCACGGGGCAGGTTGCCACGGCGAAAGGGGCGGACGATGAGGCCCAACAGGCGCTGACCGCGTTTTGTCTGGTATTATTGAATACGAACGAGTTCGTGTACCTGCCGTAGGATGAGACATTGTCGACCGCGTGAAGTATAACAACGGTTTCTTAAAGGGAGATGAGAGGATGCCGCGTTTCACACCCTGCGGGCGCACTCGCCGCGAGTTCCTCTGGCAAGCCGGGGGGGGCTTCGTCGGCACGGCGCTGACCTGGCTTTTGGCCAACGACGGATTCGTCGCCGAGGCGCGCGGCGAGCACGCATCGACGTCGCCCCTGTTTTGCAAGCCGCCGCACTTCGCGCCCAAGGCCAAGAGTTGCATCTTCCTCTTTATGTACGGCGGTCCGAGCCAGGTCGACCTTTTCGACCCCAAGCCTGAACTGACCAAACACCACGGTCAGCCGATTCCGAATCTCGACGACGATCCACTTTTCAAGCGCCGAAACCCCGGCACGCTGTTGGGTAGCAGTCGCACGTTCAGCCGGCACGGCCAGTCGGGTGTGGAAATTTCGGATCTCTTTCCCCACCTTGCCGGCTCGGTCGACGACATCGCGATCATCCGCTCGTGCCATGCGGATAGCTTCGCGCATGGTTCGGGGCTGTTGCAGATGAACACGGGCTTCGTGCGGCAGGGCTACCCCAGCCTCGGCTCGTGGGTCACCTACGGGCTGGGAACGGTGAACCAGGATCTTCCGGCGTATGTGGTGCTGCTCGACCATCGCGGTGGGCCGATCGGCGGCGCGCCGAACTGGAGCGCCGGATTCATGCCCGCCGCGTTCCAGGGGACGCAGTTCCGCACCAGCGGCGATCCGCTGATCGATCTCAAGCCACCCGCCCATGTGACCCGCGCGCAGCAGCGAGGGCAACTCGACCTCCTGCGCCGGCTGGGCGAACTCGAGCCGGGCACGCTGCCGAAGCAGTCCGAACTGCAAGCGCGCTTGGACACCTACGAGTTGGCGTTCCGCATGCAGTCCGAGGCGCCCGAGGCGGTCGACCTTTCACGGGAGACGGCAGCGACCCACGCCAAGTACGGTCTCGGCCAGCCCGACACCGAACGCTTCGGCACCCGCTGCCTGATGGCGCGGCGTTTGGTCGAACGCGGCGTGCGCTTCGTCCAGGTCTACTCCGGCGGCGGCCACAGCGATCAAAACTGGGACGCCCACGGAGACGTGAACAAAAATCACGAGTTGCACTGCAAGGAGACCGATCAGCCGATGGCGGCGCTGTTGACCGATCTCAAGCAGCGGGGCCTGTTGGACGAAACGCTGGTCGTTTGGGGCGGCGAGTTCGGCCGCACGCCAACCGGCCAAGGGGGCAAAGGGCGCGATCACAGTCCGCGCGGCTTCAGCATGTGGATGGCGGGCGGCGGAATCAAGGGTGGCCAGGCCCACGGCGCGACCGACGAACTGGGCTTCACGGCCGTCGAGAACAAGGTCCATGTCCACGATGTGCATGCCACGGTTTTGCACCTGATGGGGCTCGACCACGAGCGCCTGACCTATTTCCACAACAGCCGCGAGATGCGCCTGACCGACGTCGAAGGGCGCGTCGTGCGCGAGCTGATCGCGTAGCTCATTCCCATTCGGCGTTGAAAACGCGGGATTCGTCCCGGCGTTTGAGAATGGCGTCCTTGAGCCTCGCCAAATCGATCGATGCATTTTCTTCGACCGCAATGACCCGAAACACAGCCGCCCCGTCGAGTTCCAGCATTGCCCCCTCCGCATCGGTCGGCAAGGAGCGCACGAACTGTTTGATACGGTCGTCTTCGCGGTCAAGGCAAATGTGTTTCATGCGAAAGCGCCGCTGTGAAGTTCATCCCGCGCTGTGGTAACCGTAATGGCCGCGAAATCAAGTATAGGCACTTGCCGGCCGCCAGTCAAAAGCGTCTCGCAATGGCCAGCTACTCACGTATACTGTCCGTGCCCGGCGGATCGATTATAATGTACGCTTCCGCCGGATGAACCCAAAATATGCTTCCATTTCGCAGAGGGCCACGGTGGCCACGGGCCGCCAGGTTTCCCGCGGCAGTGCTTTGCACGGTTGCCGCCTTCTCCCCCCACGCCATGAGCCGCGCAGCCGAGCCATTACCGGCAACCGTGATCGCCGCGCACGGGCTCGTGGTCTCCGATTCGGCGCCGGCCTCCGAGGTGGGCGTGGCGATTCTCAAGCAGGGCGGCAACGCGGTCGATGCGGTGGTGGCGACCGCCCTGGCGCTGGCCGTCACGCTGCCCGAAGCCGGCAACCTGGGCGGCGGCGGATTCATGCTGGTTCATCCGGGCGGCGGCGGCGAAGCGGTCTGCGTCGATTACCGGGAAACGGCGCCGGCCGCGGCCGGCGCGACCATGTTTTCACTCGGCCAACCGACCGCCGCGGCCGGATCGGCACGCCGGCCAACACGATCGCGCCGGACAAACGGATGCTCAGTTCGCAATCGCCGACGATCGTGCTGCGCGATGGTCGCGTGCTGCTGGTCACCGGCAGCCCGGGCGGCCGCACGATCATCAGCACGATCACCTGCCTGTTGGTGAACCTGCTGGAGTACGATATGGACCTGAAGCAGGCGGTCGCCGCGCCGCGGCTGCACCACGGCTGGTTTCCCGACCGGGTTCTGTTCGAGGGCGCCGCCGATTCGACGCGCGCCGCGCTCGTGAGGCGACTTCGCGACCTGGGCCACATGGTCGAAACGAAACCGCACAGGCAAGGCTCGGCCAATTCGATCTGGATCGATCCGGGCCATGGCGAGCGCCACGGCGTCGCTGATCCACGCCGATCGGGCAGGGCGATCGGGTACTGACGCGGCGATCCGTTAGCCCGGTGGGCGGTGCCCACCCTACGCGGCGTCCACGATACCGCGAAGCGCCCCACTCGGCTATAATGCGGGTAACCCCGCCCCCGCCAGCGCCCCGGCCCATGTCCGACTTGTCTCGCGTGACCGCGCCGCATAATTCCGATGCCGGTTCATGCGCCGAACCGGCGACGCAAGCGGCCTCCGAGGCGGCCTTTGGCCGTCGCTTCTGGCTCACGTACGGGGCCAATAGCTTGATGATGGTCGCGATCAGCCTCTTGTTCCGCTATGGCGATTACATCAATTGCCTGGGGGGCACCGAGCTCGAATTGGGCTGGATCGTCTGCGCCGGCATGGTCGGCAGCCTGGCGATGCGGTTGGCCCAGGGGGTGGGGATCGATACCTACGGCCCGCGGCGGATCTGGCTTTGGTCGAGCGCCTTTTTCATCGCCAGTTGCGCCGGACATCTCGTGGTTCGCGACATCCATGATACGCTTCTTTACGTGTTGCGGATCGTCTATCAGACCAGCGTGGCGGGCTTTTTCGGCGCCTCGATCACGTACATCTCCGGCCGGGCGCCGGTGGCGCGCATGGCCGAGGTCGTCGGCACGCTGGGCACGTCGGGCTTCATTGGCATGGTGCTCGGCCCGCTCTTGGGCGACGAGTTGCTGCGCGGCGCGACGATCGCGCGCGGCCAGGTCGACCGCATGTTTCTGGCGGCGGCCGGTCTGGGGTTGGTTTCGTTCGTTCTTTCGTGGCTGGCCACGCACGGGCACCCCTTGCCGCCGCGGCGCAAGCGAGCGCCTTTGTTCTGGTTGCTGCGTCGCTACCATCCCGGCGCCGTACTGCTGACGGGGGTGGCCATGGGTTTCGGCCTGGGGTTGCCGGGCGTATTTCTCAGCCGCTACGCGGCGGAACTGGGAATCCACAAGCTGCGGCTGTTTTTCGGCCTCTACGCCTGCATCGCCTTCTTTACCCGGCTTGCGATCCGGCGGATGCCCGAACGCCACGGCGTGCGGCCGATGATCCTGATCGGGCTGGCCAGCCTGTCGCTGGGGATGCTGCTCTTTCCGCTCGTCAAGGTCGACTGGCAGTTCGTGTTTCCGGCGCTGTTCATCGGCGCGGCGCACGCGTTGCTCTTCCCGGCGGTGATCGCCGGCGGTAGCGGCGCGTTCCCGGCGCGCTACCGCGGGCTGGGTACCACGGTGATGCTGGCGACCTTCGACCTGGGCAACCTGATCGGGGCGCCGGTGATCGGCGAAATCCTGCACTGGTCGCAACACTTCGGCTGGCCGGCGTACCCCACGATGTTCGTGTCGGTCTCGCTGCTCTTGGCGCTGGCGGCGCTGGTCTACGCCGCGTGCAGTCGAGGCCCCCGGCAGGCGGCGGCCGACGTCCTTGCGTCGAAACTGCCCGCCACGCCGGAAATCGAAGTCGAGACCGCCGCGGCCGAGTTGGGGAGGGAGACCTAGCCCGTTCCTGGGAGGCTGGGGCCGCCGCGGCCTGGCATTGAGGACGTTGACTCCCGTGCCGATACGGCCTAAAATAGCGTACGCCTTTCTTTACGCAATCCATTACGCGGATTCGACTTGTGAAGCCAGCACCGGCAGTCGCCCCCTCGCCGACACCGCCCTCCAGTCATGCCGGATCGGCCGAATTTGGGCCGCCGCCAAGTCTTGGCGTGCCGCCGCCGGCTCGTGCTACTGTGACAGGTTCTTCGGCGCGCACGCCGCCCGAGCGGATGGCTTCGTGGCCGCTGCCACCAGCCAGGCCGCCTGCCGAACCGGCCGGCCGCAAAGAACGATGGCAAGTGACGGCTCCCGCGTGGTTGGTCTCGCTCGTGATCCACGCGCTGTTGGTGATCGTGCTGGGCTACACGATCCAACGGCAGGTACGAGGCACCGGCGCTCCTCCCGGCGCCGAGTTCGTCGCCAGCCTGAGCACCGACCCGGTCGACGGCGATTACTTTGAAGACGAAGTCATGTCGGCAGTAAGCTTGTCGCCGGAAGCCCACGCCGACGAAAGCCCGCTGGAGACGCGGGACTTGGCTGGCGGCGCTCGACCGATTTTCGGCGACCGGCCCCCGGTCGACACGCATTCGGCGTTGCCGTCGTCGGTCGAAACCGCCGGGCTGGGCGCCGGCGATTTGGGACAGGCCACCGGCGCGGGCAAGTTCACGAGCGGTCGGAAGGGACCGGCGCGTCTGTCGGGCGGCAAGGCGCGCACCAAGGTCTATGGCGTCGAAGGCGAAGGGAACTCGTTCGTCTACGTTTTCGACCACTCGGCCAGCATGGGAGGAGGAGGCGGTAGCCCGCTGGCTTCGGCCAAGAGAGAACTGCTGGCCAGCCTGGGCGAATTGGGCGACGCGCAGCAGTTTCAGATCATCTTTTACAACGAAAAACCGACTCGGATGAACCTCGGCCGGAGTTACGGCGGCCTGGTGTTGGCCGACGAACAGACCAAGCGGTTGGCCGAACGCTTCGTGCGCGGCATCGTCGCCGACGGCGGCACGCGGCACGAGGCGGCACTCGAAATGGCCCTCAAGCTGGCGCCCGATGTGATCTTTTTCCTCACCGACGCCGACGAGCCGCAACTCTCGCCCGCCCAATTGGCCCGCATCCAACGCATGAACAGCGAGCGCTCCACGATCCATACCATCGAGTTCGGCGTCGGCCGCGGAGGCACGCGCGACAATTTCCTCAAGGAAGTTGCCCGCCAGAACGGCGGCCAGTACGTTTATATCGATATCACGAAACGCGGAGTAAGGGATTGACGACCATCGTAATCATCACGCGGAGCGTGATGACTACGGTGTTGTCGTTGTATTTTCGCAGGACGGGATGATGAGAGTGTTCGCGGTGATCTTCGTTTGCTGTACTTTTGCCGCGGTGAGTCGGGCCGATGACCCGCCACCCGAAGTGGTGACGCTCACGTCGCCCACGAACAAGCAATCGCGCACACGAATCACAGGCCGAGTGCTCGATTACACGGGTCGCCAGGTCGTCATCGAGACGGCCGACGGCCGCGAACTCAAGCGGCCGGGCGGGCTGGTCGTCGACATCGAGAGCCACTGGTCGCCGGCCCACGCCGCCGCCGATGAGCGGTTCGCCCAGTGGCGGTTTCGTGAAGCGCTCGGCGAATACGAAAAGGCGATCCGCAAGGAGGAACGCCACTGGGTGCGGCGGATGATCCTGGCGCGGATCGTCGTTTGCCATCGCGAGTTGGGCCGGCTCGATTCGGCGGGCAAGCTGTTCCTGGCCCTGCTGCGCGACGATCCCGACACGCCCTATTTCGACGCGGTGCCGTTGACCTGGTTGGCGGCCAATCCCTCGTCGGCGCTGGAGCAGGCGGCGCGCCAATGGCTCGGCGCCGACGGCCCGGCGGCGGCCGTCTTGCTCGGGGCAAGCCATCTGCTCTCGACGGCGGAGCGGCCGAAGGCCCTCGAGCGGCTCGAAACGCTCGTCGCCGATAAGGATCCGCGGATCGCGGCGCTGGCCCAGGCCCAGATTTGGCGCGCGCGCGCCGTCAAGGCCGGTGACGGTCAACTGGCCCGCTGGTCGGTGTTGGTCGAGCGGTTTCCCGAACCGTTGCGAGCCGGGCCCTACCTGGTGTTGGGCCGCGCCTTGGCACAATACGGCCAGACCGAAGCGGCGGCGCTGGCGGTGCTGCGCGTCGCGGTGCTTTATCCCCAAGATCGGCGTCTGCTCGCCGAAGCGCTGTGGGACGCCGGGCAATTGCTCGAACGACTCGACCATGCCGCCGGCGCCGCCGATGTCTACCAAGAGCTTCTCGCCGGCTGTCCCGATACCCGCGCCGCGGCCGGCGCCCGCAACCGCTTGGAGGAACTCAAGATCGACGAAAAACCCGCGCCGGTTTCCGTGTCGCCCACGGGCGACACGCTGGATGAACGGTTCCTTGACGGTCTGCGGCGCCGCGGACTATTCGAGTTGGCCGAATCCTGCTGCCGCCGGCAGCTCGACGCGTTGGATGCCGCGAGCGAGCAACGCGTGGAACTGACGATCGAACTGTCGCGAAATTACAGCGAACACGCGCTGCAGTCGCCGTCGGCGGCGCGCGATGCGCTCTGGCGGCAGGCCCTCGATTCGCTGGCCGATTTCATTCGCGAAAATCCGAATTGCCCGAAACTCGTGCTGATTCAAGTGCAAGCCGGTCTGGTACGCCTGATTCGTGGTGAGCTGGCGCGGCAAGAGGCGGAGGTCGTTGGCGGCGGCGAGGCGCGCTTGGAGTTGGCTCGGACAGACCTGCGCGCCGCGATCGCCAAGCTGCAGGCGGCCCGCGAGACGATGGACGCGCTGCCGCGGCGCGCCGGCCCGGCCAGGCGGCCGGACGAGAGCCCGTTCACGGTCGACGAGTTGGGCGCGCTGAGGCGCAACGTGACTTATCAACTCGCGCGCGGATTGCGCAACCAGGGGCAGAGCTACCCCGCCGGAAGCGCCGATCGGACGAACTCGCTGCGGCAGGCGGTTGAGCTGCTTTCGCCCCTGGCCCAAACCGACGACGCCGATTCGGTCGCTTGGCAAAGCCGGCTCGACGAAATCGCTTGCGATCGCCTGCTCGAAGATTGGGCCGCGGCGAAACGCCACCTGACGCTGTTGGCCGAGCGCGAGCCACCGCCCAAGATCGCGCTGGGCGCGCGGGCCGAAGAGGTACGACTGGCGCTCGATCGCGGCCTGCCGGCCGAGGCGCTGGCCGTGGCCGAGAAAGGACGCGCGATCGCCGGTGAGCATTCGGCCGAGCTGGATTTCGCCTTGCTGGAGGCGTTGGTGACGGCCTGGAAGGACGCCGTCAAGGACCAACAGGGCGAGCGGGCCGCCGAATGCCAAGCCGGCGCCGTCGAGTTGACGCGCGACATCGAGGCGTCGTATGGGCCCTACTGGCGCCGGCGCGCCGAGACCCTGTTGGCGGGCGGGGTCAAGGCGACCGGGGGCGCGGAAGACCTGACGTTACTCACCCGCGCGGCCGAAAGTTTCTTTCGCTCCGGCGAAATCGAGGAGGCGCTGGCCACCTACGACCGCCTTGCCGAGCAGGCCGCGGCGGCCGAGCGGGACGACCAGGCGTTCGACGCCGGCTATACGGCGGCGGCGATCGAGCAGGACCGCGAGCGACATGCTCAGGCCGCCAAGCGGTTCCGGCGACTGGCGCTCTCGACACCGCGACATCCCAAAGCGGGCGAATCGCATTTACTCGCCCTTTACAACACGTCGCAAGCGACCCCAACGGACCATGTCACGTCCGACGAGTACCGATCGTTGCTCAACGAACACCTGGCCACCTGGCCGGAGTCGGCCAGTGCCAACCAGGCGCGGGTCTGGCTCGGACGGCTTCACGAAAGCGAACATCGCTGGGCCGACGCCATCGCCGTGTACCAGGGCGTCGCTCCCGACCATCCGCAATACGTCGAAACCGTCGAGGCCACTCTGCGCTGCTTTCGGCGCCAATTGGCCCAGAAAGCGGCCGCCGGCCCGGCGGTCGCCCAAGACGCCGGCGAAGCGGCACGCTACTTCGTGCGCCTGATCAGCGGCGCCGACGACAAGCTGCCCGAACGATGGAGCCAGGCCGAGCGGCTGGCCGCCATCGGCGCGGCCGAACTGTGGCTGTCCTACACGAACGACCATTTCGACCAGGCGGAGAGGCTTCTGACGGCCTCCTTGCAAGATGCGGACGACGCGCCCGAGGCATGGCGTTCGACGGCCGCCGGCCTGTTGGTGTTCGCCGTCGCCGGGCAGGGACGGCGCGAGCGGGCCCGGCGCTTGCTCGACGAAATGGCCGAAAGCACCCCCGAGCAACTGTTGCTGCTGGTCGAGGGGTTTGGCCGGATGGCCGCGGGTTCCACGCCCGCCGGTCGACGCGAACTGGCTGATTTGGAGTTGCGCGCCGGCGACTTGCTGCGCGCCCGGCGAGGCGGCCTTGACGAGGCGGCGCGGAAACGGCTCGATCTGACGTTGATCGACGCGCTGGCGGCGACGGGTCGCCGCGACGAAGCGCTGTCGGCCGCCGACAAGCTCGCCCACGAATTCCCGCGTGATGGTCGGATTCAAGAGACGCTGGCCCAGTTGTTGCTCGACGGCACGACCGAGTCGGACTGGCGCGCGGCGCTGGACCAATGGCACGCCGTCGAAGTCAAGTGCAAGCCCGGCGGCGAGCGTTGGTTCCGCTCCGTCTATTCGCAGGCCCTGGCCCAACACCGTCTGGGCAAGTCGGATCAGGCCGCCAAGCTGATCAGGCTCACCCAGGGGCTGCACCCGGCGCTGGGTGGGCCCAAGATGAAGGCCAAATTCCTGGAGCTGTCGAAGAAGTGCGACCGCTAGTTCGTTAGCCCGCATTATTCATGGTCCGGGGAGGAAAACGCTGACATTGACCCAAACCGCCCAACTTGCTAAAAGCCTTCCAGGAAACGCCACGGACGGCGCTCTCTACGTCCCGTTGGGTTGGCGGGCGGCTACGGGCGGCCGTGGGTGGAATGTTTGTAGCGTGGGCTTTAGCCCGCGTTCGTTATGGGCGGTGCCCACCCTACGAAAGAATGGCGATTCAAGGATGTATCGTCGGCACGGACAAAAACTCGGTCTGGCGTTTCTGGCCTGCGACCTTTCGGTGACGGCCGGAGTGTGGTTCGCCGCCTACTTTCTTCGCTATGCCTTCTGGCCCGCCGAGCACGGCGTGCCCGAACTGGCCGTCGTCGCCCGCGAATTGCCCCTGCTGTTGCTCTTGGCCGGAGTCGCTTACCGTGCCTGCGGACTGTACGAGGTCCATCGACTGCGCGAAATGCCGCGCGAGCTGGGGCTGGTTTGCCAGGCGAGCGGACTCTTGTTCGTGCTGGCCATCACATCGGTCTTCTACCGCCGCGAGTTGTACGAGTCGCGTCTGGCCCTGGCGCTGTTCCTGGGGCTGAACGCGGTGGCGCTCTCGCTCGCGAGGCGTATCGTGTGGCGGGTGCTGAAACACCTCCGCAGCCGCGGCTTGAACTACGGCCGCGCGGTGATCGTGGGCGACGGGCGTACCGGCCGGCTCGTCGCCCGCACCATCCGGCGGAACTCCTGGACCGGTCTCGAGGCGGTCGGCTACGTCGACGCGCCCGGCAAGCCCGAGCACGACGGGCTGCCTCGGTTGGGCACAATCGACCAACTGGGCGCGATCGTCGCCTCTCATCGGATCGACCATGTATTCGTGGCTCTGCCGCTGGCTCGCTATGGCGAACTGCCCGACGTGTACCGCGCCTTGGCCGATCTTCTGGTCGAAGTGCAGCTCGTGCCCGACCTGCCGAACCTGGCCGGAATGCGCGTCCGATCGATGGAAATCGACGATGTCGCGTTTCTCAGCCTGCGCGGCAACCCGCACTACGGTTGGCGGCGGGTCGCGAAGCGCGCCATGGACGTCGCCCTGGCGGCGCTGGCACTGGCGATCTTGGCGCCCTGGATGGTCATCCTGGCGGCGCTGGTCAAGCTCAGCAGCCGCGGGCCGGTGCTCTACAAGCAGCCGCGCGCCGGCCTGGGCGGCCGGTCCTTCGACATGCTCAAGTTCCGCAGCATGCGCTTCGACGCCGAGCGCACCACCGGACCCGTCTGGGCCGATCGCGGCGACGCGCGCTGCACGCCGCTGGGACGCTTCATGCGCCGCTGGAGCCTGGATGAGTTGCCGCAGTTGTTCAACGTCCTGGCGGGCCACATGAGCCTGGTCGGACCACGGCCCGAACGGGGCGTGTTCGTCGAACGCTTCCGCCGGCAGATTCCCAGTTACGCGCAGCGATACCAGGTCAAGGCCGGCATCACCGGCTGGGCCCAGGTCAACGGCTGGCGAGGCAACACCTCATTGCGGCGGCGGCTGGAGTGTGACCTCTACTACATCAGCAATTGGTCGCTCTGGCTCGACTGCAAGATTCTCTGCCTTACCTTGTGGCGCGGCTTGCGCCACCGAAACGCCTACTAGCACCATTATGTGGCATATAATTTGCTTGCTTTTTCGTGTCGCCTTCGGTAGCCTGACAAAAAGGGCCTTTGCGCCGCCTGTCGCATTTTGCGGGGCGGGTGATGCTGCGCGGGTACTGACCTTAATCGCCCCATTTTGGACAGAAACTACCCAGCAGGCAACCCTTTGGAAGGGGGCCTTACTAGCGAGTTGACATGACTCTGGAGTGAAATACGGCACCATGCGTCGAACGAAGAGCAAGGCTGCGAAGGCCGCGGTGGAATACAAGCTGTCGGTGAGGCTTGATGAAGTACGGCAGAAGCTGTCGCTGCCGGATTACGCCGAGCGGCTGGATAAACCATTGGCGTACTGGGTGGTCGCCAATGATCGGCGGCTGCCTTTGGCGTTTCTCAATCGCACGCTTGGCGACTTGGCGAGTACCTCGCTGGCCGATTTATTGGCGACGCCGGGCATTGGTTTCCGCAAGGTGCAAACGCTCATCGTCTTGCTCAACCGCGCGTCGCAGCCACTTGCGCCCGGCGCTTTGGCGCCGCCGGACGACGACTTGGCTACGCCGGGCGACACGATGACAAAGCATCTGGCGCCCGGCCACGATGGGCGAGAGGCGGTCGACGCCGTCGACGCCGCCATCGTTTCCGAGGCATTGTGGGTTCAATGGCGCGCTACGGTGGTCGAGCACGAACTGGAACAGGAGACGCTGGGGCGGTTGGCCCAGACCCTACGGGACATGCCTAGCGGGATTTGGCGATGGCCGCTGTCGGGCTACACGAAACTCAGCCTGGCCGAGATTCGCAGCCTCAAGACGCACGGAGTGAAACGAGTCAACGCCGTGCTCGAGGTGTTCGGGAGCTTGCACACGATCTTGGCGCACGCCGGCAGCCGGCCGCACATGAGGGTGCAGATCGTGCCGCGGTCGATCGTCGCGCTGGAGGCCTGGGTGATGCGCGCGCTGGTCTCGCGGGAGCCGCTCACGTTCACGGAAGTCCGGGAGCAATTCGTCGCGCCCTTGTTGGGCCAGGTGCGGGTCGACGCCACCAGCCAGGTCGCCAAGTCGGCGGAACGGCGCATGGCGTCACCCAATGCGACCGTGCGCCAGGCGTCCCAGCGCATGGGTCTGACGCGGGCGAGGGTCTACCAGTTGTTTGACGAAGTGGCGGACATTGTCGCCGTGCGCTGGCCGACCGGGCGTTTGCTCACCGGCAAGTTGCGTGAACAACTGCACGCCGCCGACACCGAGCGAAGCGTCCTGACCCTGTTCGACGCCGCCTGTGACCTTTTTTTCCCGCCCCGTGAAGACGACGACGTGGTGTCGTCGGAGCCCGCCTGCGGCCCCACGGATTGCTCGTCGTCGGGCGACCGGCCGAACCCAAGCCGCGCGGCCAGCGGTGGAACCTCACATTCCGCCGAATCGGGCGCCCACGCTTCGCGGCCGCCCGCCGCGACACGCCAAGGTCCGGCTCTGGTGGTGGCGCGCGCCAATGGGCAGGCTACGCACCCCGACGCCTCGTAGCGAGCACACGGCTAACTCGCAGCGTCGCCAGAATCCTCGATCCCCGTCACCAGCACGGGGCGCTGTGCGTTAAATACCGTTTCGCGGTCGTTCGCGTAAAGCGCGCGCGTGCCATATCCGCCACCTGTGGACATCCGGCAGAGCGCGTCGGAGAGCCAGACGGGAATTGTCGATAGGTTGTCGAGCGCGATCACCCACATGGCCGACAGTCAGGGACGCTCCCAGGCTCCGAAAAAACTGGCAAAACCGTACCTTTACCCGACGAAAGCTTCGGCGCGAGGGGCACGTCTGCGCGATACGGGCGAAAAAGTCTTAAGTCGTCTCAAGCCGGGCAATCCGCCGAGACGGATTTCCTTGTCGGTACAGGTAAATTGGGGATACTTGAAGGGATGAGGGACGTCGAAATCTCGGCAAACAGGGTCAACTCGTCACTTCCGTCCGGCCGACTAAAACCGATGAGCGGAATCAACTGGTTCATTTTGATCATGGCATGCCAAGGAAGGTTGCCCGTGCCGCGGCTTTCAATTCTGATCCCCGCCCTGAGCTGTGCCGAACGCTTGGAGCACACGCTGGTATCGGTCCTGGCGAACAGGCCCGAACAGTGCGAAGTGGTGGTGGTTTTGGCGCACCCTTACGACGATCCCTACGACCTGGTCGACGAGGTACGGTTCGTGGCCGCGCGTCGCGGCGCCGGTCTGGCGGAATGCGCGAACCTCGGACTACGCGAATGCCGCGCGCCGTTCGTCCATTTGTTGGCTTGCGGCGCCGCGGTCGAGGAAGGCTGGACCCAAGCGCCGCTTCGACAATTCAGCGACCAACGCCTCGCAGCCGTCGCGCCCTTGGTGCTCGACGAGCATGATCCGGCGCGAGTGCTTTCAGCCGGACTGGAATACCATCCCAGCGGGGTCCGGCGGCTGCGCGGTCAGGGGCTGTCGTCCGCGGAGGCGAGAAGCCTGGGCCCGACGATTCTGGGACCGACGGCCCAAGCGGCTTTTTATCGACGCGCGGCCGTGGCGCCGACACAAGCATTTTTCGACGCATCGCTGGGCGACCCCTTGGCCGACTCGGACCTTGCCCTGCGTCTGCGTCAGGCCGGCTATTGGGCTCGTTTCGAAGCCACCTCGATCGTCTACCATTCCGCCGATCCGCCGCCAGTCGCCGGCTTCGTCGCGGCGCGCCACGCGGAGCGGCTTTTTTGGCGGCACGCTCCGGCGGCGGGTTTGACGCGGTCGATCGCGCTACACAGTCTGTTGGTGGTGGGCGAATTCCGCCGTAGCTTTCCCCGGCCCGCCGCGCTGACCCACCTGGCCGGCCGAATGGTGGCCGCTTGCGATTGGGGATTTCATCGGCGTCAACGCCGCCGGTGGGCTCTGTCGCCGGCCGCCGACGGTGTGGGGCCAACCGTCGAGAGCGCCGCCGCCGGCCCAAGCGACCAGGCGGAGGCGGCCGGCACGAGGCGCCGCGTACACACTCGCCACGCTCCGAGCGATTCCTCCAACCGCCACGCTGATTTCGCGGCAAATCAAGCGAGAGCCTCGAATTAGAGCCGATCCCAGAACCGCCATTGTGTGTCTGCTTGCAGCCGTGACTTCTCCCGGCGATACTGTTCTTTCGCAGGCACGGCCGCATCGAGCAGGCAGGGAGGCGGAATGGTTCGTATTGAGGATCACCAGCGATGGAATTCCACGACTACTCAACGACGCACGACGTCGCCAAGCGGCTCGGATTGACCGACAAGCCGGCCGACCGCTTTTATCACGAGATGCAGGCATTGGCGATCGCGGCTCATCGCCATGGGGTTCCCGGCACGGCCTCCGAGTTCAACCGCTACCAGTCGGAGTTGAACTGGTACACGATCGGCAGGCCGTACTACAAGCTCTGGCCGGCCGTGATCCCGCTGCTGGCCGGCGTTGGGATCGACGTGCCGGTCGAGTACCTCCGCGCGCCGTTCGCGTCGTTCCTGGTTCGCTTTCCGGTCCACGAAAACCCGCTGCGGATTTCCGACCAGCACGCCTTGAAGGCCGTTCTGGTCAACGACGGTCTGAATGACTCAGGCAAGCGCCGAATTTTCCTTTGGCTCGACGTCGGCGAGTTCGACTTCGCCGGCATGCCGGTGCTGACGTACTGCCAGTTGGACTGCCAACCGGGCATGGGCATCGAGGAAGCTTTCAACCGGCTACCGCACCAGAAGGTCGCGGGGCTGGTCGTGCCCCGCGAGTTGCAGGAGCGGTGCCTGCGGGTGGTGGTCTCGGTCTGCTTCCTGGCCACCGGCGCCGACCGTCTGATTGACCCGGAAGTGCTGAGCAAGGATCTGGCCCGCTACTTGGATGCCCGCGAGCGGCAGCCGGACGCCGCCGAGCGGATGGTCGAAAAGGCACGGCGGCGCGGCAAGCTGGGCTGGAACGTGGGCCAGCACGAGCGCGTGCTGCACCTCGGCAGGCCGGAAAAACACGAGGCCGGCGACGGCGAGGTCCGCGGTTCACTCCATTACCAGCACCAGCGGCGGGCCCACTTCCGACTGTTGCCGACCGGCAAGGTCACCTTCGTGCGGCAGGCGACCGTGCGGCCGGATCTGCCGGCGCCGGAGCGGGCGGCCGGGTATCGGGTCGTGACGTAGCCGGCCAGCCGGAAATCGCCCGCACGCCGGAAACGCATTCCCTGGGCCGCCAACCGGTCGATGTGCGGCTGGCCGGCATCACTCCTGGTACTGCCGATCTCCCCCCCGAAGGGGAGAGGCCGAACGATCGCGGCGGCAATTGGGAGCGATGGCATCGACGGCCAAACCGCCGCTCATTTTCACTCGAATTCGGTCCAAAACGCTTCAAATTCGCTCAATTCACCCCCTTCCAGCAAGAACCGCTCGTCCCGCGGCCAGGTGTCCCATCAAAATCCACGGGAATTTCGCATGTCGGCCGACTCGCGCGCTTGATTTGTTGCTAACATGGAGTTGCTAAACGCTAAAAAATGCGCGCCGATTTCCGCTACGGTGGGGGGCATCGCCAGGTCCGTGATCGCGTGATGGAGCCTCGAAAACTGCTGGTGGGGCCAAATTGAGGTATAACCATGGGAAGGTATAATCGCGAAAAAAATGCGCATCACGGCCGGACCTTGCGCTCGGAATCGATGCGCTCAGCAACCTGCCATAATGGCAGGTGCCACGTCCAGGGTGTCGAGCCGCGCGGCGACTCCGGCAATGCAGACGCCGCGAAGCGGCGAGGTGCCCAGCGACCAGATCGCCACCATCGAACGCTGGATCGCCTCGGGCGCCGTCACGAGCCGCAAACGCTCCCGCCAGGCATCGACATCACGCCCGAAGAACGCGCCTTCTGGTCGTTCCAGCCGATCCGCCGCGCCGAGCCGCCGCTGCTTGCGGCTTGGAAACACGGTCGACCATGAATCGCCACTGGCCGAGCTTCCCCAAGCCGACGTCGTACGCACGCCGATCGACTCGTTCGGAGCTTTCGGTCAAGAGCGGGGCCGAATACGGCGGGGCGTTCCTGGGGCTGTCGCCCTCGTTGTGCTACACATCTTTCAAGAGGCCACGGGCTTGCCCCCTGGAGTTTCACGCTCGTATCTACACACGCAGGCTCCCCGGATTACCTGCCTTTCCCCGTGTCGCCCCGCAGGCCGCCTTCGGCGGCCTGCGGAGCGACACGGACGGTGGGGATGCGGCCGCATTCGATCTAGAAACCAACGTGAAACTCCAGGGGGCAAGCCCCTGGCATCTTACGAAGAGACCGGGATTTCCCAACGCCCCCATTTCACCACCCGCAATCAAAAGATGTTCATCGTCGACAACGCGTCCGCAACCGCTCAATCATCGGCCTCGACCTCGAACAACTCCGACGCGCGCAACGCCAAGTCGGGAAACTTCAGCGGACGTACCTCCAGCGCGCCGACGTAAGTCTTCCTGCCGGCATACCGCTTACCGCGCGGGTTGCGGTACACCTCGATCGACGAATCAGGGATGTTCACGATCCAATACTCTGGGATTCCGGCCTCCGCATAAAGCTCCAGTTTGACGCCGCGGTCCTTCGCCAGGCTACTGTCGGCCACCTCGACGACAAGCAGCACGTCTTCCGGCCGCGGGTTCCGCTTCCAGTACCGGCGCGGCGTGGCCCACACCAGGTCGGGCTCAGGCTCGCTTTCCAAGGAGGGCAATTCGATTGGATCCTGGACTCGAACCCTCGCGGCGCCCCGGGGCAGCGAATCATAGCTCCATTCAGTGAGGTTTACCAGCACCTCGTTGTGCGAATGGCCTTTCGCGCACATGGGAAGGATCTCTCCGCGGATCAACTCGACGTGGTTCTCCTCCACCGGTTCGAACTCGCCACGGGCGATCATCCGGTGGTACTGGTCGAGCGTGGTGCGCGCGGTCGTGCTCATGGCGTAGTGCCTCGCGAACTTGTCTGCCATCGTTTCCCCATTATGCCCGACGAGCCGAGTTTCGTCAAAGCCGCCCACCGGCGCGCCCCGGGTCGCGCTTCGCGGTATTACGACAAGGGAAAACGCATGCGCTCCCCGGGGCTTACACCCTCGTTGTTCTACACATCTTTTGATTGCGAGTGGTGAAACGGGAGTGTTGGGCAATCCCGGTCTCTTCGTAAGATGCCAGGGGCTTGCCCCCTGGAGTTTCACGTTGGTTTCTAAATCGAATGCGGCCGCATCCCCACCGTCCGTGTCGCCCCGCATTAGGGCCCCAAGAATGAGTCGGCGAGCGTGGGACGGCCTTCCCAGGCCGTCTTCGGCCACGGACGGCCTGGGAAGGCCGTCCCACGGCGGCAGATCGTCGATGTTCATGGGTTTTCGGATAGCCTCTCACAACGAGTTTTCACCCGCGCGGCCTTCCGTCGAGCGTCTCGCTGGCCGAGGGCGCGTCGGGCGCGACCGCCGGGATCTCGATCGTGAAACGGCTCCCCTCGCCCGGCCGGCTGTCGACGGTAATTCGCCCGCCATGCTCCTGGACGATCTTCTGACTCACCGTGAGGCCCAGCCCGGTGCCGCGGTTTCCCTTGTGCGACACGAAAAGCGAGAAAATCTGCTCCTGCTCCTCCGGCGGAATGCCCGGCCCGTCGTCGGCGACGATGATCCGCAACCGCTTTTCGACCCGATCGTGCTCAATACGCACTTCCACCCGGCCGGGGCGGGCCGCGGGCGCGCCCTCCTCGCTCGGGCCGTCGTCCCGGGCCGCGGCTTCGCAGGCGTCGATCGCGTTGGTGACGACATTGAGCACGGCGTGGTGCATGCCGTCGGGGTCGAACGACAGCAAGGACATCCCGGCCGTCGGTGCGAACCGCAACTCGACCTGTTTTTCGCGTGCCCGAACGGCCATCAGCTCGATCACGTCACCCACCACTTCGTTCATGTCCGACGGCACCAGTTGCGGTTCGCGTTCCTTGCTGAAGGTGAGCATGTCTTGCACCAGGCTGGAGATCATTTCCTGCTTTTTCTCCACGAACTCCCAACCTTTGCGCACCATCCCCTCGTCGTGCTTCGACAGCCCCTCCTCGATCAGGAAGCTGCCGCCGCGGATGCCCTGCAAGATGTTCTTGATGTGGTGTGAAAGCGTGGCGATCGTCTGCCCCACCGCGGCCAGCCGCTCGGCCTGGACCATGGCCGAATAGTAGCGAGTGTCCTCGACCGCCAGGGCCGCCTGATGGGCGATGGCGACCATCAGTTTGAGGTGCTCCTCGGTGAACTTCGTGCCGCCCGGCTCTTGGATCAGCCGCTGCGGCGAGACGGAAGTGTCGATGTAGATCAAGCCGACCATGTGGTAGCGGCCCTGCATGGGGGCGCAAATCGCCTCGCGGATGCCCATCTGCAAGATGCTGGCGCCCGAATTCCAGCGGTCGTCGTCGCTGGCGTCGCTGGTCAGCACGCCTTCATTGTGCTCCAGCACGTAATCGACGATCGTCTTGCTGATTTCGATCCGCTCCTGCGACTTGATCCCCTTGCGATTGCGGCGGACCTTCGGCTCGAGTTGGCCCGTATCGGGATCCAACAGCAAGATGCTGCCCCGGTCGGCCTCGACCCATTCGAAGATGAGTTGCATGATCCGGTTCAGGAGTTGGTCGATGTCGAGGGTGTGACTGACGGCCAGCGCCGTGCGGTACATGACTTGCAGGTTGCTCCGCGCGCGGGCCAACCAGGCGTTCGAGCTCGACGGGCCGCCGTCGAGGATTTGGCTCCCTTCGGCCGGGCTCATCGAACGGATGATCCGCGAGCGATCGCCCTGCCGCGAGTGGGCGACGATGTCGATCCGGTCGGCCGCGGCGCCGGTCGATTCATCGGCGAGACTGGTGAAAAGCATCATCGTGCTCCCCAACTGCACTTCATCGCCGTTGGCCAGTTCGTGGGAGCGCACCTGCTTGCCGTTCACGAAGGTGCCGTTCGAGCTATCGAGATCGGTGAGCGTGAAGGCGCCCCCGGCGCGATGCACCTCCGCGTGCCGCCGCGAAACTTCGGTATCGTTGAGCCGGATGTCGTTGCCGGCGTCGCGGCCCAGCGAGAGCGAATCGCTCTCCAGTTCGAAGCGCATCCCCTGGTTGTTTCCGCGAAACACGAACAGCGATGCCACAGTCTGGAACTCCCAAGGGCCGCATGTGCTTCGCGGCGACTTCGATCGTCCACCGTAGTCATCACGCTCCGCGTGATGTGGTTTCATCACGCGGAGCGTGATGCCTGCGATGGTCAGCCGGCGGCGGCGGGTCGCCGATCCGCCGCGAGTAGTTCCTCGATTTTACGAATTAAGGGAGCATAGTGGTAGGGTTTCGAGACGAACTGGCCGGCAGGCAGGTGCGGCGGGCGGCGGCGAGCGCTGCCCAACATGACCAAGGGTGCCTCGCGCGTCAACGATTCGGCCGCCGCGGCGTCGCCGTCGAGGGCCGCCTGGCCGTGGCACTCCAAATCGAGCACGATCAGATCGGGATGGTATTGGCGGGCCAGGGCCAGGCCGCGGCGAGGTTGGCTGGCGGCCAGGATACGTACTCCCCGAGGCTCCAGCGCCGCGCGCAGCGCTGCGCGAGTTTCTTCCAACGGATCGACGATCAGAATGCTGCGCCTGGGGTCCAAGCCGCACCTCCGGGGGGGAAGGAAAAAAGGAGCAAGGCGAAAGTCAAAAGGAGCATGTGAGGAGACTGAGGTTGGACGATCCTGGTCAAGGGGCGGAGAGCATAGCGGCAGGCGCGGGCCGTGTCAAAAGCGAATTCTTGCTTGACGCGTTCGCCGTAACGATCAAGAATTCAACAAGTTATACTGTGCGCGGCCCAGAATGAGACGTTCACGGTGGCTGGGGCAGAGCCTAAGCGATGCCCCGGTCGCTATGTAGCCGGGGCATCGCTTACGCTCTGCCACCAGCCACCACCTTCTCGTGACAAAACGTCACATTCTCGACCGCGTGAAGTACAACTCGACAGCCCGCCACGGAGCGCTTCCAGTGATGCCGTTTGATCGCCGACCTTTTTCAACGCCCCGCTTCATTGTTGGGATCGGCACCCGAGCCCGATTCTGTAGGGAACGCCCTCCGTGGCGTTCCGCGCCCCGCGAGCAGACGTCGCACCAGCTTCACGGAACGCCACGGAGGGCGTTCCCTACAGAACCCAACGTCAGGAAGGGATTTTTCTCCAGACGCCGTTGGGTCGTCGCTGTTGCCACGCTGGTGTTCAGTCTGTGCGCAGGTCGATTGCCCGCCGACGAGAAATCGGCCGAAGCCGTCGAAACCGAACAGCGGTTATTCGATGCGGTGCGCTACCTTGCCTCCGACGAGCTCGAAGGCCGCGGCGTCGGCGGCAAGGGACTTGACCTGGCCGCCGAGTACATCGCCCGCGAGTTTGCCGCAATCGGATTGGCGACCGACCGGATTGACGGCGGCCCGTTCCAGACATTCACCATGACCACCGGCGCCGACCTGGGCGAACCGAACCAGTTGACGCTTGTCGGCCCCCCCGACGACAAACTTCCCGAGGGCGCCAGGCTCGAACTCAAGCTGGGACAGGACTTCAATCCCTTGGCGCTGGGAGGTTCGGGCAAGCTCGACGTGCCACTCGTGTTCGTCGGCTATGGCATCACCGCCAAGGACGAGAACTACGACGACTACGCCGGAATCGACGTCAAAGGAAAGGCCGTGATCGTGTTGCGCCACGAACCCCAGCAGGACAATACCAAGAGTGTCTTCAACGGCACGCTGCATTCGCCCCACGCCCCCTACGTACGCAAGCTGGCGAACGCCCACGAGCACGGGGCCGCGGCGGTGCTCTTCTGCAACGACGAGTTCGACATCCGAAAAAACGTCGCCCAGCGGACCAAGTTCCTGATCGATGCCGTCGACGACCTGGCGCGAGCCAAGGCCAAGTTCAAGGAAATCGCCGATCCGACCGCGGAACAGACCGAGGCTCTGCGCAAGGAGCTTTTCGACATCATCGAGAGGATCATCGAACGCAACCGGGAGTTGAAAGCGGCCGACGATCCGCTGCTGGGAATCCGCGAGACGGGTGGAGTGGGGGAAGTGGGGCGCGTGCCGGTCGTATTTTGCCGCCGTTCGGCCATCGAGCCGGCGGTCAAGGCGGTCGGCGCCGACCTGGCCGAACTGGAACACCAGATCGACGTTGCCCCCTCGCCCCACAGCCGCGAACTGCCTGGCTGGCGCCTGACGGGCGAAGTGACGATCAACCGCCGCGAAGTCGATGTCAAGAACGTCGTCGCCGTGCTCGACGGCGAGGGGTCCCACGCCGACGAGACCATCGTGATCGGCGCCCACTATGACCACCTGGGTTTCGGGGGCGAAGGCTCATTGGCTCCGGGCCAGAACGAAATTCACAACGGCGCCGACGACAACGGATCGGGAATCGCCGCGTTGCTTGAAGTCGCCCGACGTTTGGCCACGCTCGGCCGCAAGTTGCCGCGGCGGGTGGTGTTCATCGCATTCACCGGCGAGGAGCGGGGCCTGATCGGCAGCGCTCGCTATTGCCGCCGGCCGCTGGTGCCCATGGACCAGACGATCGCCATGCTCAACATGGATATGGTCGGCCGCTTGAACGAGGAGAAGCTGATCATCCAGGGGGTCGATACGGCGCCGGAATTCGGCGCCATCATCGACGCCTTGAACGAGGGCTACGCATTCAAGCTCACGAAGCAGTCGGGCGGATTCGGTCCCAGCGACCACTCGTCGTTTTACGCGCACAAGGTGCCGGTGATGCATTTCTTCACGGGTACGCACCCTGATTATCACCGGCCCAGCGACGATTACGACAAGCTAAACCTGCCGGGCATGCGGCGGGTCGTCGAGATGGTGACGGAAACCACGGTGCGGTTGGCCGAGGCCGAGGGACGGCCGCGATACCAGGAGGTCAAGGCGCCGGCGGGCCGGGGGGGTGGCGACCGGCCCTATTTTGGCAGCGTGCCCGATTTTTCCCAGGATACGCCAGGCTATGCGTTGAGCGGCGTCTCGAAAGACAGCCCGGCCGCAAAGGCGGGGATCAAGGGGGGAGACGTCATCATCCAGTTCGGCGAGAGCAAGATCGGCAATCTCGACGATTTCGACAGCGCCCTGCGCAAGTACAAGACCGGCGACAAGGTGCCGCTGGTCGTCAAACGCGGCGAGGATGAACTGAAGCTGGAGGTGGTGCTGGAACCACCGCGGTAGGGATCAAGGATGAACGGTGGCTGGGGCGGAGCCTAAGCGATGCCCCGGTCGCGATCTCGCCGGGGCATCGCTTACGCTCCGCCCCAGCCACCACCCCTCCTTATCCCCCTTTAATAAAACTCCATCTCCGTTGGAATTCCGAATTCCGCCCGCATACTGGCCTTTACCCGCGGGAGCATTCTCGGCAAAATACCGCCTCGCAGTTGACCACTTCCGCCTTTGCCAGTCGGGTTCAGCCGGCACGAGCCTCTCGCGTAAAGAGAGGTCCGCGGTCAAGGAAGACCACGCCGAGCCAGCAAGGAGTGCTAAACGTGAAGAACATCCTCTCATGGGCCACCCTGGTGGCCATTGGTTTCGGTGTGCAGTTATCGCCATCCCCGGCCGCGGCGCAGCGGCCCGAGGCGGTGCCCCAGGTGGCGATCCTCGATCTGGCCTACATCTACGCCAACCATGTGCGTTTCAAGGCCGTTAACGAGGACATGCGGCGCGAAGTCGAGGCCGCTGAAAACGACCTCAAGGCAAGCCGTGAGGAATTGCAGAAGATGGTCGAAAAGCTCGACGACTACCGCCGCAATTCGCCGGAATACCGCGAACTCGAGGAGGAGATCACCAACCGCCAGGCCAAGTTGGGCGCCGACGTGAACCTGCGAAAGAAGAATTTCGCGGAACAGGAAGCCCGCAACTACTACACGGTCTTTCAGGAAGTCACCGAAGCCATCAAACGCTATTGCGACGAGCGTGGCATCGTGCTGGTGCTGCGGTTCAACGGCGACCCGATCGACTCGGAAAACCCGCAGGAAATCGTCAAGGCCCTGAACAACACGGTGCTCCATTACCACAAGGAAATCGACATCACGCCGCACATCCTGGCGATGGTGAATGGTTCCGGCAAGGGCAGAACGACTGCCAGGCCGCCGATCAATCCGGGAACGGCCCGACCGGACAAGAAGACCGGCGTTCCCACCAAGCGCTGAACGTAGGGTGGGCACCGCCCACAAGGAACGCGGGCTAAAGCCCACGCCACGTAGGGTGGGCACCGCCCACCAACCCAACGATCGCAACCGCTCCGTGACGATGGCCGCGCAAGGACGCGCGGTGAAAACCACCTTGTCAATCGCCTCTCGGAAGTATGTTCAATCGCTTCAAGGATGATGGGAGGCCGTCGCTGCATGTGCCACGCCGGCAACGCACGCTGGCGCGGCCGGCCACAGTCGAGGGCTTCGGTTACTGGAGCGGTAAGGACGTGCGCGCCGAGTTCCGGCCCGCCCCGGCCGACTCCGGTGTGGTCTTCGTTCGCTGCGACCTGCCGCGGCCGGCAAGGATCAAGGCCGTGGTCGCCAACCGCGTCGAAACGCCGCGGCGCACCACGCTGCGGTCGGCCGGCACCAGCGTCGAGATGGTCGAGCACATCATGGCGGCGCTGGGCGGACTGGGTATCGACAACTGCGAGGTGTGGGTGGACGCCGCCGAAATGCCCGGCTGCGACGGCTCAAGTCTGCCCTTCGTCGAGGCGCTCACGGCGGCGGGCACGGTCGACCAGAACGCGGTTCGGCCCACGCTTTTCGTCCGCGAGGTCACGCGGCTGGGCAACGAGGAAAGCTGGGTCGAAGCGCGGCCCAGCGCCTCGGCCGGCCTGTCCCTCAAGTTCCATCTCGACTACGGTTCGTCCAACCCGATCGGCCGGCAAACACTGACCTTGCCGGTCACGCCCGACTCGTTTCGCCGTGAACTCGCGCCGGCACGCACCTTCATGCTCAAGTGCGAGGCCGACTGGCTCTTGGCCCAGGGCTTCGGCAAGCGGGCCACGCTCAAGGACTTGTTGGTTTTCGACGTCGACGGACCGTTGGACAATCCATTGCGCTTTCGCGACGAGTGCGTGCGGCACAAGGCGCTCGACCTGATCGGCGACCTGTCGCTGGCGGGCTGCGACCTGGTGGGGCACTTCGTCGCCTATCGCAGCGGGCACCGCCTGAACGCCGAGTTGGTGCGGGTGTTGTTGACCGAGGGAGACGTCGTCGGGGGATACCGACGCACGGCATGAGCGATGGCAGGTTGGAAACCTACCCCATGTGGAGCTGACTAGCATGGCAACCTACGCCGCGGAACACGCCGCCATCGATGCTCGGGCCGAGATCGACGTCGACGTCGAGATCGGCCCTTTCTGCGTGATCGGTCCCCGCGTCCGGATCGGCAAGGGCACACGCCTGGAAAACGGCGTGACGATTCTGGGCCACGTCACCATCGGCCAGCACAATCACATCTATCCCGGAGTGGTGATTGGCGGCGAGCCGCAGGATCTGAGCTACCAGGGCACCGACACGCGAGTGGAGATCGGAAACCACAACACGATCCGCGAAGGGGTCACGATCAACCGCGCGACGGAAAAAGAAGAGGGCATCACATCGCTGGGCAGTCACAATTACCTGATGGCCTGTTCGCATGTGGCCCACGATTGCCGGCTGGGCAGCCACATCATCATGGCCAACGGCGCCCTGCTGGGCGGGCATGTGCATGTGCAAGACCACGCCTCGCTCTCCGGGGGAGTGGCGGTACACCACTACGCCACGATCGGCGGTTTCTCGTTCGTGGCCGGGCTCAGCCGCGTGCTGCACGACGTGCCGCCCTTCATGCTCGTCGACGGACATCCTTCGCGTCCGCGCTGCATCAATGTCGTGGCGCTCAAACGCAACGCCTTCTCGACCGAGGCGATCAACTGCCTGGCCGAGGCCCATCGTCTGCTCTACCGGGCCAAGGTCGGCTTGGACCACGCGCGCGAAATCCTTCGCGGCAATGAGCAACTCGTGCCGCAGGTGAACGAACTGCTCGCGTTCGTGCAGACCCAGCAGGAGGGGCAGCACGGGCGGGCGCGCGAACGCAGGAGAAAACCGTGAAACCGCTTCGGGTGGGCGTGGTGGGGGCGGGCCACCTGGGCCGGATTCACGCGCAAAAACTGGCCGGCATGGCCGGCGTCGCGCTCGTCGGCGTCGCCGATCCGATCGAAGCCCACCGTAACGCGGTGGCCCAGGCCCACGGTATCCAGGCCTTTTCCGAACACCGCCGGCTTGGCCGACTGGTCGACGCGGCGGTTGTCGCCACCCCCACGCGGTCGCACCACGCCGTGGCGCTGGACCTCATGAACGCGGGTGTTCACCTGCTGGTCGAGAAGCCGCTCGCCCTGACCGAGGCCGAGTGCGCCGAACTGGTCGACGCCGCGCGGCGGCGGGCGCTCGTGTTGCAAGTCGGCCATGTCGAACGCTTCAACCCCGCGCTGGGCGCCGTGCTTCCTCACGTCGGCCGGCCGAAGTACATTGAGGCGATCCGCCAAGGCGGATTCACATTCCGTTCGACCGACATCGGCGCCGTCTTGGATCTGATGATCCACGACATCGACGTCGTGCTGGCCTTGGTTCAGTCGCCGCTACGGCGAGTCGAGGCGTTGGGACTGTCGTTGTTCGGCCGGCACGAGGACGTGGTCAACGCCCGACTTTCGTTCGCCAACGGCTGCGTCGCCGCGCTGAGCGCGTCGCGGGTTAGTCACACGGCCGCGCGCACGATGCGCATCTGGTCGCGCCGCGGCTTCGCCGCCATCGACTTCGCGGCGCGCTCGGCGACGTTCGTTCGCCCCAGCGAAACTCTGCTGCGGCGAGAACTCGACGCCGAAACGCTATCGAGCGACGAAAAGCACCGGCTCAAGGATTCCCTGCTGACCGAGCACTTGCCCCTTGAAAAGCTCGTCGTCGAGCCGTGCGACGCGATCAGCGCGGAATTAACGGACTTCACCGACAGCATCCGCGCCGGCCGCGCGCCCAGGGTGACGGGCGAGCAGGGCCGCGACGCGGTAGCCGTCGCCGCGCGGATCCTCGCGGCCATGGCGACTCATAGCTGGGAGGGCACCGCCGACGGTCCCATCGGTCCCCTGGCGCAACCCGCCGCCGCGGTCATTCAGGCTCCCCACTGGGGCTTCAAGAAGGCCGGCAACCCTTTCAAGCACCGCGAGGCGGGCTAGCCGGGATTATTCTTCTTTCGTTTCTCCTTCTTGTGGCTGCTTGGCGAAGCGGTAATAGACTTCGAGCGTCAAGGTGGCCAGCGCGGTCGTGTAGATTCGGCCGCCTTGCGCGCCCCAGTGGTCGTTGGGCGCCCAACTGCCACGGTCGCAGCCTTCGCCTTTGATCTGCAAGCCCTGCACGCGCTCGCGAACGACCTGGTTCCATCGCTTCCACGGATCGCCGCCCGCCTGGTACATGGCCAATGTGCAATTGTACCAGAGATAGTAGTCGTACTGTGGTGGGTTCGCGACGCCCGGGCCCCATTCGCTTTCGGCCAACTCGGCCAAGTAGGGCGCCGCCAGCGCAATCAAGGGCGAGTCGGCGTGGTGCGTGACGAACTGGTCGAGCAGCATCCCCACGCCGGTCAGGGCGTCGGTGCCGAAGTTGGGCGTTTGGTAGTGCGTCCGCCCCGTGAGCGGATCTTCCTGGTTCTTAAAGAAGCTCACCAACCGCGAAAAGGTCCGGTCGCTGACCGGGATCTCGGCTTCACGGCAGGTCTTCAGGGCCAGCATCACCCAGCCGGAGACCGAACTGTCGCTGGGATCGTTCAGGTTGGGGGTATATCGCCAGCCGCCGTCGTGGTGCTGCTGGGCCTCGATGAACTTCTCGGCCTTGGTCGCCGCGTGAAGGATCTTCGCGTCGGGGTGCCGGCCCGACGCGCGCGCGACGGCGCAGGACTCGGCCAGGGCGAAGGTGGCGATCGCGTGCTCATACATGAAATACTGCTGGTATTGGCTGGGAATGCCCGGCTTCTCGGCGAGATTATTTTGCGAGCCGACCAGTTCGCCTTCAAGGCCCTGCTGATCGACAAGGCAGTTCAGTCCCTTGGCGACGTGACCGGAATAAGGGTGTTCGTTGAAGTCATAGTGACCGCCGGCCTGCAAGGCCAAGAGGGCCAGGCCGGTCAGCGCCGCCTCGTAAGCGCCGCCGGGCGGCCCTTCGCAGACGTGCTGCTGCTCGCAACGCGAGTTGGGGCCGTGGCCCAGGCCGTCGGGACCCCAATGGCCGTCGTCCAATTGGTGCCTGACGAGCCACTCCAACCCCGTGTCAACCGCCGTTTCCGAAGTCGGCGTGCCACCCAACAGAGCCACCCATTCCTCGCGCTTCGGCGCGGTTCGGAGCGCGTAGAGCCCCAGTACTTCCGGAGGCGCCGACTTTTCGCCGGATGACTCAGCTTGAACGGCGTCCTGAACAGGGGGCTTATGCCCCTCAGTCGCCAAAGTCGCCGTTTCGCCGGATGGATGATCTTGAACGGCGTCCTGAACAGGGGGCTTACGCCCCCCGCTCGCCGGCGCCGGCTTTCCGCCGCCATCGGCCTCGGCCGGGTCGTTTCGCGCCACGGCGGCGTCACGGCGCCATGCCTCGTAGCCGGCCCAAGAGCCGAACCCAAGGAGCACCAGTAGCGACAGGACGAACAGCAACCAGCGACGTCCGCTTGCCTCGGCTGGGACGTGCGGTACGTTTTCGCCGGTCGCCGGCTCACCTGTCGGCCGCGCTGGCGGAGTTGGAGCCGGCGGCCGCGCCGCGCCCGTCGGCGCAATGCGCACGGGACCGGGCGGCGGCGGTCGCTGAATCGACGGTTTTGTCGCCGCGCCGGGGCCGGGCAGCGGCTTGCCACAGGCCGGATGCGGACACACCGTCGCCTGGTCAGGCACGGTACGGTGGCAAGCAGGGCACGTCTTCACGTTCGCGTCTTTCTCGGCGTCGCGCCGATGATTTCCGGCCTGGGTTCGGCTTGTGGGCGGTGCCCACCCTACGGGTGGTCGCGGAGCGGTGGCGTGGGCGTCAGCCTGCGTCCGTTGTGGGCAACGCCCACCCTACCGCAACTTGAACTACCTTGACTGTAACGAATGACACGGCCCGGCTCAATCGGCACCGCAAGCCGCGGGAAAAAATTATGCAAGGCCATGACGCGAATTACTTCCCGTCCAGCCGGCCGTAACGCCGCAGTTGTGGCCAGCCGATCGCCACGGCCGCCACCACCAACAGCGTGCCAACGCCGCCGGAAACGACCGACACGAGGGGAGACGTCAACTGGGCGACCAGCCCCGACTCGAAGCCGCCGAGCTCGTTCGAGGCGCCGATGAACATGCTGTTCACCGCCGAAACGCGGCCACGCATCGCGTCGGGCGTTAGCATCTGCACGAGCGTGTGACGTATCACGACGCTGACGAAGTCGAACGCTCCGGTCAGAAAGAGCATCAGCAGCGAAAGCCAATACGAATGCGAGAGGCCGAAGACGATCGTGGCCACGCCGAATCCGAAAACGACCCAGAGCAACGTGCGGCCGGCGTGCTCGAATGGGGGACGGTGCGCCATGACGACCGACACCAGCAGTGCGCCCACCGCCGGCGCGGTTCGCAACCAGCCCAGCCCCTTGGACCCGACGTCCAAGACGTCCTCGGCGTAGATGGGCAAGAGCATCACGGCGCCGCCGAGAAGCACGGCGAACATGTCGAGCGTCATGGCGGCCAGGATGACCTTGTTCCGCCAAACGAAGTGCATCCCCGCGACGAACGCCCTTTGGCCGGCTTGCTGTTCGCGCGACGGTTCGTAGCTTCCCGTCTTGACGAACGACAGCGACACGACGAACACGAGCGTCGCCAGGGCGTCGAACAGGTAGACCACGGTCGCGTTGCCTTGATAAGCGATCAAGTACCCGCCCAACGCGGGACCGGCGATCGACGCAAGTTGAAACCCGCCCATGTTCCAGGTCACGGCGTTGCTGAAAATGTGGCGCGGAACAATCTGCGGCAGCAGCGAGGCCTTGGCGGGTTGCATGAACGCGCGCGCCACCCCGCTGAACAGCAAGCAAAGATAAACCAACCCAATGTCGGCTTTCCAGAGCGAGACCGCGGTCAATGCGAACGAGCAGCCCGAGATCACGCACATCGCTGAGATCACGATCGACTTTCGCTGCGCGCGGTCGGCGAGGTGCCCCGCGTTCAAGGTCAGCGCGATGACCGGCAGGAACTGCACCAATCCGACCAGCCCCAGCGCCATGGGCGAATGGGTCCGTTCGTACACGTCCCAGCCGACCGCGACGGTTTGCATTTGCATCCCGCAGATCGCTGGAACATTGCCCGACATGTAGAGCCGGAAGTTGCCCAACCGCAACGCGGCGTACGGATCGTGCTCCGCCGCGGCGGGAGGCGTGTCGTGCGATTCAGCCGGCGAACCGTGCTTCATTCGAGGCACGAGGCGTCCGCCAAGCGGCCGGCGACTGGCGCCGAGCGCGCGACCGGAGCAGCCTCATCGCGGCGTTCCTCCCCGAGATCATCGCGGCGCGCCGGGTGCAAACGGCTGTCGTATTCGATGAAGCCGATCAACTCGCACAGATCGGGTTCGGACAGCGCCTCCACCCGGGCCGAGTCGATTTCCAACGATTTGAGAACAGAGCCGGTGTACGTCGCACTCATGATCCATCTCCTTGCGCGACCGCGTGGCCGGACGACCGCCGACCACAAGTTGCCTCATGTTTCCTGGCGGCATTATACCGGTTCGCGCGGGCGATGCTAGCACCCCGACGCCGGCATTTTTGATGGCTCGTTCCCACGCTCCGCAGTGCTTGGCCGACGCGGGGCCGCGGAGCGGCCAAAGTTGTGTTCCCACGCGAAGTTCGTAGGGTGGGCATCGCCCACCGTGCTACGAACAGGGGGCTTACGCCCCCCGCTCGCCTACCTGCCACAGGCATCACTGGTGGGCGGTGCCCACCGTGCTACGAACAGGGGGCTTACGCCCCCCGCTCGCCTGCCACAGGCATCGCTGGTGGGCGGTGCCCACCGTGCTACGAACAGGGGGCTTACGCCCCCCGCTCGCCTGCCATAGGCATCGCTGGTGGGCGGTGCCCACCCTACCGGCCGGCAATGTTACCCGGCGGAAATCAGGCGGTCTCACTGGCGCGGTGCTTTTCCATCTCCACGCAATTGCCCAGGTCGTTGTATTCGACCCTCGACATGAAGGCCCGCATCAGCATGATGCCGCGCCCCGAAGGGATTTCAAGGTTTTCCGGGTCGGTGCAGTCCGGTACATCGGCGGGTTTGAAGCCGGCCCCTTCGTCGCGGATTTGTATCCAGAGTTGCTGGGGGGAAAGCTTGCAGGAGATATGGACGTTCTTGCTGACGTCGGAGCGATTGCCGTGGCGGATAGCGTTGACCAGCGCCTCTTCCAGGGCCAAGTGGATGCCGTGGATGTCGTATTCGCCCCAGTGGTGCGCTTCAAGCTGCTCCAGCAGATCGTCGAGCACGCGCTTGCCCGCACCCGTTTCGCTGGGAATGACCTGTTCCATCCTCCAGGTCCAACTTGGTTCTGACATCGGCGTCGGCGTTGCGAGGAGTTAAGGCGATCGCTGGCCCGCTTCCCAGTGGCTGGCGGAAGGTTTTGCCCCGCCCCTCGATCAAAAGGCGTCCAGAGCGGCGTTTTCGTCGGCCTTGATGTCGAACAGTTTGTTCAACTTGGTGATCGCGAAGACCTCGTAAATCTCAGGCCGAATGTGGCAGAGTTTCAATTTGCCGCCATGGGCTTTGACCTTCTTGTCGAGCGTGATCAGCTTGCCCAAAGCGGCACTCGACAGAAAATCGACCTTGGAGAAGTTCAGGACGATCTTGCCACGCTTATCTTCCTCGACCAACTGGAACAACTCTTGGCCCAGTTCCTGGATGCTGGCTTCATCGAGAATCTTGCGGTCAACGAACCCGACCACGGTTACGTCCTGGTTCTTGCCCTTCTTTTCCGCGACGTCCAGCCGCCGATACGCAGCCATGAATGATACTCCAGGAGCAGGAGAAAACACGCCCCCCCCGCCGGGCGGTCGCCGGCATGGGCTTCGTGGTTCACGAGTTCTTTACTCGTTATGATATTCCGGCCGCGATAGGTGTCAAGCGGATTATTCATACACGGGTTAATGATCCATGCCTGGCCCTTTCATCGCCAGGCTGTGTAGAATCAGCACCGAGCCGACCGACATCAGCGACCAGCCCAGCCATTCGGGTGGCCTGAGCACTTTGTGGGGCGCGGCGATGGACGCGAAGATCGGCCTGCCCCCCACACCGCTCGACGATTGGGTCGTCATGAGCCGCGTGCTGTTCTCGTTGAGGACGAACGAATCCACCATCCGCAGTTGGATGCCCAAAAGCAGCACCACGACACCGGCCAGAAAGTAATGGTTGCGGGTGAATTCCATCCTGGCGACCTTCCTCGAAAAAAACCCATGCCTGGCGCGCCGACGCTCCACGATCACTTATCGTGTCTCGTGGCCGCGCGACTTCAGCGCTCGTCGCGGAGTGACGCCCGCTAGGGTCGCGCCGAAACGGCCGGTCGTAGGTCTTTACGCGAATACGCGGCGGGTGGCAAGGCGTCCGCGCTTCCGCTACCATGATGGCCGTGGAACCAAGCCGAACCAAGCACATGATCCTGCCGCGCGCGTTTCTGCGCGCGTGCCGGCGTAGCCTGCGCCGGCCGAAACTGGCCGATTCGCTGGGCACCGAGCTCACAGGCGGCAAGCTGTTGGCCGGAGCGTTGATCTTCCGCCGCTTGCTGACTCGCGAGGTGCTGAAACCGGATGAGAAGTACGTGGGCCTGCTGTTGCCTCCCTCGGCCGCCGGGGTGCTCGCCAACGTGGCGTTGCCCTTGGCGGGTCGAATCGCCGTCAACCTGAATTACACGGTTTCGCCAAGCGTGATGACCTCGTGCATCCGCCAATGTGGGATCCGTCACGTTTTGACCAGCCGCAAATTCCTGGAAAAGCTGAACTTCCAGCTCGATGCCGAGGTCGTGTTCCTGGAAGATCTCCGCCGCAAGACGACCACGGTCGATAAGCTCGCCGCCGCGCTGGGGGCCTTCGTCACGCCCGTCGGTCTACTCGAGCGGATGCTGGGACTCACGAAAATCGGCTTCGACGACGTGTTGACGGTTATTTTCACCTCCGGGTCGACGGGCGAACCGAAGGGCGTGATGCTCACTTACGGCAACGTCGGCTCGAACGTCGAGGCGATCGACCAGCTCGTCCGGCTCAACGACCACGATGTGCTGCTCGGCATCCTGCCCTTCTTTCATTCGTTCGGCTACACGGCCACGATGTGGACCGTGCTCACGTTGTGGCCCAAGGGGGTTTATCACTTCAGCCCCTTGGAAGCACGGCAGATCGGCGACCTTTCGAAGAAACACGGCGTGACGATTCTCATCGCCACGCCCACGTTCTTGCGTTCGTACCTCAAGCGTTGCCGGCCGGAGGAATTCGCGGCCCTCGACGTGGTCGTGGCGGGGGCCGAGAAGCTGCCCAAGGAACTGTGCGACGCCTTCGAAGAGCGGTTCGGCGTGCGGCCCGTCGAGGGCTACGGCTGCACCGAGCTGTCGCCCTTGGTGGCCGTGAACATTCCCCCCAGCCGCGCCAGCGCGACGACGGGAGTGACCGCCAAGGAAGGCACCGTGGGGCGTCCGATTCCTGGTGTGAGCGCGAAAATCACTGACCTCGACGGCATAACCGACCACGACAGCGGCGCGGAACTGGGTCGCAATCAGCCGGGCATGCTCTGGATCAAGGGCCCCAATGTGATGCGCGGCTACATGGGACACGACGAGATGACGGCCAAGGCGGTTCGCGACGGCTGGTATCAGACGGGCGACGTCGCCCTGATCGATGACGATGGTTTCATCCGCATCACCGGCCGGCAGAGCCGATTCTCGAAGATCGGCGGCGAAATGGTCCCGCACATCAAGATCGAGGAGACGCTGCAAAAGGTGATCGCGGCGGGCGAGGACGAGTTGAAGATCGCCGTCACGGCCGTGCCCGACCCGCGCAAAGGAGAGCGGCTGGTCGTGATCCACACGGCGCTGGACAAGCCGCCCGAGACCATCTGCAAGGAACTGGCCCAGGCCGGCCTGCCCAATCTTTGGATTCCCGGCGCCGACAGTTTCTGCCAGGTCGAGACGATTCCCGTGCTGGGGACCGGAAAGGTCGATCTCAAGGGACTGAAGGAGATTGCGATTGCGCGGTTCGGGACGGAAGCCACGTAGGGTGGGCACCGCCCACAACGAACGCGGGCTAAAGCCCGAGCCACGTAGGATGGCGATGTCCGCCACCCAACCCAACTCTACTTCACGCGGCCGACAATGAGACATTTGGTCACGAGAAAGTGGTGGCTGGCGGCAGTGCCCGTCGTCACACGGCTGGAGGATCTGGCTGTCGTCTGCGCGAACTGTCACGCCCTGATTCACGCCGACGTGCAGCATGTGCCAGAAGTGCCGGAATCGAAGGCTTGCCTCCTGAAACAGACTTCGGGTAGAATGGAGCAGCAGGAAGATGACGAGCGAGGGAAGGCGTCATCACGAGCAGCGGTGAGGGCGCACGATGGCGGAGCGGATTCCGGACGATGCCGTGGTTGTTCGAGGCGGGCGCAATCTTCCAGCCGATGTGCGTCGCGGAATGAGAACCCACCCCAGTGGAGTGACGGGGGCCTCAGTGGAATGCGAGGATCGAATGTCCGTGGAGGCGCTAGCCGCAGCCATTCCTCACGGGCAGATTGGCGTGACCACCGTTGGCGCGATTCGTGCCGCTGGTGGTGATGTCGTGCGAACCTCCGGTCGCAGTCCGCATCACGCCACCGTGGTCGGTCTGAAGCCCGAAAATGCGAGCCGTTTGCTCACACCCGCCATCCCCAATCCAGCCAAGAGGCCCTGACGCGAGGAGACCGAGCATGGTTAAGCCAAAAATCTACGCCGACTTTCACAACGCGGATGCTCATGGACGGCTTCGTTTGAATTGCATCGGAACCATCGAGGATTTAGCGGAACAGCAGATCGAGTTGCACGCGGGGCTGCACCTGACGTTGTACGCCGATGATCTGGACGACAAGGGGCAGTTGGATGAATTGCTGGTCGATGGCGTCGTGTCCTTATCGGAAGAAGAACACTGCTGGGTCGCGTCCATCGATTGGACAGCGATCCGACACGCCTCGGAGGGGCAGGCTTCCCACGTCGAAGGGAATGGACCTTCCTCCGCCTCGCCAGCCCTGGAAAGCGGCCGAACCAACCGCTGAAGCTGACCCGCTACGCGGAACGATCCGTCGAACGACTATTCCTCACTTGGCTTCGCGCCACGGAGACGCGCGAGTTCCGCTTCCAGCGCCGCGATACGGTGGCGCTGGGCCTCCGCTCGTTGTTCCTGGACCTTCGCTCGTTGTTCCTGGGCCTTCGCTCGTTGTTCCTGGAGCTTCGCTTGTTGCTCCTGGGCCTCGACGATTTCCTCATATTCGTCATACGTCATGAGCCGTTGACCGGCTCGTGTGTCGAAGACGCGCAATAGCGGTCCATCGACTTCAAACAGCAGGCCCAATTCGCGACTCGGCAGCCTGCCCAGGGCGTCAGGCGCGATGGGTTCATAGCCGCCGTCCCGCAGCCGCCGCCCCTTCAGTGAGGGATCGAGGTTTTCGCCGTCGGGGTCGAACATGAAGTACTCCGCCACCCCGAGCCGCGCATATACGAGCGGCTTGACCTTGTCGTCTTCGTCGAAAGTCCCCGTCGACGTGACCTCGATCACCACGGTGGGTGGCACAAGCTCTTCCCAAAGCCGGAAAGACCGCCGTTGGTGGTTGCCCGCCACACCGATCGCGACGAACACATCCGGCGCCTTGCACGCCTCGCGATTTCCCCGCTCGTAATAGACGAACATGTCGGCGCCGACGAAGACATCGTGTCGCGATCGGAAGAAGCTCGTCAGGACGGTGTGCAAGTGAATGATGGCCGCCACATGAAATCCGCTTTCGCCCATAGGTTTGCCGTCGGAATCGGGGTAGAGTGGGTCGATGGACGTGCCCGGCAGTGATCGCGCGGTAATCGACATGGTTCATAATCTCCTGACTGAACCTTCAGTTTAGCACACGCTCAGAGGAAATCGAATACTTGCCATCGTACTCCACGCGGTCGAGAATGAGACATTCACGGTGGCTGGGGCAGAGCCTAAGCGATGCCCCGGTCGCTATTTGGCCGGGGCGTCGCGTAGGCTCTGCCACCAGCCACCACCCGGTACTCACAGGAGACCGTGATGTCAACTATCGGATTCATCGGATTGGGAACCATGGGCCGGCCGATGGCCCGCAACCTGCTGCGGGCCGGCCATCGTCTGGTGTTCTACGCGCGGCGGCCCGAGGTCGCAGCCGAATTCGTCGCGGCCGGCGCGAGCCAGGTCGCGAGCCCGGCCCAGGCTGCGCGCGAGGCCGACTTCATCATCAGCATCGTCACGGCCGACGCCCAAGTGACCGAGGTGGCCCTGGGGCCCGGCGGCGTGATCGAAGGCGCCTCGCCGGGCAAGACCTTCATCGACATGAGCACCATCGCGCCCCACACGATTCGGCGCATCGGCGCCCGGCTGGGTGAGGCCGGCCTGGCGGTGCTCGACGCGCCCGTGTCGGGTGGACCGGCCGGCGCCGAGGCGGCGACGTTGGCCATCATGGCCGGCGGCGAGGCGGCCGACTTCGAGCGCTGCCGCGACGTGTTCGCGGCCCTGGGCCGGCATGTGTTTCACGTTGGGCCGCTCGGGGCCGGTCAGACGATCAAACTCGTGAACCAGATGATCGGCGGCGGCATCATGGCCCTGATCGGCGAGGGGTTCGTACTGGCCAAGGCGGCCGGCGCCGACCTGGCGACGATGGCCGATGTGGTCTCGGTCTCCAGCGGCGGATCGACGTTGTTCGACGCGCGGGCCAGAAAGTACCTGTTGGCCGACCAATACCGGCCCGGTTTCAGCACCGAACTGATGCGCAAGGATCTGGCGTTGGCCCTCGAGTTGGCCCGCGAGCTGCGCGTGCCGTTGCCGGTCTCGGCCGCCGCCTTCCAGCAATACACGGCCGCCATGAACCTGGGGCACGGCGGCGACGATTTCGCATCCGTCGCCAAGGTCTGCGAACAAGCCGCCGGCGTGCGGATTGTGGACTGAGTTACGTCGAATACCTCCCCACCGCGTCCGGGTTCAATTCGATCCCCAACCCCGGCCCCGTCGGCACGCGGAGCATGCCGTCGGCATCGAGCGCGAAGGGCGGCGAAATGATCTCTTCGATGTAGGGCACGCCCGTCTGATACTCGACCCAGCGGGCGACCGGCAAGGCCGCCGTCAACGCCAGGTCGGCGGCGACGCCGACCCCCGTGTTCCAGCCGTGAGGCACCAACAGCACGCCGTGGTCGTACGCCATCCAACCCAGCTTACGTCCCTCGCTCAGCCCGCCGCACTTGGTCAAGTCGGGCTGGATGATATCCAATGCCCGCGACGTGATGAACGGCTGGAACGACTGCCGCCGCGTGAGCACCTCGCCGGTGGCGATCAAGACCGGCGAGCTCTGCTTCAACTCCTTGAACCCCTCGACGTCGTCGGGCTTCAGCGCCTCCTCGAACCAGATCACGCCGTACTCACCCAGCATCCTGGCGGTCTCGCGGGCCCAGCCGACGCCGTGCGGCCAGAATTGCTCGCTGCCGCCCGCGTCGACCATCAGCTCGACGTCGTCGCCCACCGTTTCGCGGGCGGTGCGGACCAGCACCTCGTCGTACTTGCGGCTGACACGTCCAAATGGCCGCCAGCCCATCTTGATCGCCCGAAAGCCGCGTGCCATCTGCTCGGCCAGCTTTTCCCGCAGCACCGGCGGATCTTCGAAGAGGATCGAGGCGTAGGGCTTAATTCGGTCGCGGTAGATGCCGCCCAAGAGCCGTGAGACGGGCTGCCCCAGCGCCTTGCCCAGCAGATCCCAGAGCGCGATGTCGATGCCGCTGATCGCGTGCTCGACCGAGCCGCCGCGTCCCAGCCAGAACATCGACTGCCGCAGCTTCTCGCTGACCCGTTCGGGTTCCAGGCCGCTCTCGCCGATCAGGTGCGGGCGCAAGAGCGCGAGCGCCGCCTCGACCAAGGCCCGCGTCGTATAGCAACTTCCGATGCCCACCACTCCCTCGTCGCTGAGCACCTCGAGCAGGGTGTTGTACTGCACGTTGGGATCAGTGCCGCCGGGCCAACCGTGGTCGTGAGTCGCCCCTCGCAGGGCGATCGTGCGGACGTCGCTGATTTTAAGTTGTTTCGTCATGGGTCAGGGGATCGCCGCAGGGTGTAGCCGAATTCGCAAGAATTCGGGTGTGTTGGCGCTGGGAAGTCAAGAGTCAGCGGTTGTGATCGGCGTCCAGTGCCACTTCGGCCCAAACGCACGGATGGTCCGAGGCGCCGTTGTCGCGAAGCCCCGCGTCGACTGTAAGCAATCCGCGGGTCAGAATCCAGTCGATCCGCCGCGGCGCTCCGTCGCCCAGAACCTCGCGGAGCGGATCGTGTACGCCTGGCGAGGCCAGGAGCTCCGCCAGCGGCGTTTCCAACTCCTCGGTATTCATGTCGCCCATGAGCACGGCCGGCTCGGCCAGCGAGAGGAACAGCCTGGCGACGGCTTGCCACTGTTCTTGCCGGTCGCGCGGTTCGCTGCGGTCGAGGTGCGTGACGACGACGTGCAACGCGCGGCCCTGAAGGTCGACGTTCACGAGTACGGCGTTGCGAAAGCTGCGGCCGTGGCGGCGCGGCAGGGGAAGCCGCCGCCAGAAGGCCACCGGAATCTTGCTGAGCACTCCATTGCCGAACTGGTAGTGCCACCAGCGCTCTTCGGTAGGTGCGAAGAGCCAGGATGTGCCCAGTGTGCGCCCGAGCCATTCGGCCTGATCGACCGTTTCCCAGGCATAACGGCCGTGGACCTCGTTCAGACCGACCAGGTCGCAACCGCGCAGCGTGTCGGCCGTTCGATCCAGGTCGAACCCTCCGTCGCGCCCCTCGCCGCCGTGAATGTTGAACGTCGCGATCCGCAATGTGCGTCGGCCGTTGACTCCATCGCCGGCCGTCCCGGAAAACGCTCTTCCGCTTTCAGGACCGCAATCGACACGAAAGCTCGCCATCCAGATGATCAGCGCCAGCGCCGGCGCCAGGGTAACGGCGCCTTTCCACCAACGCCGCCGGATGGACGGCGAGGCGAGCTTGCTCGGGGGCGAAAAGGATTCCGTGAGACTCATGGCGCGCCCTGGTTCCGCGAATTCATTCTGTAGGGAACCATTCTAGTCATCGCCACCAAATTCCCCCAATAGACATCCGCCAGCCGAAACCCGTTTGGGAACGTGGCCGGCCTGGTATATACTTCATGCGGCCGACAACGGGACATCTGGATCGAGGCTTACCATGTTCATTCCCACGCGACGCGGCTCCATCTCCTGTTGGTTGCTTCTGCTGGCCCTCCCGTGCCGAGGTCTGGCGGCTGAATCCGAACCGCTCGGCGCCCGGCCCGCCGACGGGGTCTGCACGGGCGAGGTCCGTTTCGAGCCGGCCGGCGATGAATCGCAAGTGCCGGAATTGTTCCGCTTGGAGCCGCACACGTTCCGTTTCCGGCAGTCGCCCCTGCCGACGGTTTCACGGGCCATGGAGATCTTCGAGGTCACGTACCCCTCGCCCGTCGAAACGCCGCACCCCAACAACAACACGGTGCATGCGGAGTATTTCCGCCCGACCAGCGAGGGCAAACATCCGGGCGTGATCGTGCTGCATATCCTCGGGGGTGACTTTCAGCTCTCGCGGCTTTTCTGCCGCTCGCTGGCCCAGGAGGGGGTGGCGGCGCTGTTCGTGAAGCTCCCGTACTACGGCCCGCGCCGCCAGCCCGAGGTCCCGGTGCGGATGGTTTCGGAAGATCCGCGCGCGACGGTGGCGGGCATGCGGCAGGCGGTTTTGGACATCCGCCGTGGGGCCGCCTGGCTGGCCGCGCAAGAGGAGATCGACCCCGAGCGGCTTGGCATCTTCGGCATCAGCCTGGGAGGCATCACCAGCGCGTTGGCGGCGACGGCCGAGCCGCGTTTCAAGAAGATCTGCACCATGCTGGCCGGCGGCGACATCGGGCAGGTCGCCTGGGAAAACCCGCAACTGGCCAGGCTGCGTAGAAATTGGACCGACGGCGGCGGCAACAAGGACGAGTTCCTCACGCTCTGGAAGAGCATTGATCCCGTGACCTACGCCGCGAACGTCCGTGGCCGGAAGATCCTGATGCTCAACGCCAGTCACGACGAGGTGATTCCCAGGGCCTGCACCGAGTCGCTCTGGCGCGCGTTCGGCGAGCCGGAGATCGTCTGGTACGACGCCAGCCACAAAACCGCGGCCCGTTTCATCTTCGACGGACTGTCCCGAGTCACCAGGTTCTTCGCCGCCAGCCCGTAGGGTGGGCACCGCCCACGACGAACGCGGGCTGAAGCCCACGCTACGCGCCGAATTTCCCCAGCCGGCCGGCGTTGGCCAACTAATTGCTCGCCGTAGGGTGGGATCCGATCGCGCAGCGATCGCAGGCCCACCTCTGCCGGAAGTGTGCGCGGAGCGGAATTCGTGAGAATTCCGAACGGCGACGGTGGACGCTCTTTTTCTCGCAGTGTTGTGGCTCGTCGATGCAAAGGAGGAGTCCATGTCAGTTGGGAGTCGTGCGACGGTGCGTTTCACCGGACGGTTACGGTTGTGGCCGCCACGCGGCTCGCGCGTGTTCGTGCTGCGGCAGGGTGCCGCGCGAAACGACGCGCGAGCGAAGCTGCTCGACGTCGTAGATCAGCAGGTCGCCGCGGTCGCCGGGCCGCGTCGGCTCGACCCCGAATTCCGCATAGCTCACATAGCGGCCGTCGGGCGACCAGGCGGCAAACGTGGCGAAGCCTTCCTCTGACGTCAGGCGTTCGACAATTTGCCCGTCGGCCGCGGCCAGGCAAAGCTGGCGGTGCCGCGGCGTCTTGCCCCAATGCGAGAACACGAACCGCCTCCCGTCGGGTGCCCAGGCCGGGGCGGCGTTCCAAGGCACACTCTCGGCCAACACCTGCCGCAGGTTGCCGCCGTCGAGGCCGATCTCGACCAGCCGGAACCCCTGCGCGCCACCCGCTTCGTCCCGCACGAACATGATCCGCTTGCCGTCGGGCGACCAGGCCGGAAAACGGCCTGCCAGCGACCCTAACTCGCGCGGTTCGCCACCCTGAGCGTCGATGCCGAAGATCGTGCAGTAGCCGCGGCTGCTCGGCGAGCTGAACGCAATCGTCTCGCCGTCGGGCGACCAGGCCGCGTCGAACACCTCACCCAACCGTCCTTCGGTCAGGTTGGTGGCTTGCTGGCTCTCGAGATCGAGGACAAACAGGTTCTTGCCGTTGGCAAATGCCAGGCGCGCGCCCGACGGGTGCCAGGTCGGCGCAGTGGCCGGCTCGTCGTAAAGCAGCCGCGCGTGGCGGTCGGCCGGATCGAGCAGCACGAGCTCGGTGTTCCGCGGATTGCGGTGCTCGCAGGCCACGGCCAACTCCGTGCCTACGGGCCAGGCGCCGCTCGGCCTGTCAGGCAGCCGGCCGTCCGCCGGCGGCTCGGCCACGACGCGGAAGCCGAGAAACCGGTCGCTCGCCCAAGGCGGAGTGACCGTTCGGTTGATCGGGCAGCCCTCGCCGGTGAAGATCCAATCACCCCCTCGCACCATGCGAAAGTATCCGGCGGCCGGCCCCTGCGGATCATTGCACGGCGAATGCTGGTAATAATCGCGCCGGAACCAGTCCTGGCACCACTCGTACACGTTGCCCCGCATGTCGTACACGCCCAGCGCATTGGGCGGGAACGAGCCGATGGACATGAGCGGCAGCGCGTACGCTCGGGCCGGCCCGGCCGTTTCTCCGCTGGTGCGATTCGGCTCCTTCGTCCAGGCGTACGGTTCGCTTCGCCCGCCGCGGCAGACATACTCCCATTCCGCTTCGGTCGGCAGCCGGTAGCGCAAGCCGGCGGCTTGCTCGTCGGGCAGCTCGCTCAGCCGGCGGCAAAACTCGGCGGCGGCGTGCCAACTGACCTGCTCGACCGGCATGCGATCGGTGGCGAACGACCGGTCGCTCTCGAACCCGCGGCACGTCACATGCCAACTGGGGTTTTCGCCCATCACACGCTCGTACTCGGCCTGCGTCACCTCATACGCACCGATGTGGAACGGCCACGAGAGCCGCACTCCATGCGGCGGACAGTCCTTGGGCGCACTTTCGTTGCTGTCGGTGTCGCGCCAGCCCAGATCGGGCACCCCCATCATGAACGCCCCCGCACGAATCAGCACCAGCCGCATGCCGATCGAGTTCTCGATTCGCTCCGGCAACTCCTCCGCAGTGGAAATCGCGGCATCTGTAGCGGAAGTCGTGAGACCTCCGGCCGCCCTCTCCATCGGCCGCGCCTCCTCCCGCTTCGCCGTTCCGTCCGAAAAATCCACGTCGCGCAGCGCCTCGCTCGGGAACTCGCGCGAATGGATCGCGTGCCACACGCCGCGATCGATCCCATCGGACGCGAAGTGCATGGCCCCGTCCGCTGTCAGCAATTGCACGCCGCCGGGGTGCATGCTCCGCGCGGTGGCCTGGGCGTTCTTGTTCCAGTACCAGACACACGGCATGCCGGCTTCGAGCGCGGCATGGGGGCCGAGCAGCTCGAGCATGGCCCCGCAGTTCAAGATGTCGTCGGCGCGCGCGCGCATGTTGTTCGGCCCGCCGTCGTCGCCCGTCACGCCGTGGCCCCAGGTGATGCTGGCGGCGATCTGCCCGAAGGCCCACGACCCGCGCGGATCGAGCGGGTGAAAGCCCGAGCGGATCTCATCGACGACCACGGTCGCGGCCAGGCCGTTGCGCAGTTCGTCGAGCCGAAACGCCTTGTTGATGCCCGCCACGCCTGTGCCGTACCAGGCGAACGTACCCGTTGCCGCATCGACCTCGTAATGCCAGCCTTCGGCGACCGGCATCGCCGCATTTCCCGGCCAGCGCCCCAGCGTGTGCGAGCCGCCGTTGATCGCATAGTTGCCGCGTGCGAACTGCGCCCCAGACGCCGAACTCGCCGGCGTAGCGGAACTCGTGAGAGTTCCGGCCCCCGTGGCGGAAGTCCTGAGACTTCCGGCCGGCCGCGCCCCCGGCTCCCCACCGCCGGCCGGCGCTCGATACTCATGCCGATTGTCCGCCCTGTGAAACCTGTCGCTCGGACAGGTCACCAGCGCCAACTCGCTGGTCCGTCCCCGCTCGTTCCGCTCGTCCGTGATCGGCGCCTCGCAATCGAACATCTCGGCCAGCTCTTGTGCGCCGGCGTAGGGCAGCAGCAATTGCAGCCAGTTCTGGTAGGTGATGTCGCCGGTCCAGCTCTCGTCGTCCAGTCGATCGACCGGCCGGCCGTCGCCGCGCCAGTACGCGGCTGGCGGCAGCCACCCCTGGGCGTCGTGATAAGCCGCCAGCGCCAGCCCGATTTGCCGCAGCCGGTCGCCGCACGTCGCCAAGCGCGCCCGTTCGCGCGACGCCTGCAACGCCGGCAGGGCCAGCGCCACAGTCAACCCGGCCAGGGCCAGCACCGCGATCAGCTCCGTTCGCCCAAAGGCGGCCCGCCCGTGAACGAGCCGTGGAACGGACTCCCTCCGCGGTTTCATCGGAATTTCGTTGATATCCATTCCTTCCCCTTTGTCGTCATTCATTCTCCGTGCTCTCGATGCCTGCGTGGTGAATCAACTCCCTTTCCCGCCGGCTCGCGTTGGTAGAGCCGCACGACGAGGTCGTACTCGTTGCCGTAAATCTCCTTGAACCGCTCTTCCACGCGCAAGGCCCAAGGGGCGGGCATCGGCACCGTGAAGCTGCCGTTGTCCCAGCCGTCGGTATCGACGGCCCACACCCAGTCGCCCGCCAGGCCCGGCAGATCGGCGGCCGCGACGTAATCGGACTCGTCGAAAACGGCCGTGCCGTGGAAGTGGCGATAGCCGAATTGCGGCCAGCGGAAAACGTAGATCGGCCCCGGCGACGCCGCGTGGGCGGCAATCGTCGTGGCGATCATCGGCGAGCAAACGATCACCGGCTCGCCGGGCTTTCTCGCGCCGTCGAGCCAGGCCACCGCTCCCAGGGCGCCGGGCCGTTCGGCCAGGTGGTCGCGCATCCGCCAGTGCATGACGCACAACGCCGCCGAGCCGGCGACCAGCCCCGCGATCATCAGCCGGCGGATGGCGGCCGCGCGCAGCCGGCCGACGAGCGCGGCCGCCGCAACGACGAAAAACAGCTGCGCCGCGACGAAGTAATGTGTGTCGAACACCCGCACGCCCAGCCACGAGGCCGCCACGCTCGCGACAATCGGCAGCACGGCGGCCAGCGCCACGTACCAGTCGATGGCGCTGGCGCGCCAGGCCACGAGCGCCGCCAACAGCAGCACGCACAGCTCCAACACGCCGAGTAGCACGCCGTCCGAAGCGCCGTCGTACTGCGAGAACGAAAACATCTGGTACATCGTCGTGGCCAGGATCCGCCAATCGACCGGCCGAATCCAGAACCCGGCATGCACCTGGCGCAACTGCCGCAGGAAGACCGGCGCCCAGGGGGCCCACATCAGCCACACGCCCGCCGCCGCCGCGATCACATACCGAAATTCCGGAGCCCTGTTCGCTGCCAGCCTTCTCCAGCCGGCCAGCGCAAACAGAAACACAAACTGCGCCGCCACGGCGAACAGGCCGTAATAGTGCGTGTACCCGACCGCCGCGGCCGCCAGCGTGAACGCCGCCCAGCGCGCAAGCGACCCGGGCCGCGCCAGCGCGCGGACCATCAGCCAGCTCGACATCGCCGCCAGCGCCGCCAGCAGGCTGTACATCCGAGCTTGCAGCGCCCACTGGACCTGGAACGCGCTGAGGGCCAAGAGGGTCGCGGCCAACAGCGCGGCGCGGCCCGCGAAGGCGGCCTGCTCGCGATTGGCCTGCTCGCGATCGGCCTGCTCGTGATCGGCCTGCTCGTGATCGGCCTGCTCAACGTCCGTTGGCGGCTGGTACGCCTCGCGCACGAACAGGTAAGTAAACCCGACGGTCAAAAGGCCGGCCACGGCGCTGAACCCGCGCAGGGCCAGCGGTGAATCGCCCCAGATGCCGGCCCACGCCTTGAGCAGCAAATAGTACAGTGGCGGCTGATTGTCGCGCGCGACGCGCTCGACGACTTCGGACCAGGGAAATGAGATGGTCCGCCAGGTGAAACTTTCGTCGAACCAGTAGCTGATTTTCCCCAAATGCTGCGTGCGGACGACGAGCGCCACGGCGGCTACCGCCATTGCCGTCACGAACGGAATCGCGTGGCGTCGGCGCGGCCGCGCCGTCGGCCCGCGCGCGCCGTCGCCCGCGCGTCCCCCCTCGTTCCGCGTTGACGTGCTCATGGCGCCTTTCCTAAGCCCCTTATTATTCATGGTCCCACATCCGACACGAACCCGCGGCGCAAGCAAGGCCCAGCGTTGAACAACCCGCGGCGCAAGCAAGGCCCGGCGTTGAACGGACCTTGCCTACCTTGCTTGCGCCGCGGGTTGTCACGGTGGCTGGGGCAGAGCCTAAGCGATGCCCCGGTCGCTCTCTATCTCGCCCGGATTATTCATGGTCACGGGAGGAACTCGCGCACTGTGCTGTAGCAGAATTCGCAAGAATTCTGGCGTAACTCGCGTCCACGGCCTGACTTCTCGCGAAGCCAGCTACGGAACCTTGAATAATCCGGGCTAACGGTGAATCTTCGTCGAGGCCCACTCGTGCAAAATCCAGACGGCGGCGGCCGCGATCAGGAACAGGTCGAAATAGAACAGTCCGCACTCCAGCGCCGTACCGTCGCCAAACAGCGGAATATCGTACAGGGCGCTGGGAGCCCGCCGCAGGTGTTGGGGCTTGGGAAAAACGAGGTTCGCGCGGCGCGTGAAGCCGTACGTCGCCACGACCACCGCCAAACCGCCGCCGGCGGCGGCGATGCTCTGGCGAACGCTTCGCGCGGAACGCTTCGCGCGCGCTTCGGCGCAGCGGCTTGGCTCAACGGCCGGCACCGTCAGCGCCGGCGCCGCCTCTGCGGCCGGCATGCTCGTCTCGGCGGCGGCCGGCTCGCCGTTCTTCAGCCGTTGGGCCTCGCTGAACAGCCCGATCACGTTCCAGGCGGGCATCCAATCGTTGGCGCCCTCGCGCCGTACGCGAACGCTTTCGGTCACGCGTCCCGCGCGCACGAGCGCGACCAACTCGGGGAACGAGATGGGGCCAACCTCCGCGTCGTCGAGTTGACAATGCCACTGGCTCATGGGGCCTGCTCTTTCAATTCAGTCCGTGCTATCCGCGTTATCGTGGTGGCTGGTGGCAGAGCGTAAGCGATGCCCCGGCTAAATAGCGACCGGGGCATCGCTTAGGCTCTGCCCCAGCCACCGTCTTCTTCATCCGCGCTATTAGAGCTACCCGTGGTTTGGTTGGTTTCATTCTTGCTGGTGGCTGGTGGCAGAGCGTCAGCGATGCCCCGGCTACAAAGCGACCGGGGCATCGCCTAGGCTCTGCCCCAGCCACCGTCTTCTTCCTCTTCATCCGTGC